>NZ_JBRFJH010000051.1:0-226 GCF_052932205.1 Finegoldia sp. P1-F-LS | reverse complement strand
GACTACACAGGAAAAATCAAAGTAACTTATCCAGATGGAACAAGCGAAGAAAAAGAAGTACCTGTAACAGTAAAAGATACAACACCAGCACAAACAGATGCTGACAAGTATGAACCAGAAGTTAAGAAGGAAGAAATCGAAAAAGGCGGAAAAGTTGACTTAACAGACAACGTAACAAACCTAGACAAACTTCCAGAAGGCACAAAAGTAGAAGATGTAACTCCAG
>NZ_JBRFJH010000050.1:0-255 GCF_052932205.1 Finegoldia sp. P1-F-LS | reverse complement strand
AGGCGTTCAAAGGTTCGCTCAGAATGGTTGGAAATCATTCAAAGAGTACAAAGGCAAAAGCGAGCTTAACTGCGAGACATACAGGTCGAGCAGAGACGAAAGTCGGACTTAGTGATCCGGTGGTACCTAGTGGAAGGGCCATCGCTCAACGGATAAAAGCTACCCCGGGGATAACAGGCTTATCTCCCCCAAGAGTCCACATCGACGGGGAGGTTTGGCACCTCGATGTCGGCTCGTCTCATCCTGGAGCTGGAG
>NZ_JBRFJH010000049.1:0-255 GCF_052932205.1 Finegoldia sp. P1-F-LS | reverse complement strand
CCACGGAGCACGTGAAATTCTGTGGGAAGATAGGGGGACCACCCCCTAAGGCTAAATACTACCTGGTGACCGATAGCGAATAGTACCGTGAGGGAAAGGTGAAAAGAACCCCGGGAGGGGAGTGAAACAGAACCTGAAACCTTGCGCCTACAAGCAGACAGAGGAAGAAGACTTCTAATGTCGTACTTTTTGTAGAACGGGCCAGCGAGTTACGATACGTAGCAAGATTAAACATTTAAGATGTGAAGTCGCAGG
>NZ_JBRFJH010000048.1:0-255 GCF_052932205.1 Finegoldia sp. P1-F-LS | reverse complement strand
CCTGCGACTTCACATCTTAAATGTTTAATCTTGCTACGTATCGTAACTCGCTGGCCCGTTCTACAAAAAGTACGACATTAGAAGTCTTCTTCCTCTGTCTGCTTGTAGGCGCAAGGTTTCAGGTTCTATTTCACTCCCCTCCCGGGGTTCTTTTCACCTTTCCCTCACGGTACTATTCGCTATCGGTCACCAGGTAGTATTTAGCCTTAGGGGGTGGTCCCCCTATCTTCCCACAGAATTTCACGTGCTCCGTGG
>NZ_JBRFJH010000047.1:0-255 GCF_052932205.1 Finegoldia sp. P1-F-LS | reverse complement strand
TATAGAGATATACCCCTCTCTTTATGAGACATCCATACAGGTGGTGCATGGTTGTCGTCAGCTCGTGTCGTGAGATGTTGGGTTAAGTCCCGCAACGAGCGCAACCCCTATACTTAGTTACCAGCGAATAATGTCGGGGACTCTAAGTAGACTGCCGATGACAAATCGGAGGAAGGTGGGGATGACGTCAAATCATCATGCCCTTTATGTCCTGGGCTACACACGTGCTACAATGGTTGGTACAGAGGGCAGCTA
>NZ_JBRFJH010000046.1:0-255 GCF_052932205.1 Finegoldia sp. P1-F-LS | reverse complement strand
AATAAAAGGTGAAGAAAATAAGCTATACCTATCACCAATATTAGATCTATTCAACAGTGAAATAATCAGCTATACACTAAGTAATCACCCAACAATAGAATTAACTAATACAATGCTAGAAAAAGCAATAGAAGAAAATAAGGACACTAAAAATTTAATTATACACTCAGACCAAGGATTTCATTACCAACATAGTACTTGGACTAAAAAACTAGAAAAAATGAATATTAAACAAAGTATGTCAAGAAAAGGAAA
>NZ_JBRFJH010000045.1:0-255 GCF_052932205.1 Finegoldia sp. P1-F-LS | reverse complement strand
AGGAAGAAATCGAAAAAGGCGGAAAAGTTGACTTAACAGACAACGTAACAAACCTAGACAAACTTCCAGAAGGCACAAAAGTAGAAGATGTAACTCCAGAAGGAGCAATTGATACAAACAAACCTGGCGACTACACAGGAAAAATCAAAGTAACTTATCCAGATGGAACAAGCGAAGAAAAAGAAGTACCTGTAACAGTAAAAGATACAACACCAGCACAAACAGATGCTGACAAGTATGAACCAGAAGTTAAGA
>NZ_JBRFJH010000044.1:0-255 GCF_052932205.1 Finegoldia sp. P1-F-LS | reverse complement strand
AGGCGTTCAAAGGTTCGCTCAGAATGGTTGGAAATCATTCAAAGAGTACAAAGGCAAAAGCGAGCTTAACTGCGAGACATACAGGTCGAGCAGAGACGAAAGTCGGACTTAGTGATCCGGTGGTACCGAGTGGAAGGGCCATCGCTCAACGGATAAAAGCTACCCCGGGGATAACAGGCTTATCTCCCCCAAGAGTCCACATCGACGGGGAGGTTTGGCACCTCGATGTCGGCTCGTCTCATCCTGGAGCTGGAG
>NZ_JBRFJH010000043.1:0-255 GCF_052932205.1 Finegoldia sp. P1-F-LS | reverse complement strand
CAACGCAGTACTCAAACTTAATATGAAGGTTAAAAAAGCTATGAGCAAACTAAACACTAATCTTATCGGTAATAAAATTATTCTAATTATCCATCTCGTACATACCCCTAAAAATTAAACTGGGATTCATTACAAACCCCAGTTTCATTTTTAGCGTGTTCTTTAATATAATTTTGATCCTGCTGGAATGTTTGAATCTAACATTATAAGATTCAATACTTCTTCTCCTTCATATTCGCAGATTGCAGATAAAAG
>NZ_JBRFJH010000042.1:0-264 GCF_052932205.1 Finegoldia sp. P1-F-LS | reverse complement strand
CTTGTCAGCATCTGTTTGTGCTGGTGTTGTATCTTTTACTGTTACAGGTACTTCTTTTTCTTCGCTTGTTCCATCTGGATAAGTTACTTTGATTTTTCCTGTGTAGTCACCAGGTTTGTTTGTATCAATTGCTCCTTCTGGAGTTACATCTTCTACTTTTGTGCCTTCTGGAAGTTTGTCTAGGTTTGTTACGTTGTCTGTTAAGTCAACTTTTCCGCCTTTTTCGATTTCTTCCTTCTTAACTTCTGGTTCATACTTGTCAGC
>NZ_JBRFJH010000041.1:0-267 GCF_052932205.1 Finegoldia sp. P1-F-LS | reverse complement strand
AATTGTTTGGCGACTACCTACTCTCCCACGACGTTTCCATCGTAGTACCATCGGCGTTAAGAGGCTTAACTTCTGTGTTCGGCATGGGTACAGGTGTATCCCTCTTGCTTTTATCACCATACTTATTCTCTTTTCATTTCCAATCAATAACAGTATATATTTCCAGTCAAGTTTTCGATTTATTAGTATCAGTTAGCTTTGATATTACTATCTTTACACCTCTGACCTATCTATCTTGTTTTCTTCAAGTAATCTCATAGAAATCTT
>NZ_JBRFJH010000040.1:0-298 GCF_052932205.1 Finegoldia sp. P1-F-LS | reverse complement strand
GAAGTACAATCAAAAATTATCATACAAAAACAAGCAGCGGTAATCACACCAATACCAACAGTTGAAGCAATTGATGAAATTGTGGAATTCGGCAAAACATACGACTTGACAGACAACATCAAAAATTTGCCAAGTGGAGCGAAAGTTACAGACATCACAGAAAAAGATGCAATAAACACAAACAAATCTGGAAACTACATCGGAAAAATCAAAGTGACATTCGAAAATGGCGAGGCGAGAATTGTCAATGTAAAAGTCGTTGTGAATAAATCACTTGCAGAAACAAACGAGCCAACTG
>NZ_JBRFJH010000039.1:0-346 GCF_052932205.1 Finegoldia sp. P1-F-LS | reverse complement strand
TCTCCCTTAGATTTTCTAAGGGCGCAATTATACACCCTAAAGGGTGCTTGCGTCCTGCGGAGCCAAACCCTTGCAGGGAGCAACAACCATTCGCTTTTTAAAAGTCAAGGGTAAATAAACTCGCTAACGCTCGCCCTTGACTTTTAAAATTTGAAATGAACAAAACAATTAAGCCGACATACTGAAACAACAAAATTAATTCAGTAGTCGGCTTTTTCTATTCTATCATTTCAAAACGCTCATTCACAAAGTGGATATAAAAAATCTATTAAGCCTCCACCTAAAACAACAAAGAAAGAAAGACTAACTATTAAAAGTCAAGAGGTAAAATGCTAAAAATATAAGA
>NZ_JBRFJH010000038.1:0-346 GCF_052932205.1 Finegoldia sp. P1-F-LS | reverse complement strand
ATACCCGAAGCCTGTGACCTAATTGAGGAGCAGTCGAAGGTAGGATTGATGACTGGGGTGAAGTCGTAACAAGGTAGCCGTATCGGAAGGTGCGGCTGGATCACCTCCTTTCTAAGGAGTGCTAACTCAATGAGTATTTACTTTAAGGTTCATTAAATTATGAACTTTTAGTTTTTATTAACTGAAGTTTGCACAGTCGATTAACAAATCGACATCTGAACATTGAAAATCGAATAACAGTATATATTTCCGGTCAAGAAACTAAGGGCGCAAGGCGGATGCCTTGGCACCAGGAGGCGACGAAGGACGTGACAAGCAACGAAAACCTCGAGTAGGAGCAAATATC
>NZ_JBRFJH010000037.1:0-355 GCF_052932205.1 Finegoldia sp. P1-F-LS | reverse complement strand
AGAAAATAATCATAAATTCAAGCGAAGGGAACCGTTAAAAAATCGCACTGTTTGAGCGTTAGCGAGTTTGCGATTTTAGGTTCACAAGCTTAGAATTTATTTATTTTCGTAGTCTAGATATTCGTGCAAGATGTTTGCTAAGGTATATACCTATGTGTATCCTGCAACTGTTGTCTAGAGAAATCTTTACACCATTTTCTATATTAGTATAGCTAAAAGAACTCACAAAAAAGAACTCACAAAAAAAGACCTAGCGGACATTGTCATCACTAGATCTTAATTGTTTGGCGACTACCTACTCTCCCACGACGTTTCCATCGTAGTACCATCGGCGTTAAGAGGCTTAACTTCTGTG
>NZ_JBRFJH010000036.1:0-369 GCF_052932205.1 Finegoldia sp. P1-F-LS | reverse complement strand
AATTTTTGATGTTGTCTGTCAAGTCGTATGTTTTGCCGAATTCCACAATTTCATCAATTGCTTCAACTGTTGGTATTGGTGTGATTACCGCTGCTTGTTTTTGTATGATAATTTTTGATTGTACTTCGTCAATTGAGCCGTCGCTGTATTTTACGATTATTGTTGTGTCATAGGTTCCTACTGCCTTAGTGTCTGGTTTTTCTTTGAATTCAAATGTTGTATCAGCAGGCAAATCATCTGAGTTTGCAACCAAATCTTTTGCTTCAACATTTTCTCCTTCTAGGATTTTTATTTCTTTACCAGTTGGCTCGTTTGTTTCTGCAAGTGATTTATTCACAACGACTTTTACATTGACAATTCTCGCCTCGC
>NZ_JBRFJH010000035.1:0-377 GCF_052932205.1 Finegoldia sp. P1-F-LS | reverse complement strand
GTTAAACACCGTATCGGTTCGATTCCGATCCTCGGCACCAATAACGCGGGATAGAGCAGTTTGGTAGCTCGTCGGGCTCATAACCCGGAGGTCGTAGGTTCAAATCCTGCTCCCGCAACCATACATATAGTTTATGTAAAACCTGAGTAAAAAAACTGAAAAAAAGTGTTGACAAAATGCTTATTAAATGCTAAAATAAATAAGTAAGTTGTTAACAAATGAATATATAAAACGAAAACATTAGTAATTAAGGCCCTATGGTCAAGCGGTTAAGACATCGCCCTTTCACGGCGGTATCCCGGGTTCGAATCCCGGTAGGGTCACCAGATATATGGGCGATTAGCTCAGCTGGGAGAGCATCTGCCTTACAAGCAGGG
>NZ_JBRFJH010000034.1:0-384 GCF_052932205.1 Finegoldia sp. P1-F-LS | reverse complement strand
GAGCAGTCGAAGGTAGGATTGATGACTGGGGTGAAGTCGTAACAAGGTAGCCGTATCGGAAGGTGCGGCTGGATCACCTCCTTTCTAAGGAGTGCTAACTTGACAAGTATTTACTTTAAGGTTCTTTTATGGGCCTGTAGCTCAGCTGGTTAGAGCGCACGCCTGATAAGCGTGAGGTCGGAGGTTCGAGTCCCCCCAGGCCCACCATTGATATTTTATATATCAAACCCATAAAACGACTTTTAAAAGTCGAATGAACATTGAAAATCGAATAACAGTATATATTTCCGGTCAAGAAACTAAGGGCGCAAGGCGGATGCCTTGGCACCAGGAGGCGAAGAAGGACGTGACAAGCAACGAAAACCTCGAGTAGGAGCAAATATC
>NZ_JBRFJH010000033.1:0-430 GCF_052932205.1 Finegoldia sp. P1-F-LS | reverse complement strand
CTTTACACCTCTGACCTATCTATCTTGTTTTCTTCAAGTAATCTCATAGAAATCTTATCTCGAGGTTGGTTTCGTGCTTAGATGCCTTCAGCACTTATCCTTCCCAGACGTAGCTACCGAGCTGTGCACTTGGCAGTACAACTCGTACACCAGCGGTCTGTCCATCCCGGTCCTCTCGTACTAAGGACAGATCCTCTCAAATTTCTCACGCCCACGGTGGATAGGGACCGAACTGTCTCACGACGTTCTGAACCCAGCTCGCGTGCCTCTTTAATGGGCGAACAGCCCAACCCTTGGAACCTACTCCAGCTCCAGGATGAGACGAGCCGACATCGAGGTGCCAAACCTCCCCGTCGATGTGGACTCTTGGGGGAGATAAGCCTGTTATCCCCGGGGTAGCTTTTATCCGTTGAGCGATGGCCCTTCCACT
>NZ_JBRFJH010000032.1:0-447 GCF_052932205.1 Finegoldia sp. P1-F-LS | reverse complement strand
GAAGGACGTGACAAGCAACGAAAACCTCGAGTAGGAGCAAATATCCAGTGACTCGGGGGAATCCGAATGGGGAAACCTACTAGACACACTCTAGTATCCATACGTAAATACATAGCGTATGGAAGCGAATGTTCTGAACTGAAACATCTAAGTAGGAACAAGAAAAGAAAGAAAACTCGATTCTCCAAGTAGCGGCGAGCGAACAGAGAGAAGCCCATTAAAGTAAGACTAAACTGATAGACAAATCTTATGGAAAGAAGAACCAAAGAAAGTAACAGTCTTGTAGTCGAAATCAGAATAGAGACACTTTAAGAAGAGTACCACGGAGCACGTGAAATTCTGTGGGAAGATAGGGGGACCACCCCCTAAGGCTAAATACTACCTGGTGACCGATAGCGAATAGTACCGTGAGGGAAAGGTGAAAAGAACCCCGGGAGGGGAGTGAAA
>NZ_JBRFJH010000031.1:0-457 GCF_052932205.1 Finegoldia sp. P1-F-LS | reverse complement strand
AAAGAAAGACTAACTATTAAAAGTCAAGAGGTAAAATGCTAAAAATATAAGAATTGATATTGATAAAAACTGAATAAAAATAAGCATGAAAAAATACCCTAGAGTTTAAGAATTTAAAAATAGGGTTAGCAAGGTTTTTAACCTTAAAATTGTAATTTTTTCAAAAATCAGTTTGCAATAAAACAAAACTAATTTTGTACTTGATAAGGTTCATCTTTAGTAAGAACAGCAAAAATAGTATGACAAAGCTTTCTAGCAACAGCATTGGTAGCAACTAGATGATGTTTTCCTTCACTAATCTTTTTTTGATAATAATCTGAGAAAACAGGATCACAAAATTCAGCTCTAAGAGCGGATTGAAAAAGAGCACGCCTTAAGTAAGGAGAACCTCTTTTACTCATATGATTGTAAGTAGATTCATATTCTCCAGACTGAGAAACGCTAGCATCCAAACCAG
>NZ_JBRFJH010000030.1:0-467 GCF_052932205.1 Finegoldia sp. P1-F-LS | reverse complement strand
TTGGTGGAGGAGGGTGGATTTGAACCACCGAAACATAAAGTAACGGATTTACAGTCCGTCCCCTTTGGCCACTCGGGAACTCCTCCTTGATCCTTTATTAAAAAGGATTTGGAGCTGGTGGGAGGACTTGAACCCCTAACCTACTGATTACAAGTCAGTTGCTCTACCAATTGAGCTACACCAGCATACTTGGCGACCCGGAACGGACTTGAACCGTCGACCTCCAGCGTGACAGGCTGGCATTCTAACCAACTGAACTACCGGGCCTTGTGTTAGAATTTGTTATCTTTGTTTCTGTAAAAAATATATGGTGGGCGATACAGGGCTCGAACCTGTGACCCCCTGCTTGTAAGGCAGATGCTCTCCCAGCTGAGCTAATCGCCCATATATCTGGTGACCCTACCGGGATTCGAACCCGGGATACCGCCGTGAAAGGGCGATGTCTTAACCGCTTGACCATAGGGCCT
>NZ_JBRFJH010000029.1:0-490 GCF_052932205.1 Finegoldia sp. P1-F-LS | reverse complement strand
TTCCCAACAATGAAGCCAGTTGGAAATAATTCTTCTGATAGTTCAAAAGATGGTGAAGACAATACAAAAGCTAAGAAATTAGACTTATCAAAAGTAAAAGTTGAACCATTATTTGAAGATTTTGTAGATTTTGATAAATTCTCAGAATCTGATTTCAGAGTTGTGAAAGTAAAATCTTGTGAAGAAGTTCCAAAATCTAAGAAATTATTAAAATTCACTTTGAATGATGGATCCGGAAAAGATAGAATCATATTATCAGGAATCAAAAACTACTACAGTGCAGAAGATTTAGTAGGTAAAACATTACTTGCAATAACTAACTTGCCACCAAGAAAAATGATGGGTGAAGAATCTTGCGGAATGCTTTTATCTGCAATCTGCGAATATGAAGGAGAAGAAGTATTGAATCTTATAATGTTAGATTCAAACATTCCAGCAGGATCAAAATTATATTAAAGAACACGCTAAAAATGAAACTGGGGTTTGTAAT
>NZ_JBRFJH010000028.1:0-583 GCF_052932205.1 Finegoldia sp. P1-F-LS | reverse complement strand
AAGATTTCTATGAGATTACTTGAAGAAAACAAGATAGATAGGTCAGAGGTGTAAAGGTAGTAATATCAAAGCTAACTGATACTAATAAATCGAAAACTTGACTGGAAATATATACTGTTATTGATTGGAAATGAAAAGTGAATAAGTATGGTGATAAAAGCAAGAGGGATACACCTGTACCCATGCCGAACACAGAAGTTAAGCCTCTTAACGCCGATGGTACTACGATGGAAACGTCGTGGGAGAGTAGGTAGTCGCCAAACGAAGATATTAAAGTTTGATTACTAAAGGAAAATTTAATAATTCCATTCGCTCAGCCTCACTTCAGAAATCTTCTTTTTAGAAAATGAAATGAAGATTTCCTCGTTCGAAGCGTCGCTCATGGAAAACATTAAATTTTCGAATAAAAGTAATCAAACTTTAAAAAGCGAACACCACTCATAAGAGTGGTAATATTCCTAGGTAGCTCAATGGTGGAGCACTCGGCTGTTAACCGATAGGCTGTGGGTTCGAGTCCCACCCTGGGAGCCAAATGCCGGGGTGGCGGAACTGGCAGACGCACAGGACTTAAAATCCTGCGGTG
>NZ_JBRFJH010000027.1:0-644 GCF_052932205.1 Finegoldia sp. P1-F-LS | reverse complement strand
ATGAAGTCGGAGTTGCTAGTAATCGCGGATCAGAATGTCGCGGTGAATGCGTTCCCGGGTCTTGTACACACCGCCCGTCACACCATGGGAGTTGATAATACCCGAAGCCTGTGACCTAATTGAGGAGTAGTCGAAGGTAGGATTGATGACTGGGGTGAAGTCGTAACAAGGTAGCCGTATCGGAAGGTGCGGCTGGATCACCTCCTTTCTAAGGAGTGCTAACTCAACAAGTATTTACTTTAAGGTTCTTTTATGGGGGTATAGCTCAGTTGGGAGAGCACCTGCCTTGCAAGCAGGGGGTCAGGAGTTCGAATCTCCTTATCTCCACCAATGACCTAACAGCAATCTTCGATTGCGTAGTAGGTCAGGTGCCGTTTTGTTTCAAATCTTCGATTTGTCAAAAAACGGCCATTGACTTAACAAAAGTCAAAAAGTACATTGAAAATCGAATAACAGTATATATTTCCGGTCAAGAAACTAAGGGCGCAAGGCGGATGCCTTGGCACCAGGAGGCGAAGAAGGACGTGACAAGCAACGAAAACCTCGAGTAGGAGCAAATATCCAGTGACTCGGGGGAATCCGAATGGGGAAACCTACTAGACACACTCTAGTATCCATACGTAAATACATAGCGTATGGAAGCG
>NZ_JBRFJH010000026.1:0-987 GCF_052932205.1 Finegoldia sp. P1-F-LS | reverse complement strand
CGCTTCCATACGCTATGTATTTACGTATGGATACTAGAGTGTGTCTAGTAGGTTTCCCCATTCGGATTCCCCCGAGTCACTGGATATTTGCTCCTACTCGAGGTTTTCGTTGCTTGTCACGTCCTTCGTCGCCTCCTGGTGCCAAGGCATCCGCCTTGCGCCCTTAGTTTCTTGACCGGAAATATATACTGTTATTCGATTTTCAATGTGCTTATGACCTTTGGTTAGGTCACGGTTCTGACTTTTAAGAAGTCATTGGCCGTTTTTTGACAAATCGAAGATTTGAAACAAAACGGCACTTGACTTACAACGAAATCATAGATTTCTGTTAAGTCAATGGTGGAGATAAGGAGATTCGAACTCCTGACCCCCTGCTTGCAAGGCAGGTGCTCTCCCAACTGAGCTATACCCCCATAAAGAACCTTAAAGTAAATACTTGTCAAGTTAGCACTCCTTAGAAAGGAGGTGATCCAGCCGCACCTTCCGATACGGCTACCTTGTTACGACTTCACCCCAGTCATCAATCCTACCTTCGACTGCTCCTCAATTAGGTCACAGGCTTCGGGTATTATCAACTCCCATGGTGTGACGGGCGGTGTGTACAAGACCCGGGAACGCATTCACCGCGACATTCTGATCCGCGATTACTAGCAACTCCGACTTCATGTAGGCGAGTTGCAGCCTACAATCCGAACTGGGATTGGCTTTCGAGTTTTGCATTATATCACTATATAGCTGCCCTCTGTACCAACCATTGTAGCACGTGTGTAGCCCAGGACATAAAGGGCATGATGATTTGACGTCATCCCCACCTTCCTCCGATTTGTCATCGGCAGTCTACTTAGAGTCCCCGACATTACTCGCTGGTAACTAAGTATAGGGGTTGCGCTCGTTGCGGGACTTAACCCAACATCTCACGACACGAGCTGACGACAACCATGCACCACCTGTATGGATGTCTCATAAAGAGAGGGGTATATCTCTATA
>NZ_JBRFJH010000025.1:0-1049 GCF_052932205.1 Finegoldia sp. P1-F-LS | reverse complement strand
CCCTGCTTGTAAGGCAGATGCTCTCCCAGCTGAGCTAATCGCCCATATATCTGGTGACCCTACCGGGATTCGAACCCGGGATACCGCCGTGAAAGGGCGATGTCTTAACCGCTTGACCATAGGGCCTAATTACTAAGGTTTAAAGTTTATTATTTTTTAAATCTAGCCCTGTGACCATGGGCCTTTTAATTTAATTTTCAAATAACACAACCGCTGAATAAAAAATTGGTAGCGGAGAAGGGAATCGAACCCCTGACACCACGGGTATGAACCGTGTGCTCTAGCCATCTGAGCTACTCCGCCATATTATATAATTTGTTGTGTATGTATGGTTGCGGGAGCAGGATTTGAACCTACGACCTCCGGGTTATGAGCCCGACGAGCTACCAAACTGCTCTATCCCGCGTTATTGGTGCCGAGGATCGGAATCGAACCGATACGGTGTTTAACCACCGCAGGATTTTAAGTCCTGTGCGTCTGCCAGTTCCGCCACCCCGGCATTTGGCTCCCAGGGTGGGACTCGAACCCACAGCCTATCGGTTAACAGCCGAGTGCTCCACCATTGAGCTACCTAGGATTATTACCACTCTTATGAGTGGTGTTCGCTTTTTAAAGTTTGATTACTTTTATTCGAAAATTTAATGTTTTCCATGAGTGACGCTTCGAACGAGGAAATCTTCATTTTTTATCTTTAAAGAAGATTTCTGAAGTGAGGCTGAGCGAATGGAATTATTAAATTTTCCTTTAGTAATCAAACTTTAATTTCTTTTGTTTGGCGACTACCTACAGCAGACAGTTCCTACGAATCAAAGATTCGTGGCAACTGGTTGCATCAGACCTACGACGAAATCATAGATTTCTGTTAGGTCTAGATCTCCCACAAGTGGGCTCGTAGTCCAACCAATTAAAATTGTTTGGCAATTACCTACTCTCCCACGACGTTTCCATCGTAGTACCATCGGCGTTAAGAGGCTTAACTTCTGTGTTCGGCATGGGTACAGGTGTATCCCTCTTGCTTTTATCACCATACTTATTTACTTTTACATTTC
>NZ_JBRFJH010000024.1:0-1116 GCF_052932205.1 Finegoldia sp. P1-F-LS | reverse complement strand
GACGAATTGTCAAATCAAATGCAACACTTATGGTAAGAAACCAAAAAGTTCTTCTTTAGGTGTTTTATATTGTATACATTTTCTAGGTCTATTATTCATTAAACTTAAGTTATCATTTAAATCATTAATATTTACTTCCGATAAATCCATACCTTTAGGATAAAACTCCCTTAAAAGTCCATTACTATTTTCATTTGTACCCTTTTGCCATGCACAGTAGGGGTCACAAAAATAAGTTTTACATCCTAACTCTTTTTCTATTTTCTCAAATTCTGAAAATTCTTTACCTCTATCAAAAGTTATTGTTTTTACTAATTCTTTTGGAAAATCTTTTAGTGCATTGATTATTGCAGGCGTTACATTTTCTGATTTCCTATTTTCAACTAGAATTGCTATATAGTATCTAGATTTTCTTTCTGCTAAAGTTACGAAACAGTATCCACTTTTTCTTTTATGATCGAATCTGCCTGATTCTACTGTATCTGCTTCCCAGTGACCTAGCTCTTGCCTTTTGTATATTTCTTTAGGTCTTTTCTTAATTGTTCTTCCTTTATCGTTGAATTTTCCTCTTTTTTCTGCTGGTCTCTTAAACTTTCCTTTTCTTCTTAAATTTTTCATACTGGTTTTTGGCAGTTTTTTTGCGTGTATGAGCCTATATATGGTTGATGTAGATGGTATATGATTAGTAGCATTTGTTTTTCTATTTGATATTTGTTCAGGTGACCAATGTTCATTAATTTTTATAGTTAAATACTCAATAACATCTTTAGTAAACTTGGTTTTCCTATGACAATCTTTCCTTCTATCACGATATTTGTCATTTGCCTTTATTGGGAAATATCTAGTGTTACTTCCTCTACTGGATTTTATTTTAGAAGAATTTCTTTTAATTTCTCGACATATTGTACTAGGTGACCTTTTAAGTGCTTGTGCAATTTTCCTTATACTCATTCCTAAATTTAAAAATTGGTAGATACAAGATCTCTCTTCTATGGTAATATGGTTATAGCTCATAGTTAATCGCTCCTTTTAATATGTTTTGTTTGGTCACTTACATATTAACACAGCTGATTAGCTATGAGTTATTTTATGTTGCACTTGTTATGATAAATTATC
>NZ_JBRFJH010000023.1:0-1121 GCF_052932205.1 Finegoldia sp. P1-F-LS | reverse complement strand
TGATCTGAACCCCAAAATCCGGAATACGGATGGAGGGGTTTTTGTATGCCAAAATATACAAAAGAATTTAAAATAAAATTAGTACTAGAATACTTATCAGGTAAATCTGGAGGCTATAGAATTGTAGCAAAAAAACATGATATTCCTTGGACTACATTAAGAGTATGGATAGATCAATACAAATTTGGTGGCTTCGATAAATTATCTAAAAAGTTAAAAAACAATAAATACACTAGTGAATTTAAGCTATCTGTAATACAATATAGGCAAATCAATCAAACTTCGCTTAGAGAGACTGCTGAGTATTTTGATATCGCTAATGGAGCAATAATTTGTAATTGGGAGAAAAAATACAAAGAAAGTGGTTTATCTGGGCTAGAAGATAACAAAGGAAGGCCTAGAAAAAATATGACCAAATCAAATAAAAAGTCTAAACTAAACACTCCAATAAACGAAAGTGAAAGAGAAGAATTAATAAGACTTAGAGAAGAAAATAGACTTCTTAAAATGAAAATAATATACGAAAAAAAGCTACAAGCCTTGCTCCTGGAAGAGGAAGCAGAAGCAAGGAAAAGACAAAGATAATCCTCAAACTTCTAAAAGAATATCCAAAAAGTAAGATAAGCGAATGGTTAGAAATATCCAATTTACCAAAATCATCATACTATGAATGGAAAATAAAATTAGAAAATCAGATAGATAAAGACAAAGAAGTTAAAGATGAAATTAAAACCATAGTAGAGGCAACAAAAGGTAGATATGGCTATAGAAGAGTAACTATGGTATTAAAAAATAAAGGCTTTAATATCAACCATAAAAAAGTCCTAAGAATAATGAGAGAAGAATCCTTGTTATGTAATAAATTTAAAACTAGATCAAGAAAATACTCATCATACAAAGGAGAAGTAGGAAAAGTAGCAGATAATCTTGTAAAAAGACAATTTACAGCAAGTAAACCAAATGAGTTATGGTTAACGGATGTAACAGAATTTAGAATAAAAGGTGAAGAAAATAAGCTATACCTATCACCAATATTAGATCTATTCAACAGTGAAATAATCAGCTATACACTAAGTAATCACCCAACAATAGAATTAACTAATACAATGCTAGAAAAAGCA
>NZ_JBRFJH010000021.1:0-1292 GCF_052932205.1 Finegoldia sp. P1-F-LS | reverse complement strand
TAAGAGCGGATTGAAAAAGAGCACGCCTTAAGTAAGGAGAACCTCTTTTACTCATATGATTGTAAGTAGATTCATATTCTCCAGACTGAGAAACGCTAGCATCCAAACCAGCATAAGCGACAAGTTTAGAAGGATTAGAAAATCTTTTAATATCTCCAATCTCACCTAATATAGTAGCTGCATTAACAGAACCGATACCTGGAATAGTAGTAATTGGAGAATTAAGTTTTTCAAGCAATAGTTCAATTTCATTTTCAACATCAGAAACCTGCTTTTGAATAAAAGAAATTTGCTCAATAAGTATTTTGATCTGAAGACTAAATGAATCCAGACAGAAATTAATACCAAAAGAAGAAGAAGCCTTTTTAGAAAGCTCATCAATCTTCTTAGAAGCATAGTTTTTCTTAGAAACAGATTCAAGAAAAGTATTCAAATCATCAGAATTAATATCCTCAAAATCAGAAGGAGTAGAGAAATTTGAAAGAATTTCCTTAGAAGTCTTCCCAAAAATATTACTAAAAGAAGAGGCATATTCAGGAAAAACTTGATCTAAAAGTGCAATAGTTTTTCTTTTAAGATCGCCAATTGAAGAAATGAGGTAAGACCTAAATCTGGAAAGATTTCTCAAAGACAAATAATCTTCATTAGAAAGCGAAGTCTCAACGAAATCTCCATATCTAAGAAGATCAGCTATTAAAAGAGAATCAATAACATCAGTTTTTCTCTTTCTAATCTCAATACCTTGTCGCCAACCGTCAGTTTGGATTGGATTGATAACACGAACAGTAAAGTTTTTTTCGACAAGATATGAGTATAGAGATAACCAATAATGACCTGTAGCTTCCATAGCAACTTCAAGTTCATTTTTGAAAGCTTCTAGTTTAAGGATTAAACTCTCAGCACCATCAATGGAATTTGAAAAAGAAAAAGCCTTAAAAATAACCTTTTTCTTGTCATCAACTAATGAAGCAACATGAGTATTTTTGCCAATATCGATACCTAAATAAAACATTTGAACCTCATAAAAAAGTATTTTAGATAGACACCTCAAAATCTAATAACGTTACTGCCTTATGGTATATACGAAGTACCCTGAAAGGGTCAACATCTAACTTATTCGTAAACAGTTAAAAGATTAGAGGACTCACTCTTTCAATTACGAGATTAAATCTCAAGGAAGTGACGAGTACACTCTATCTAATAACAATATTATACAGCAAACCTGAATAATACTTAGTCGAAAAAGGGTTATAGGTTACCTTTAACAACCTAAATACATTATATAAGGAAGT
>NZ_JBRFJH010000020.1:0-2023 GCF_052932205.1 Finegoldia sp. P1-F-LS | reverse complement strand
AGAACCTGAAACCTTGCGCCTACAAGCAGACAGAGGAAGAAGACTTCTAATGTCGTACTTTTTGTAGAACGGGCCAGCGAGTTACGATACGTAGCAAGATTAAACATTTAAGATGTGAAGTCGCAGGGAAACCGAGTCTTAATAGGGCAAAAGTTGCGTGTTGTAGACCCGAAACCGGGTGATCTATCCATGGGCAGAGTGAAGGTAAAGTAAAATTTACTGGAGGCTCGAACCGGGTAGCGTTTAAAAGCTATCGGATGACCTGTGGATAGGGGTGAAAAGCCAATCGAACTCGGATATAGCTGGTTCTCCTCGAAATAGCTTTAGGGCTAGCCTTGTTTTAGATTACAGGAGGTAGAGCACTGAATAGTCTAGGGGAAGTAATTCTACCGAAACTTATCAAACTCCGAATGCCTGAAAATCGATGAACAGGAGTCAGACCATGAGGGATAAGCTTCATAGTCAAAAGGGAAACAGCCCAGACCACCAGTTAAGGTCCCAAAATACAGATTAAGTGGGAAAGGATGTAATACTACTCAGACAACCAGGATGTTGGCTCAGAAGCAGCCATACATTTAAAGAGTGCGTAATAGCTCACTGGTCAAGTGGTAATGCGCCGAAGATGAACGGGGCTAAATCTGATACCGAAACTGTGGGATAGAAAAGCAATTATGCGAGAAGTATGGTTAAGATTAGGAAATATATCAACTAGTAAAGTAAGAGAGAAAGACATAAACAAAATTTGTGAAAACACAAAGCGTAAAACTATTGAACGATACAATTTCTAAAACACTTAACAACATACAACTGGCATAATAGCTTTTCTATCGGTAGAGGAGCGTTGTATATGAGAAGAAGCAAAAAGCGTAAGCAATTGTGGATTATATACAAGTGAGAATGCTGGCATGAGTAGCGAAAAGGGATGTGAGAATCATCCCCGTCGAAAGCCCAAGGATTCCTGAGCAAGGCTCGTCCTCTCAGGGTAAGTCGGGACCTAAGGCGAGGCCGAAAGGCGTAGTCGATGGACAACAGGTAGAAATTCCTGTACTACAAGATTGTGATTGAGAGAAGTACTGACGCAGAAGGAAAAGTCGAGCGTGCTGATGGTTGTGCACGTCCAAATAACAAGCCAGAATATACAGGCAAATCCGTATATTCGTCAACGTAAGTTATGATGGGGAGCAGAAAGATGCGAAGCGACAGATTCAAACTGCCAAGAAAAGGTGCTATCGAATAATCTTGTACCCGTACCGCAAACCGACACAGGTAGGCAAGAAGAGAATTCTAAGACGCGCGGAAGAACCTTTGTTAAGGAACTCGGCAAAATAATCCCGTAAGTTAGCGAGAAGGGATGCCTAAGAAATTAGGTCGCAGAGAATAGGCCCAAGCGACTGTTTACCAAAAACACAAGTATCTGCTAAATCGAAAGATGAAGTATAGGTGCTGACACCTGCCCGGTGCTGGAAGGTCAAGGGGACTTGTTAGAGCAATCGAAGCAACGAACTTAAGCCCCAGTAAACGGCGGCCGTAACTATAACGGTCCTAAGGTAGCGAAATTCCTTGTCGGGTAAGTTCCGACCCGCACGAAAGGTGTAACGATTTGGGCGCTGTCTCAACAAAGGATCCGGTGAAATTGTAGTAGTCGTGAAGATGCGACTTACCCACGGTAGGACGGAAAGACCCCGTGGAGCTTTACTGCAGGTTGACATTGAATTTTGGGATTAAATGTACAGGATAGGTGGGAGACGAAGAAGCAAGCTCGCCAGAGTTTGCAGAGTCACTGTTGGGATACCACCCTTTTAATTCTAAAGTTCTAACTAGTTACCATGAAGCTGGTAATAGGACACTGTCAGTCGGGCAGTTTGACTGGGGCGGTCGCCTCCAAAAAAGTAACGGAGGCGTTCAAAGGTTCGCTCAGAATGGTTGGAAATCATTCAAAGAGTACAAAGGCAAAAGCGAGCTTAACTGCGAGACATACAGGTCGAGCAGAGACGAAAGTCGGACTTAGTGATCCGGTGGTACC
>NZ_JBRFJH010000019.1:0-7845 GCF_052932205.1 Finegoldia sp. P1-F-LS | reverse complement strand
ACTCTCAATTTAATGTTTGTTTGAAGCTAGCTTTTCAGCTGACTTTTGCTTTTTTTATTCTCACCGAATTATTGTTTGGTTTGTACTTCTCTCAAAGTATTTACTTTATTTAATTTATTAAGGTTCTTTGTTAAATTATTTCGTTGCCTCAAGTGACAACTATTAAAGTATACTATACTTTTTTTAGCTTGTCAAGACTTTTTTAAAACTTTTTTAAATTCTTGTAAACTTAATCAAGTTTTTGTTATGTCTCTCTCAGACAACTATTACAGTATACGCTCCTAAATCTTTCTTGTCAAGTGTTTTTTGAAATTTTTTAAAATTTTCTGTAATCATGTATAATATTAAGTAAGAAAGGAGCTATTATGGGATTTACAAAAGATGATATTTACAAAGTTTTTAAGATGTATCAAGAATGTTTGATGATTAATTGTTCATTATTAAATAAATTAGACGAGAATTTGAGTAACCGAGATCATGGAAGTAACCTCAACAATGGATTTAGAGAATTATTTACAACTTTCCCCGATTTTAAAGATGATGACATCTCCACACAATTCAAGAATCTATCATTTCTATTCACATACAAAATAAAAGGCGCGACAGCTCCTATCTATTCTTATGTTTTTGATAAAATTTCTGAATATACTAAGGATACTGATATATTGGACCGTGAAATGTTTGGCCAAATTTTGAAAATAACGACAGAATCCGTGAAGCTTGTTGGAAATTGTAAGTTAAACGATAAGACAATTCTTGACTGCATTAATGCTGCAGAAAAAAGCTTTGAAGAAAATAAAAACGAAAATACTATCAGATTAATGAAAAAAATAAGTGTAGATTGCAAGTTGGCCTGCGATAAAACAGCTAATATGCCTGCAAATAAAGGAAAAGCACGTCACAATGCAATTTATTCTGTTGGTGTTATTGATCCTGGTGCTTATTCGTTGTTTTTGTTTTTCGACACATTATACAAACACGTCCTCAAAAAGAGGCGCACAAAATAAAATCTCAATTCAACTTTTACGTTAAATTGAGATTTTTTTGTTTATTCTTCTTCTAATCCAAGGATTCTGAGTTCCTCATCAGTAAGTTCTCTGAAGTCTCCCTCTTCCAAATCCTCTGGCAATTTGAAATCACCTATTTGAACTCTTTTCAGTTCTACAACTTCATTGCCAACTTTTTCGAACATCCTTTTGACTTGGTGATATTTGCCTTCTTTTATAGTAAGGTAACAATTGTAATCGTCAATAATTTCCATCTTCGCAGGTTTCGTTATGATGTCTTCCGGCATCAGCTTGATTCCTTTTTCAAAAGTGTCGTTGTATTTCTCATCGACCTTATCTCTCAAAGTGACCTTGTACTTCTTGGACACGTCTTTTTTCGGAGAAATCAAATTGTGTGCAAATTTCCCGTCGTTTGTTATAATCAAAAGCCCTGTCGTATCCAAATCCAATCTTCCCACAGGGTTCAAATCGAACACACAAAGTTCTCCCATATCTTCAATTACAGTCTTGTGCATAGGATCTTTCGAATGACTCGTAACACCTTTTCTCTTGTTCATCACAAAATACAAAAACTTCCTGTATTCAATGACCTCATCGTAGATTTTAACCACATCGTTGTTTTCATCTATATGCTCAGAGGACTTCTTCACTGTCACATCATTAACCGTGATTATCCCCTTCTTCACCATTTGTTTTATCTCTTTTCTCGTCGCGATTTTCATCTCGCTAAGCATTCTATCTAATCTCATATCTCTCCTTATGGTACAATAATTTTGGGTGATGTAATGTTTAGTATATATTTTTTAATAATCAATTTAATAACTTTCCTAGCCTTTCTTATAGATAAAAGAAAAGCCGTTCACAACAAATACAGAATCGCTGAAAATGTTCTGATATTCTTGTGCATAATTGGCGGATTCATCGGAGCGTTAAACTCCATGGTAATCTTCAAGCACAAATTATACAAGAAGAAATTCACAATCACAATTCCTATAATCTCTCTCATCTATATAATAGCTTACGTTCTAATTAGCCGAGAAATTTTTTCATTAAATCTAGTTTTTTAGAAGTAAATGGTTTGAATCTAAATGGATTGTCGACTTTTCTGGAAACATAGACTGATTGTTTGTGTGAAAAAGTGTCAAATCCCCATTTACCATGATAATGGCCAAGTCCGCTATTGCCAAATCCACCGAAAGGCGCCTTGTTGTTGGAAATGTGCATCATACAATCGTTGATGCATCCTCCGCCAAATCCCACAGAGTTAGTGATATAATCGCACAATTTCTTATCCTTAGTGAACACATAAAAAGCCAATGGATTGTCCATTCTTCTTATGTGCATCAACATCGCATCGATATCAGTGTATGAAATCACCGGCAACAACGGTCCAAATATCTCGTCTTTCATTATCTCATCATTAAAAGTCACATCAGTGAACACACATGGCTCAATAATCATCTCATCATCGTGGTATTTCCCACCGATTCTGTCCGTTCTATCCATCATGATTTTTCTGAACTCGTCGTATTTCTCCCTAGTTTTTATCCTAGACATCTCTGAAATATCGGAATAATTCTCGTCAATTTCCTTCAATATATAATGCAGTAACCTATCCTTGATGCTTTCTTCGACCACCAAATAGTCTACCGCCACACAAGTTTGTCCGGAGTTTGTGAACTTAGCCCAACAAATCTTCTTCGCTACATCTTTTAAATCGACATCCTTGTCCACGATACAAGGACTTTTTCCTCCCAATTCCAAGACACATGGCTTCAAATTCTCAGCCGCTTTCTTGTACACAGCCTGTCCTCTGTTTTTGCTACCAGTGAAAAAATAAAAATCAAACTTTTCTTCCAACACCTCATCGTAGCTTCTGTCATTTTCAAGATGAACGACATCCTCCACAGGCTTCAAAACCTCTTTCATAAGTTTTCTTATCCTTGGATTCTTTCTGCTCATCATCAAATACACGCTATTTCCAGCGGCAATCGCATCAATCACAGGAATCATACTCAAATTAAAAGGATAATTCCACGGACTAATAATTAAACACACGCCGAACGCTCTGTTTCTGATTTCTGTTTTGTTTGGAAAAGTCAGCAAATCAAAAGAGGCATTCTTTGTTCTTGCAAGTTTTAAAGTATTTTTAATGAAGAAATTCAACTCCTGCATAACAGTTGCAAATTCCGTCATGAAACCCTCGTATTCGCTTTTCCCGATATCTTCCTTCAATGCAGAGATTATTTCTTCCCTGTGATTTTTTACAGAATCTCGTAGTTTTCTCAGATACAGTACCCTAATCGAAGGTTTCAGCAACACAGTTTGAGATTTTTCTCGTAACTTTTCAATCATAATTTCCCTTTCTATAAAAAATAAGCCAACTGATTCACGCAAAATCAGTCAGCCTATAATTACTTTTCATTAATACGTACAAGTCCTATCAAATTGCCGTTGACATTTCTAATTGAATCGATAGATTTTTCAATATCGCTCTTTTTTGTTTCTCCAACCTTGTACACCAACAAAGTCGCATCGCAAATCGCTGACAACACAACCGCATCGGAATAAGCTTCGATTGGTGGAGTGTCAATAATCACATAATCGTAATTAGCTTCCAAAATACGAATGAAATTCTTCATAGAATCGCTCGAAACAAGCTCGTTCGCATTTGGAGGAATAGCTCCAGCGTGAATAATATCCAAATCCCATATCGATTCGTCATGGCTTATCGCAAGATTGAAATCCATCTTGTTCACAACGACATTTGTAACGCCGATTTCAGTATCAATATCGTAGAAATTCCTCAAACTTGGTCTTCTCAAATCCATATCCACAATAACAACCTTGTGATTGGACAAAGCGAAGCTTTTCGCTAAGTTTGCAGCCACAGAAGTCTTGCCTTCTCCGAAATATCCCGAAGTAACCACGATAGATTTAATGCCATCTCCAGCGAACTTCACATTAGTTCGAAGGTATTTGTATTGTTCATTAAACAAAGTCTTATCCTTCATCTATCATCGCACCCCTTTCATCAACATAAGGAATATCTCCAATAATACTTACTCCCAAATCCTCTACATTTGTGTCCACTCTCATAACATCATCGTGGGATTCCCTCACCATGAAAGATATCAATGAAATAAAAAATCCTACGGCATACGCCAACAAAGTGTCCATAACCAAATTTGGAGATACAGCTTGAAGTGGCGCAGAAGAGTATTCCAACACTTTAACAGTGTATTCGTCCGCATCACTCTTCACAGTAATATCTGCCAATTCATCCGCAATATCTCTTGCACGTTGAATCACAGTATCTTCAACATTTATACCAACAATCTTTGAATTTTCATCTGAAACGCTGATTTTCTTTCCCAAATCTTCAACATTTGATCTCAACTTCAAATTTTGCTTAACTTCGGTCAATACAGTTCTTGATTTAACCAAAGACTTCACAGTTTCTATTTGAGTAGTAGAAGTGTTGCCGCTTTTCGCACTCACTACAACCTTTGAATCCACGCTGTACACAGGTCTCACCCACATAACATCGTAGCAAATCATAGCGATACCGAACAAAAGCGCCACCATAACAATAGGTACAAATCTATTTCTCAAAGTTCTTACAAATAAGTTATCTCTCATCTTATCTCCTCTTACCAAAAATCCTCGACAAAACTCCGCCACTCTTCTTGTTCAAAACAGGAATCCTGTCTATTCTTTCATCTTCAATGATAAGTTGTGGATTAAGTCTCATAATCAAATCAAAATAATCCGAATCTATAATCTTATGAAGAGTCTTAATCCCATCTCTAACATATTCTGCCTCGTATGCATTTTCCACTTCCGTAGCCACAACATCCACCATTTGTCTTTCCAACAACTCCTTGGCAGTCTTGTATAACCTGCTAGACTTGGACTTAACCACAGAACTCATATCCAATTGCACCAAACAATCTCTTTCCTTCAACGGAATCAAATAATCTGGATTTTCTTGGACGTATTTGCACCTTTCTGGATGAACGATAATCGGAACATATCCTTTGATTTGGATATCGTAAATAAACTTGTTCAAATCCTTGTATTCAGTTGTACTTGGAAGCTCCAGCAAAATATATCTGGAATAATTAATCGAACTAATCAAATCATTATGAAAATATTCCATCATCTTGGGATCACAGCTCATCAAATTACCAGACAACACTTGAAAATCAATCTTTTGGTAATCAAGCTCATCATTAATCCTGTCGATAAGAAGTTGCTTTTCATCAGATGTCAAAACCCTACCATTCGTAGAAATCTCCGATGCACTCACAACCTTCTTGTAACCAAGTCTTGCATATTCAATTGCAGTCGCAACAGCCTGATCCATATTGCTCGAACCATTCTTCATGTCCGCCATTATCTTGCTATTAATATCAATCATTTACTCACCCAAAAATTCCTTAGAAACAAAACCTACTTGACCATTAAAATCAACCTTAACCCAAGTAGTACCATTGTCATCCTTAGTTTCTTCGATAACCTTAAGCTCATCATCCTTCTTTAACTTAGTAACAATAGAAGAATTAGTGCTGGCTTCACTTCTCAAATTCAAAATATCCGCAGTGACCTTCATAGTTTTCTTTTCAGTAGATTCTTCTGGTTTATTAGAATCAGTATTTTCTTCAGAAGGCTTTTCTGCTGGTTGTTCTGGTTTTGAATCTTCTGGCTTAGCTTGTTCTGTAGATTCATTTTCCACAGATTCTGTACTTTCCATATTTCTCATCGATTCGTAGTGCTCCGGCTTTCTCAGACAACCCGTCGTCAATACCAAAACCAAAACCGCAATAGGTATCAATCTCTTCATACTATCATCTCCTAATTAACAATTTTATTTTAACATATAATCAGACTTTTATGCACATAAAAATCCGCAAAAAATCACTACATACATTATACCATCAAATGCAAAAATAGTAACGTGACAACGTCATCATAATTATATATAATAATAGAAGATGATTATATTAATATAAGGAGAAAACTTTGAAAATTTCAATAATAGGATATTCCGCATCAGGAAAATCCACATTAGCACAAGACATATCACAAACATACGATTTGCCATTGCTTCACCTTGACCAAGTAAACATAACAGAAAATTGGCAAGAACGTGACCTTGATGAAGCGATTAACATAGTAGAAAATTTTATGAAACAAGACGATTGGGTAATAGATGGAAACTACGACAAACTCAAGAAAACAGAAAGACTCGCTCTATCTGACATCATAGTATTCCTCAACTTCAACAGATTCAATTGTCTTACAAGAGCCATCAAACGCTACATCAAATACCATGGCAAAACCAGAGAAAGCATGGCAGACAATTGTCCCGAAAAATTAGACTTTGAATTTATCAAGTGGATACTCATAGATGGTCGTAGCAAAGAAAAACGCGAAAACTACGCAAATATGAAAAAACACTACTCACACAAATGGATTCAAATCAATAACCAAGAAGAACTCACAAAATTTAAAAAATACCTTCAACGAAGCAACGCGAGCCTGTAATATGGCTCTTTTTTTGTTGGATTTTTTATTTTTTTGCATATAAAAATACCCGATCATATGATCGGGTATCTTCATCTCAATAAACTACAGAATCAAATCTATAATTTATTCTTCATCTTCTTTTTTCTTCCTTGAAACATACAATCCACCCAAAGTAGATAGTGCTGCAGCAGCCATCATCATAGCTTCTGATTCAATACCTGCTTTTGGTAATTTCTTCTTAGATGGTTTGTCTTCTCTAGAAGGTCTAGTTGGTGCATCAGCGATCTTTTCAACTAAATCACTACCTTTGATAGTATCCTTAGATCCATCTGGGTATGTGATTGTAGCTGATCCGTCGTTTCCAATTTCAACCTTAGTTCCTTGTGGGAATTTGTCCTTGTTAGCTTTTTCAATAGCTTCTTTAACCTTTGATTTTTCATCATTAGTTAAGTTAGAAGGATCTTTTACCTTAGTCTTTCCTGGAACTGCTGGGTCTACCTTATCAGCGATAGTTCCTTCAGGTTGTTTTTCACCATTATTATCAGATGGTTTATTGTTATCTGATGGTTTTTCGCCATTGTTGTTGTCAGATGGTTTTTCATTATTATTGTCATCTGATGGAGTTGATGGTGTTGATGGTGTTGATGGTGTTGATGGTGTTGATGGTGTTGTTCCTGGGTTATCTCCAGTAGATTTTTCATTTACTAATTTATCAGCTGGAATAACATCCTTTGATCCATCTGGGTACGTGATAGTTGCATTACCCTTATCATCAACGTCAACCTTTGTTCCATCTGGTAAGTTGTCCTTGTTGGCTTTTTCAATCTTATCTTTGATTTCTTGTTTTTCTTTATCAGTTAGATTGTTTTTGTCACCTACATCAGTCTTATCTGGAACTGTTGGATCGATAATATCAGCAATCTTAAGTTCTGGTTTGTCTTCAATAGCTGGATCACCATGTTTGTATTGGAATACAAGGTCTGCTGCTGGGATTGTATCTGTTGATTTGTCTGGATATGTGATTGTTGCATTACCCTTTTCATCAACTGTTACATCTGTTCCTTCTGGGAACTTATCCTTGTTAGCTTTATCGATCTTATCCTTAACTTCTTTTCTTTCTTTGTCTGTTAAGTTCTTAGGATCTTTTACTCCCGTTTTTTCTGGTGCATTAGGATCTACCTTGTCAGCATCTGTTTGTGCTGGTGTTGTATCTTTTACTGTTACAGGTACTTCTTTTTCTTCGCTTGTTCCATCTGGATAAGTTACTTTGATTTTTCCTGTGTAGTCACCAGGTTTGTTTGTATCA
>NZ_JBRFJH010000018.1:0-13487 GCF_052932205.1 Finegoldia sp. P1-F-LS | reverse complement strand
TACAATTCTATAGCCTCCAGATTTACCTGATAAGTATTCTAGTACTAATTTTATTTTAAATTCTTTTGTATATTTTGGCATACAAAAACCCCTCCATCCGTATTCCGGATTTTGGGGTTCAGATCAATCTTCAAGCGTGTCTTCTAGTTTTTTCTTTAAGCTATAATCCTTGTCCAACATATAATGTTCAACTTTAACATCTACTCTTGCATTTGGAACCCAAATTGCTTTTAGATATACTGGTGCTACCACGTCGTTACCGAAAGAGTAAAGTTCTGGAACCTTATAAGTGTCTCTATAGCTTGTGTCTTGCTCGTTAGTGTAGTCACCTGTTGTGGCATCTTTCTTGTAACGAATGACTTCCCAACCCATAAAGTCATAGCCCTTCCTTGTAGGCTTAATTTTCGGCTCTACAAGCTTTTGTCTTTGAATAACTGTAAAGATTTGCTTGTTACCATCGTTAGCTTCTTTTTTCGCATAGGTATTTATCTCTTCTTGACCTATGTCGCCTTCTTGTATCTTTTTGCGACTAGTAGTTAAATCTTCTTCTTTAATATTTCTTAAAGATCCATCGTTTGGATCGAAAGTTACCTTCCACTTGTAGTCAGGTTCGCCCCACTTAGCATATAGGTTTACTGGGTGAGAAGGCATCTTTTCGCCCGGGTTCTCCCAAATAAGCTTTGAACCAGCAGGGTCAAGTGCCCATCCCTTAAATACCATTTGGTCTGAAAGATTTTCTGGTCTTTTTACCTTTAATTTGTTATTGTCATTTGGATCGTTAAAGACAAGGTCTGTAAGGCCTAATTTTTTCAAGTTTTCTGGATTGTCTAGTAAGTTTTTCGGATTATCTTTGTAATACTCTCTTTCTTCTCTTGGTGTCTTGTCATCTACCAAGTTAGGGCTTAGGGCCTTTAGAGGGAATTCATAGAAGGTATCTATTGAGTTTGTTGCTCCAAATTCTTTGTCATCTTTAATCTTTGATGGGTCGTAGTTAAATCTCAATGGATACTTGTTACGAGTGTATTTGAATCGAAGATAGCCGTTTTCTTCAAATGGTTTAACTATAGGATTACCATCTTCATCATTCAATGGATCACCAAATTCATCGGCATCGCTAAAGAAGACTGATATAAAATCTAGCTGACCGATAGGAAGTTTAGTTCCGTAGTTGTTATAGTATGTCCCACTATTGTTAGGAGTGATTTCATCACGCTCATCATTTAGATTGTTAATTTCATCCTCATTCACACGGCCATTTTCCTCGCTTTCCTCTGCGATTGCTGGCCAAGCGCTTCGAGGATTATATCCATAAGGGGTAAAGCCTTGAACACGTGGATATCTATGCCTATAGTCTGGAGAAGCTGTATCCGCCTTAGTTCTCACAAGGTCGTAACGTATTATGGTTTCACCGTCCTTAAAGCCATCCATCCAAAAGTCCATGTGGTGAGGGATGGAAGGCGAATCTTGTTTTATACCAAAAGAAAGAGTTTTAAAGTCTAATGGATCCAAATCCATTGTTGTTCCATCGCCCTTATCTATCTTCTTAGTATAGCCACCCCAATTAGTGTAGTTTGCCATATCCAGGAATTCATCGGCATTTAATCTGTAAGGTGGCGTGTCCAAATGAAGCGGCCAATTTGGTACAGTATAGTTTGGTCCCCAACCAAAACTTTGATAACCAGGAGTGAATCCTTTGGTTTGTTTGGCATCGTTAGGCCACTTATACATCATCTCATTAAATCTCGCCTTGTAATGGTAAAGATTGCCAGGTCCACCCTTCATTACCGCTTCACCTTTCGCTTCGTCGTATTGCCAAATTTCAGGGTAGAAGGTGTTTTTATCAGGTTGTGCATTGGACTTAGTAAAGTAAAGGTCGTAGACTTGTCTGTCGTAGTAGATATTGTAAACAGTCCTGCCTGTTGAATCAACAGACTTAACTAGGTTTACATTTTCTGGGTCCTTGTTTTGATCATGTGTTAGAGCTTGGTTGTAGACGAAAAACTTGTCTAAAAGTTTATTTTTTCTTCTATTAAAGGTCTCACCATTCCATATCTTATTTAGACGAGCTTGGTCTAGGTCAGGGAATTTTAATCCTTTTACAGGTTCTTCATCCAGGTTTGGTCTCGAACCTGTGTCTTGGTCTTTATAGACACGAGTGCCTATATAGTCGTACTTATCTAGTAGTGATGCATCGTCTGCATGGTCTGCCTTTTCTGCCCAGAATTGGACAGCGTAGTCTGCCTTTTCCTTGTCCTTCCACACAGCTGTGAAAGTAACTTTGTTTGCCGGCATAATCAAATTGGCATCAAGATTTTTGCTAGCTTCATTAGTTCCAACTTTAATTATTTCATTTGCTTTAAAAGTTTTTCCATCCTTTGTTGTTAAATCAACAGATGGTTTCCAGCCTTGGAACTCGCCGCCAACTTTTGTAGGAATAGATTCATCGGCAATTTTAGGAATCACTTGTCCATAATAAAGTGTACGAGCTGGAAGGGCTGTGCCGCCTTTTGTGTCAAAAACTACATCGTAGTGGGCACGGTTGTAACGGTATTCCAAAATAAAGTTCTCGGCATTTTCCGGAACTTGCATGTTAATAGATTCAGCTTCCGGAACAAAGCCTTTTCGGTTTGGATCATTTTCATTCAAGGGGCTGACTTCCATGGTGGAGCCGGTGTTCCCGTTTTGAGTGGTAATAAGCTGTCCTTCTTCTCCAACTCTTCCGTTCGGATTTGTGTACTTGGTAAAGTCTTCCAAGTCTTGGAAGACATGCTTGATTGTTATGGTATTTGACTTAGCCTTGTATTTAAAGTCTTTGTTAGCTTGGTATCTTATGCCATTAGTATCATTACCTGTTTTATTATTACCATTTGCAGCGTTTTTTACTGTATCGTAGTCGATTTTATAATCGTCATCTGGCTTTTCGTAGCCTGTAAGATCTGGAAGTTTAACTGTTTGCTTGACCTTATCTTTTTCTGCTTGAGTTGCTGCTTCCCCTACACTGGCAATATAAGGTTGGTAGTCAACCTGATACTTTTCTCCTCTTTGAACCTTGTAGTCAGTACGCAAAGTGTAGATCGCTGGCTGTTTGGGATTTTCAATCAACTCCTTTGCCGTCTTCCCCTTTTCTGGTTTCGCCACCGTAACAGGTGTTTTGTTATTTATGATTTCGCTTTTATTATTTGACAAATTATTGTGATCAACATCTGCTGCCAATAAGTGTACTGGCATTGATGTCAAGATCATTATAAAAGTCATTAAAAAGCATAAAAATCTTCTAAATTCTTTTTTAAATGAATGCTTCATATCACCACTCCCTAAAATTTATTTTTAAATAATTTTGCCTACAGTTAGGCTTATCTTACTTATATCACAAAATCAGTAATTTTACAAGATTTTGGATTGGTATTCAATGCTTTTTTTCGAAAAATATAATGTGAAATAAAAATCTATCGTATTTTCCTGCGATAATTTTTAACAATTAATTTTAAATTTTCAAGAAATATGTAACCGATTGTATTTGCTAAAATTTAAGAAATTATTTTTTCACAATAAAAATTCAGATTATCTTGTTCAATTATATGATATGCGTTCTATTGTTCTTATATTAATTTGTACTCCGCGTTGCAACGTGCAAAAATTTCTTGTATAAAAATTAGTATTATGTTTAATTTTTTACAATAAATTTTTCCACGAAAAAAAGGACTCCATCAAAGAGTCCTCATTAATTATTTCCATCACTTAAAATATCCAAATAATGTTGCAATCTTTCATTTAAATACTTTGAAAACAAATTCTCCATTGTCTTTGTGCTGTGCTTTTCATGATAATCATCAAAAGCTTTGTAATAAGTCAATCTATCTTTGAATTTAATATCAATTGGTGGATATCCTGCCTTCATCAATTCCAAATTCACCAGAAGCCTACCAGTTCTGCCATTTCCATCTATAAATGGATGTATGCTCTCAAACTCAATGTGAAAACGCGCGAGTTTTGAAACAATATGTTCAGTATTTTTCTTATAATTGTGCATAAGTTCGTTCATTTTCGGCTCAATCAAATACGGTTGAACAGGTTCATTGGTAGCGCCCATAATTTTTACTGGAACTCTACGGTACACGCCACGGTCTTGTATTTTGTCCGATAATACCAAATAATGAATTTGCTTAATCACATTTTCATTCAAATCTGCCTCTTTTTCCACAAGCTCTCTTACAAAATCAAAAGCCTCCTTGTGACCTATAACTTCCAAGTGATCCTTCAAAGGTTTCTTATCAATCGTAAGTCCTTTCAAAACCAAATCAGTCTCTCTCAAAGTCAAAGTATTTCCTTCAATCGCATTTGAATTATAAGTGTATTCAACTGCAAATTCTTCGTTCAATCTGGCTACTTCCCCTTCAGTCAAAGGCCTTTTCTTATCCAACTCTTGTTTTTTTAAATCAATTTGAGAAAGCAAGCTGTTCGTTGATTTGTATCGGCTGTCGGAAGGTTTTTGTGCATCAATCGGTATCTTCCATAGTCTTCCATCTTGAAAAGCCCCATCAATTTTGCCTTGAGCACACAACGCTCTCACTCTTCTATCTGAAATTTTCCATTTTTCTGCAACTTGTTTTACAGTTAAATACACACATATCCCTCCAATCTTTATTTAATTATATATTCTTATCGGAATAATAACAACCTTATCGGAATAATACACTTGCATTTATCGGAACGATAGATTCTCCCACGAAAAAAAGGACTCCATCAAAGAGTCCTCATTATATCAACCTATTTTACTTCTTCAGCGCTTTCCCATAAACCATGGATATTGCAATAACTTAATGCGAATACTTTACCTGGTTTAGTAGATTTTACATAAGCGTGAGCGTGTGGTTTAGTGAATACTTCGCCTTCACCGTGAGCTGCTGCTTGGTAAGAAGCTACTTCTACTGGGAATTTTTCTCCTTCTGGTTGGAAGAATACTTTAATCCATGCAATGTGGTGTTCGAAAGTGTTTGGATGTTCGATTTCTTCACCTACGATTGCGCATACTTTGAATCCGTCATCTTTTTTATCAATATGAATAACTGGAACGTGTTTTTCTGCTTTCCAATCTCCAGATTGAACTGTTTCTGTTAATTTAGCCATTATATTACCCCCTATAAAATTTCTTACAGATTATTTATACCCCAATTACACTAAACTAATCATTAATTACATCTAGGTTTAGTTCTTCAAGTCGGTTAATGTTTTTATTCAAAAGCATCATCACGCAAATGATTAATAAAATAGTTCCACAAATCACAAATAACAGACCAATTTTAAAAGAGGAGCCTCAATGACATACTCATGAAGCTCCTTTTTCTTTAAATATCTTATTTATTATTTTATTTATATCATAAATTTGGTTTGCTTTTATGCTCTAAATTTTTCGTTCATTAGAATCCCCTATATTGTAATTTCATCCTTGCTTTTTTCATAAAATGATACGCCACAGCATATAAAAGTATCAAATTCAACACAATTTTTTTCATATCTGCTTGATTTCCCACAATTATTTTTCTGATTTCTTGTGTTATTGTGAGTTTGTAGCCAAATATCAAAAACGCTGTTGTGATAAATCCTGTAAATGATGCGACTCTTTCGTAAATAAATGTGAGTGCCATGAACAAGAAGAACACGCCATACATGAAAATTAAAGCCAATATTATCGCTACAATCAGATTTGGCTTGAATTGTATTATCCCGTTCAATCCATTTCCCGATAGTGTAATTACAATCGAAAATAAAATCGCAGCTTTTACTAACCAAACGATGCTTCTTTTGAAATAAATCATAGTGATGCTGGTTCTAGATGAAATCATATTAATCAGCCCGTCGCTTTTGATTTCAAATTCTATGGATTTGACAAGTTCAAACAACACTGTTTGCAACAAATACCATATCAAAAAATATGTGAATGATTCGTTGTTCCAATTATCCGTTGATTTTAGCATAAAAGAAACGCCTGCAAGCATGATAATATCCGATATTAGCTTTGAGAAAAATTCTATCTTGTAATTTTTGTTTTCGTCGATGTATTTTCGTAATTCTCCGTATTTATATCCCATACAAATTACCTCTTTTCATGCTTTTTTGAATGTTTTTATCGTATGAAATTTTGACCAAAACGGACAATACAACAGCTTGTATCAAAAGCTGTATTATCAAATCATATCTGATATTATTCAGTTGTAATTGTGTGAAGATTGTACGTGCATTGTTAAATGGGAATATTATTTTATTAATAAATAAAAGCAATTTATTGTTCACTTTTGCGGTAATATCTCCGAAAAACAACATATATGTTTCTGCCAAGGCGACAAAACTTCCAAGTCTTTTATATAATAATGTGAAGCTTGATAAGAAAGTGCCCAATTGATAAAGTATGAACACAGACACAACCATCACTAAAATTATTATAGGAATGTGGTTGAATTTCGAATAATCAAAGTCTACTGATACAAATATCAGTGTGAATATCACTATTACTTTTATCGTATTCATCAAACATTCCACTAAATTTCTGTACAAAACAACAGATAGTATCCCTGTTTTTGATTGGACAATTGATATCAGTGTTCTGTCTGTTATTTCGTTTTGTATCAAAAACGTTGGTGATTCAATCGCATAAGTCGCATAATACCACAATATCATCATCAAAAACACGATTTCTTTTTCTTTTACAAACAGTCCATCAATGATGAAAAGTGCCATCAAAAGCACTGCGATGTTTGCAAATATAACGTTGAATTTGTATTTTTTGATTTCTGAGAAATCTCTGTTAAATTCCAATAACAATTTATTAAACATTTGAAATCACCCTGAAGTACACATCTTCTGCCGTCAAAGATTCTTTTCTCATGCTTATTATGTCACAGTTTTTAAGTAGAAATTCCTTCTCAGCTTCATCGTAAACTGACAATATAATTGAATTGTCGGTAAATTCGTATTTCGTTTTCTTCAAATTATCTAGTAGATTTCTGTTGGTGTTTTCTATTTCAATGATGTCTTTTTGTAAGTCTTTTGAATCAAACAACTGTTTGGATGGTTTATCCAGTACAATTTTCCCTTCATTTATTAGTATTAATCTAGAGTTGATGTTTTTCATAAATGATAGGTCGTGACTTGTGAAGATGACTGTCTTTTGGTCTTCAACTGCTGTTTTGTGTAGGAAATTCAACAAAATATTCATGCTATTGATGTCCAATCCATTGGTAGGTTCATCTAAGCAAATTATGTCGGGATTGGTTAGAAGTGTCACTATGAGTGAAAGTTTTTGACGATTTCCTTGCGATAATTCTGATACTTTTTTGTCCTTGAATTCTGTAAAATCGAGTTTGTTCATCAAATTATGCACTTCATTTTCATTGTAATTAACGTGGTTTAGTCCGAGAAAATACATGATGTTTTCAGTGGCTGTTAAATAATCGTAATATCCTCCACCACTTTCAAGCACAAGTTTGGTGTGTTCTCTGATTTTAGAATTTTTGTTGGATATATTATCAACTCTGCACTCTCCTTGATCTTGGTACAATAATCCACACAAAATCTTGATTAGTGTGCTTTTCCCTGAGCCGTTTTTCCCTATAATTGAAACTATTTCGCCCTTTTCTATTTGTAAATTCTCAACGTCAAGTACAGTATTTCCGTCGAATGATTTTTTAATATTATTAAATTGTATATACATTTGTTGCCTCTTATCTATGTAAAATGGCACCCATTACAGTGCCATTTATATTATTTGTCGTATTTTTCGATGTCATCGATGACTTTGCCGATGTATTCGATGGTGTCTTTGAGTGGTTTATCTGTTGTGATGTCTACTCCTGCAGCTTTTGCGATTCCGACAGAATCTTCTGTGGAGCCTAATGCCAATGCTTTGAGCCATCTGTCTGCTGCTGGTTTTCCTTCTTCTACAATCATTTTGGATACTTGTGTTCCGATTGTTAGTCCTGCGGAGTATGTGTATGGATACAATCCCATGTAGTAGTGAGGTTGTCTCATCCATGTTAATTCTGATCCTTCGTTGATTTCAACGTCTTCTCCCCAGAATTTTTGTAGTGTTTCTTTGAAGATTCTTGACAAATCATCAGCTGTGAATCCTTCTTTGGCATCGATTAATTTGTACACTTCTCTTTGGTAGTATCCTTCGATGAAGTGTGTGACGAAGTTGTGGAAGTAGGTTCTGGAGATTATTTGTCCACACAAATATCTTCTTTCTTGGTCAGTTGTTGCTTTTTCTAGCAAATATCTGCTCATGATGAGTTCGTTTGTTGTGGATGGTGATTCCACGAAATACATTGATGGGTCGTTGTCCAACACGTTTTGTGTTTTTTGTGAGATGTAGGATTGTCCTGCATGTCCCAATTCGTGCGCCAATACTATGGCTTCTGTTAGTTTGCCAGTCCACGATATCAACACGTATGGGTGTGCCAAGAATGGAGATGCGCAGAATGCTCCTGTTGATTTTCCAAATGTGTTTACAAAGTCAATCCATTTTTCGTCAAATGCACGATCTAGCATTTTGGAATAATCTTCTCCTAGGATTGATAATCCGTCTTTTAATAAGTTTCTCGCATCTTCAACTGAAATGTTTTTGGAGAATGAGTTTTCCACATCAAGCTTCAAGTCCATGAATGTAACCTTGTCCAAATCGTATTCTTTCTTGATGATTTGGGCGTATTTTCTCATGTGTTTCGGAAGTTCCTGCATGATTACATCTAGTTGTCTGTCGTACAATTCACGAGAAATGTTTTGTCTGTCTAACAAGAAATCGATCACTGAATCGTATCCTCTTAGTTCACTTTCTGCCTTTTCTGCTTGGCAATGTGACAGATAAATCATCGCTGTTGTGTTTTTGTATTTGGCAAGTTCGTTGTAGAACACTTCGTATGATTTTCTTCTCAAATCTGTGTCAGGGTCGTTGTCGTAAACTCCTTCGAACAAATTATAAGTCATTTCGTATTTTTTGCCATTTACTTCGAAATCAGGGAATGTGATGTCGTGAATTTTCGTTGTGTTGTAGATTTCGTAGAATGAGCTAAATGTTTGCGAGAATTTGCTTATAGCATTTTCCACTTCCTTGGATAAGATGTGTTCTTTTTTCTTCAACAAATCGTCGATGTATCTTGTGTTGTTGGCGTCGTTTTTCACTTCTTCAAGTGTTTGTTCGTCAACTTGTACGAGTTCTGTTTCAAAAAAGCTCATTTTGTTTTCGATGTCTGCGATTTTTGTGAATGTAGCCATGGCTCTTTTTTGAGATTTTTCGTTGTGGCCGTCTGCTTCCACATCAAGTGATGCGTAGTGTGCGATGCGGTCGATGTTTGCAACGATATCTCTGTAATCGTCCATTGCGTTTTTGATTAAGTCTGCTGATTTGAGTTTGTTTTCGTAATTTTTCTTGAAATCATCTGCCATCAAATCAACAGTCTTTACTGCTTTTTCGAATTCTTCTTCTGTTTTATATAGTGCCGATAAATCCCACATGTATTGTGGGTCTGCTTCTTCTCTTTTGCAATATTTTAGTATATCCATTAGATTGCCCAGTTTCCTTCCTTAAATACTTCTATTTCTTTGCCGTCTGCTGTAGTTCCAACTATTCTCATGTCTTTTGATCCAACCATGAAATCCACGTGAATCAATGAATCGTTGATTCCATTTTCCTTCAATTCATCATCTGTCATGTCCACTCCTCCTTCTACACAAGTTGGGTAAGCTTGGCCAAATGCAAGGTGACATGATGCGTTTTCGTCGTACAATGTTTTGATGAATGTGACGTTTGATTTAGAAATTGGTGATTCGTAAGGAACAAGTGCCACTTCTCCCAAATATTTCCCATTTTCGTCAGTGTCGAACATATTCTTCAAAGTTTCCTTGCCAACTTCTGCATCGAAGTCCACAACTTTTCCATTTTTAAATTCAAATCTCATCTTGTCGATTGTGTTGCCACCGTAATTCAATGGTTTGGTGCTGTAAACAACGCCATTTACCTTGTCTTTGTGAGGTGCTGTGAACACTTCTTCTGTTGGGATGTTTGGAACAAAAACATTTCCGTAATTATCTGTAGATTGTGCAGCCATCCACACGTGTCCTTTTGGAAGTTCGATTGTCAAATCAGTTCCCAATGAGTTTGTGTAGTGAAGCTTCACGAATTGGTGTTTGTTCATAAATTCTGCGTGTTTGTCCATTGTATCCAAATGTTCATCCCAAGCTTTGATTGGATCTTCTGTGTCAGAACGTGTCGCCTTGAAGATTTGATCCCACAATTTTTCTACTGCTTCTTCTTCTGAAAGTTCTGGGAATACTCTCTTCGCCCAGCCAACACTTGGAGCTGCGACAACACACCAGCTGTTGATGTCATTCATTGTGTATTTTTGAATTGGTTTCATCTTTTCAGCAAAAACCTTGGATCTCATTTGAACTCTGTCGGCATCAACGCCTTTCAAATTTTCAGGATCTTGGCAAGATACAGATATCACACCTGCCTTTTTTTCAAAATAGTATTTGGATTTTTCAACGATAAAATCTGGAACGTCCTTCAACGCTTCTTCTGATGCGTTTTCGTAGTACATTCTGTTGATCTCATCGTCATTCCACTCCATGACAACTTCGCTGCAGCCTTTTTCGTAAGCGTATTTCACCAAAAGTCTTGCAAAATCAGCTCTCTCAACTGCGCAACGAATCACAAGCGGTCTATCGTTTGCATTGATTCCTTTTTCAATTATCAATCTTGCGTAATTGTTTAGTTTTTTGTCAAAATTTTCCATATTATTCCTCCTTACATCACTAATAATATTATATGGTTTTCCCGATATTTTTTCAATTTTATGGAAATAAAATGTTTGTAAAATACGTAAAAATACTTGTTTTTGATTGACTTTAAGCTGTTCTTATACTAAAATCTAGTTATATATGAAAGGATGAATTTATGATTAAATACGCAATTTTTGATATGGATGGAACTTTAATCAACTCCATGTACAAATGGAACCGAGTTATCTTGGATTACATTGACGATTTGGGAATAAAACCTGATGATGATTTTATCAAGAAGATCAAAACCAAAACACTTTTGACATCTATTGATTACATTCACGAAACTTTTGATATTAAAAAAACCACAGACGATGGTTTGAATTTTATATATTACACAATTAGAAACGGTTATATGAACGAATTTGATTTGAAGCCGGGCGTTGTGGATATGCTCGAAAAGCTAAAATCTATGGGTATTAAAATGTGCGTTGCAACTGCAACAGAAGACCACTTGGCAATTCCTGCTCTTGAAAAACAAGGGATATTGGATTATTTTGAATTCGTGCAAACTTGTAAATCTGTGGGTTACCACAAATACGAAGAGGAATACTGGAAGAGTGCTTTGAATAAATTGGGTGCTAATGTGGACGACACGATTGTGTTTGAAGATGCATTGTACTGCATCGATACGGTTGACAAGATGGGATTTAAAGTCGTGGGAATTACTGACGATTCCACTGTCAATGATTATGATGTGATTGATGAGAAGGTGGAACAACACATCGAATCGTACGATGATTTGGACTACAATTTGTTCAAATAGGAGATTGTATGAATAAAATAGTTTACATGTTCATATTGTCCATGCTTCCCGTCTTGGAAATCAGAGGGTCGATGATTTATGCACTTGCAAATAACATCAACCCAGCACTTGCATTCGGGCTGTCTGTGATTGGCAACATCTTGCCGATACCATTTTTGATTTTGTTGACACAAAAAGTACTACAATGGTTGGATACAATCGACACTTTCAAACCATTTGTGGATTGGATTAACAAAAAAGCACAAGAAAAAAGCAAAACAATCGACAAGTACGGAAGATTGGGGCTATACATTTTGGTGGCAATCCCACTTCCTGGAACAGGCGCTTGGACTGGCGCATTGGTGGCGTCATTTTTGGGATTGAGTCCTAAAAAAAGCATGCTCCCCATAACACTTGGAGTCATCACAGCGGGAACTATCGTGATGCTTTCAACAATGGGTGTGTTGAATGTAATTAAATAATTGGCAATCAAAAAAAGACCTGTGTAGGTCTTTTTTTTGGTTAATTATTATTTTCCCTTTTTTGTTTGTTTAAATACAAATACGCCAACACTATTATTCCCAACGAGAATAAAATCATCATTCTTTCGTCTTTGCTGCCTGATTCTGGGAGTTTTTCATCTTGCGGTTCTTTCTTTTCTACTACGAGTGATTTCTTGGATAAATCAGATTGCGACAATACTACATCGAACTCACGCACTTGTCCTTCTATCAAATGAACTGCGCCGACTCCATTTTCTGTCAATCTATCTTCATTATTCACTGTAAGCACGTAATTTCCAGGAAACAAATTGTCGAACACAACCTTTCCTTCTTCGTTCGTGTACTGGAATGCATACATATCTGTCCTTCTGTCTTTTAATGAAACGAGCACTTTTTCTTGTGGTTTGTCTGCTTTTTTCACGTTGATTATAAGTGCTGATTCGAACTCTTTTTTCATTTTTTCGTTTATTTGTGAACTATAAATAGATTCTTCGGAATTTGGATTGATTTCGATGTCATCTATCTTGAAATTGTCGTGTTCTTCAAAATATTCGCTCATTTTGTCGACATACACTTCGTATTTGCCAGTATCTTCCACTTCAAAATGCGCATATCCGAACACATCTGTTTTTGAGATGTATTTTTTATTTCCAGATTGTAATCTGACCTCTATTTCTTTGAGGGCAATGCCGTATTTGTCAGTAATTCTGTAGGTTACCTTGTAGGTCTTGTCCTTGTCTTCCTTGGTCTTTCCAAATATAGTCTTGGTATTCACGACATTGTTTTCGAGTGTGATGACATCTTCATCGAAGAAATATCCCGACGGAGCAGACACGACTTTTATCGTGTGTTCTGTAGGAGCAAGCCCACGAAATTGGATTTCTCCTTTCTCGTTGGTTTGGTTCTCACGAGATTTCCCCGTCTCGACATCCGTCACAATTAGCTCTACCTTAGGTATGGGTCTGCTTTTTTTATCCAAGACTGTGATTTTAAATGTCGCATTGTTTTCGTCGAGCACTTGTTTTACGGCAAATGACAAGTTCGCTTTGAAATTTTGCATTATTTTTTTACTGACACTATCGTTTTGATGTCTATTTGGATTTATTATATTGTCTATCTTGTCTATTTCCGATGCAGAGGTGATTTGCGGTATCATCATTATCACCACTAGAACGAATAGTATTTTCTTCAAAATTTTCATAACACTTCTCCTATTTAATAATATATCACAAAAGAAGCGTGTTTTCTTGTATTTGCACAAAAAAATCGCACGATATTATGATCTGAACCCCAAAATCCGGAATACGGATGGAGGGGTTTTTGTATGCCAAAATATACAAAAGAATTTAAAATAAAATTAGTACTAGAATACTTATCAGGTAAATCTGGAGGCTATAGAATTGTAG
>NZ_JBRFJH010000017.1:0-17818 GCF_052932205.1 Finegoldia sp. P1-F-LS | reverse complement strand
GTCCTCCCACCAGCTCCAAATCCTTTTTAATAAAGGATCAAGGAGGAGTTCCCGAGTGGCCAAAGGGGACGGACTGTAAATCCGTTACTTTATGTTTCGGTGGTTCAAATCCACCCTCCTCCACCAAAGAAATTCATGCGGAAGTGGCTCAGTGGTAGAGCATCGCCTTGCCAAGGCGAGGGTCGCGAGTTCGAGTCTCGTCTTCCGCTCCAGACAACAACAGATGTGCATACATCTGTTTTGTTGTATATGAACGATTAGCTCAGCTGGATAGAGCGTCTGGCTACGGACCAGAAGGTCGGGGGTTCGAATCCTCTATCGTTCGCCAAGACTATAGATCATGTATCTATAGTCTTTTTTTATTGCAAAATCTGATTGCACAACACATCTACACGACAAAATTTCCACGCCCAAATCTGCTCATCTTACAAATTCGTCAGATATTTTTTCAGAAAACTAAATTTTTTCTATTTTTTACACATTTTTTACACATTTCACAATGCTATATCAAAATATTCCTATTAAAAACGTTAGCAATTCAATGCTAAATCAGAAATCATCTAAAAAATATAAGAAAATTCCAAAATCTTTTGATTTGGTCAAACTAAATATAAATAACGAAAATAGTACAAAATCAGCTCAATAATCTACTTATATACAAAATATTACATATAATAAAGTGAATAAAACAAAACAAGAAAATATTTAGAGAAATAAACTACAAATAATAACGTATTATAAAGTAAATAGAAAATAACATCAACAAAGTTTATGCTGTAATAACAAAAACACATTGAAAAGATTTCAGGAAAACATGTAAATTGACAATTCTTATAATATATGATAATATTTACCCATAAATAATACATGCAAATATATAGTACATAAAAACGGAAGCAAACGTAATTATAATGACTTAATAAGCAATGCATTTTATTTAGAACTAACTGAGTCAGGCAACATTATTCATTTAATATGTTGAGCTGACTCTTTCTTTACTTTTAGGGAATAAATGCAAACGATATGCATTAATTAGCTGAATTTTTGTAGTATTTTATTCTATATGCATGTGAATTAGTAGATAATAAATTTAGTTTTATAAATATCAATATACTAACATTTAAAATAAAAATCAAGTAAATCAGGAGGTTAAAATGAGAAAAATATTAGACAGACTAACGGCGTTAGTCATGGTAATGCTAATGTTCATACAAACATGCGTACCAGCCATAACATCATTTGCTAAGGAGGAAGAGCTAGACAAGAGATATGTAATACAAAAGCTCGAGACCCTAAAACAGGATACTTACGCTCATTTTTCACTGAACCTCGCTACATTGATAGATGACAAGAATTTGGATACCGACACCAACGTCAAGTTCACACTAAATGCGACGAGTACCGATTCCAACATCAAACTATTGGTTAGAAAAGATTTCAGTCTTTATGATGAGAGGACATTCGACAAGGTAGAAGATGCCTACAAAGAGTTCGACAGAATAGACAAATCACTCAAAGATCAAGGATTGAGCTTAGATGTATCTGTAGTACAAGAAGGCGAAAAATACAGAATCAAAAACAACTACGTGCCACAAGCAGGCAAAGAAGACTTTGGAAGTGACTACAAAGTATACAGACTTAAGGTAATAGACAAATTTGATTTTGACAAACAAGGTTTGTACAACAAACTACCAGAAAACGATAAGTTATCAGCAGAACACAACCTACAAATAGCTGAACAAAGAAGACTTCAACAAGACGGCGAAGTTCCAGAACCTGACAAGCACAACGTAACTTACATCTTCAATTTCAAAGTTGACAAATCAGTTGATCCAGCTCTTACAACAATAGCTCTTAATAAGGATGCAAACAATCCGATTGATGTAAAACAAAACGCAGACATATTTGCAGCTATATTAAATGATAGAACTTACAGCGTGTACCAAACAGAACAATTACCAGCTGAAGTTACATCATCAATAGAACACAAAAAAGAAGTTGCCAAAAAGAAAGCCGAAGCAGAAGCCAAAGCAAAGGCCGAAGCAGATGCCAAAGCAAAAAAGGAAGCCGACGAAAAGGCGAAAAAAGAAGCTGACGAAAAGGCAAAGAAAGAAGCCGAAGAAAAAGCAAAGAAAGATGCCAAAGCAAAAGAAGAAGCTGATGCCAAGGCAAAGAAAGAAGCGGACAAACAAAAAGCAGAAGAAGCTAAGAAAACAGAAGAACAAAAAGCGCTTGACGAAAAAGCAAAACAAGAACAACTTGCCAAAGCCAAGGCGGAAGCAGAAGCTAAAGCAAAAGCCGAAGCCGAAAAATTAAAAGCCGAAGCCGAAGCAAAACAAAAAGCAGAAGCCGAAGCCAACGCAAAACAAGAACAACTTGCAAAAGAACAAGCTGAAGCCGAAGCTAAAAGAGCCGCTGAAGAAAAAGCGAAGAAAGACCTTGAAAACAAAAAGCTTCTTGGACTTGTAAAAGATACAGAAGAAAAACAAGAAGAAGAACCTATTATAAAGAAGAAGGAAATAAAAGAAGAAGTCAAAAAAGAACCTGCAACACCACAAGAAAGAAAACAAAAAGCAGAAGAATTTGACAAAGCATTAAAAGAAAGAAAAGAAGAAATCCAAAAATCAGAAGACAAAAAAGATGCTAATAATAAAGAAGACAATAAAAAGACAACTGACAAAAAAGAAGTCAGCAAAGAAACAAAAGGATTATTAGAAGGCATCAAAGAATTCTTCGGATTTTCAAACCTACAAAAAGCAGACCGTGAATTAAAAGCAATCCTATCAGTAAAAGCCAACGGATTAAAAGAAGTTCAAGCATTATTATCCAGCTTTGAAGACAAATATCATCTAACACAACAAGAACAAGCAAAACTAATGGATGATAACAAAGATGCAATCAAAGCATTAATCGAAAAAGATGCAGATAAGAACTTCAATCCACAAGTGTTGTTTGCTCAAACAAGAGGAGCTAACAGCCTTAACCTAGATGGCAAGAAGTTCACTGTCATGACAAGATTTGAGACATCAAATGCATTTGGACCAATTCAACCAGGTCAATTCTTTAACATCCACCTAGATAATAAGCTTAAAGTTAATGACCCATCTAGCCTAGAACCAGTTAGATATAATGGTGAAATTATAGCAAGTCCAACTTATAATGCAAAAGATAATATCATTGAATATAAGATAGTAAAAGAAATACCAGAAAATATAAAAGTCCCACTAATTATTCCTGTTGATTATAATCCAAGTAAAATTACGGAATTTAATCCTGACGGAACATTTACAGTAACTAACAAGGTAAGTGGGCTTGGAGTAAAAGCACCAAAGGACCTAATACCACAAAAGGTTGACAAAAATGGTAACCTTGCAGGATCAATTATCGAACCAGGTAGGGGAGATGTACCAGAACTTATAGAAGCAGATGACAAGTCTTACAAGGTAGACATGGATGCTTATGGAACTCCAGTTGTAGAAAATGGAGTCCTAAAAGGATTTAACTGGACAGCTACAGTCCTATCAACTACAAACCTAAATGGAATAGACTTTAGTGTTAACTTTACGACAGTAAAGGGATCTGGACTTGGTAAAATAGAAAAACTCGCAATAGATGGTGTTTCTATACCAAATCCTGAAAGCAATAATTTGAATGGTAAACTTGGTATAGAAGACTCAGTCCACTATAAACCAACACAAAAAGACGGCAATAAATTCACTTATACTTTCTACACACCAACAACAGCAGTACAAGAAACTTACATGCTTGATATTAATGCAGTTGCCAATGGCAAGGTAGGAGCAAAGAGAATAGTAGGAACTCAAGGATATCCAAGAGATAAGGTAGAAGATGCTACACCAAACCGTGTAGGAATGAATAACAGAACTTCTATCCTAGGAGAATTCACTTCAGACTCTGCAGCTAAGTGGACAGTAACAGACCAAGTTTCTACATCAGATGATGGCAAACTACCATTAGCTTCAAGACAACTTGGTGGAAATCAAACCTTGCAGACAGGACAAGTTGCTGTTTATGGAATAGATACTACTAAAGGAAGTCAAACCTATGGAAAAATGATTCAAATTGGTAGTGTTGAGAATGCAAAACCAATTCCAGAACAAGGAACAAATCCAAACACAGCTCAACCAGTTGGTACAATCGCAGCCTACGAATATACAACTGATTTAGATCAACAAAACCCTTCTGCCTATACTCTAGGTGGAGTTGCAATATCTAAAGCTCAAGACTTACAAATAGATCAAAACTGGGGACTTGCTACGGGCGCAAAAATGCCAGCCCAAACTATCAAGGCTGTAGATGCAGCTGGAAAAGAATTAGGAAGTGTTGATGTAAAAGCAGCAACAGATGATTCATCTACAAGAAGGATTACAATCCCTAATGTAAAGGTATGGTCTATCGGCACAGATGAAAATGGTAAAGTAAAGGCTACAAAAGTCCAACCAAAAATCGACCAAGGCCTACCAAAAGAAGAAACTATTGATGGCAAGACTTTCCAATGCCTTGAAAACTACAACTATTACGAACCTAGCAGACACGAATACTATGTTCACAACAGGGCAGTAGTAAAAACTCAAAAGAAATTTGGTAAGTTTATCCTTAAGAAGACTGACGCCGAGGGTAATCCACTACAAGGCGCAAGCTTTAGACTTTTCCCAGGGCCAGAAGTCCTAACAGATAAAGACGGTAAGGCTACCTTTGCTAACATTGAGCCAGGTACTTACAATCTTATAGAATCCAAGGCTCCCGTAGGATACAAGCCAGCTGATGACACTACAATTGTCGTTGACGATAATGGTGTAGTAAGAGCAGCAGGTGATGACGCCAGCCAGGAAGAAGACAAGACAGCGACTAAGTATTTTGAAGATGCAAAATATCCAGCATTTATGAATGCCAAGTCCTACGCAGTAGGAAAAAAAGGCGAAAAAATGACTACCTATATTTACCTAAAACCATCCAAAGGTGGTGGAACTAACCAAAACACTAGATTAGATATAGTTGGTTATGATAATAACAATGGACTAAGCGTGGAAGTATTTGATGTAAGCCCAGGCCAAAGGGATGCGGTATCTGAAGCTATGGACCTACAAAATAGTCCAGAGAAAAAGGCTGGCGGCAATGTTCTAGGAGCAGTCCATAAGCATGCCATTACAGGCGGCCCAAACACACTTGATTCATTTACACAAAGAACAGGTTACCAAATCAAATTCCCATACCAAAGATTTGATGGAGACTGGGGATTCCTTGTAAAAATAACAGGAAGAAACAATTCTTCTGATGGTACAGTATCTTATGACTGGCTAACAGAAAATAACCCAGGCAACAACGCCAAGATCCAAAAAGCAATTTACCCGGTTGACCCAAGTAAAACGTCAAGTAATACAGGCGGTTCTACAGGTAACCAAACAAAAGACACTATAGTAACTATTAAAAATGAAAAGTTTGAAACTTCACCAGTTGAAGTTACTAAGGTAACAACTGACAAGGAAAAACTTGGAAAGGCAACTTTCGTTTTAAAGGATTCAGATAACAATATCCTAAAGACAGTAACTTCTATTAGTACTGAAGGCAAGGATAAAGGTAAGGTAAACTTTGGAAAAATGCCACCAGGACACTATGTAATAGAAGAAGTTGCAAGTCCAGATGGTTATATTGAGTCCCAATTGGTATTTGATGTAGTAGTGGATAATGCCAACAAAGTAACCTACACAGCTAGGTTTAAAGATGGGAAGGGTACACCTGTACAAGGTGTGGACTACTGGATTGAAAACGAAGAAATAGCTGACGAAAAAACCAAGGTCCCAGTTACACATGTTGAACAAAAGATGTACATCAGTGAAAACAACCCAGGAGAAATTGGTACCCAAGACGGAGTATGGGAAGCATATCGTTATGAGTCTCTAAACTACGAGGCAAAAATAACAACAAGCGAGGCCAAACCGAACGGCAGATTAACCATCCAATTTGACCCTAACCTAGACTTCACTCAATATGTAAACGAAATACCAAAGATTATAGATAATGGCGAAGTTATAGCAAAACCATATTTTAACTATGACTCTAACACCCTAACTTATGTCTTTACCGATAAGGCAAAGGGAGGACAGCTTAACTTTAGTTTAAAAATAGTTGGTATAATCCCATCTAAGTTCTATGCTAAGAACTCAGGAACTTACTACTTCACAAACGTAGTTGCGCCAGGACAAAAAAATGTACAGGGAAATCAAAAAGATGAAAATATTGAAATAAAAGCCTTCTACGATGACTACGACTCAGCTAGAGATGGATCCCAACCAACACAAATGTACTACTTTAGAGACGTATACAAGGAAGGCGACCAATGGTATGTAAAAGCACTAGCTTACTATAACCCAAAGGCCAATGCCCAAGGTAGTCGTAGAAACGCAAGAACTCTATCCTTTAACTGGATGACTACAGACTGGTTCCCTAATAAACAAATAGCTAGGTGGGAAGGCTACGGACAAAAACCAGCCTATGAACTTGATGACCTAAAGGTTTATAGAGTCCTTCCAGTACCAACAGGGTTTAAAAACTTTGTAACTAACGAACCAAACATGCCTAGGTCTATGGGTATCATTCCAGAAAATGACCCAAATACCTACAACTTGGTTTATAGTCAAAAAATAGATCCAAGCAAGAATTTATATGACAGACAAGGTAATATCTCTGTAACTTATGACCCATCCAAGATAATATCATCTGGTGGAGTTAATACATCCTTACCATTATCTGTCTCAATGCCACAAATATCTCCTGCCAACGAAGGTTATGTAATCGAACAAACCTTCAAGGTAACGGACTTAGATAAATTTAGGTCGAAATTTAGAACCTTCTATATGACAAACGGCAACCTAGAGTCAGCCTTTGCATCCAAGGTAAACCTAAACGAATCAGCAGCTTCACAAGCTGGCAAGGAAATTCCAAAGTACTACAAGCAAAAGATAATGATGGCAAACGAAAAGTATGTACCAGCTAAGTTTTCTATCAAGAAGTTCAGTGAAGCCGATAAGAAGCTACTAGCAGGGGCAGTATTTACTTTAACTGATAAATCAGGCAAGGCAGTATCAAGGACTACAGGTACAGATGGTATCTTAACCTTTGATAACCTAAAGCCAGGAGAATATACACTTAAGGAAACGACAGCACCAAAAGACTATAACCTAGTAGAAAAAACATGGAATATTAACGTGTCCAAGGATGGTTATGTAACCATCAGAGAAATAAGTTTTGACGGTCAAGGAGACTACCTAGTAGGAGATAATCTAACTCTTGATGTATCCAACAGACCTACTGGAACAGACTTCAAAGTTTACAAGAAAGATGACACTAACCAACCACTTCAAGGAGCAGAATTTACTTTAACTAAGGATGGAAAAGTAGTTAAGACAGTAAAATCTGATGTTAACGGTCTAGTAAACTTTGAAAAACTTACTAAGGGAATATATATATTAAAAGAAACTAATCCACCAGCAGGCTTTAAGAATCTTGGTAAAAAATGGGTTGTAGAAGTAGACATAAATCAAAAGGTAAAAGTTTACGAATATAAAGACCCTGATGCTACAAAGCCACCAGAAAAAGAAAACACTGATGCGACTAAATCTTTGTTTGGCAAAGATGGAACAAAATGGGTCGACGTGGCCCACAGACCTCTTACAGGTTGGAGTCTAGATGACAACAGATGGGGTGGCTATACAGGTAATAACCATCAACCATACAAAATGGGTACTAGGATCCTTGGTATCAATAAGGGCCAAAAATATATAATCCAAAGATATGTTATTAATCCAGAAGGCGGAGCGATGGATCTTAACTCTGCGGTAATCCACAGAGAAAAACCACAATACAACAATATGACCTGGTATGCAGGAAATGAAGAAATAAAAGCATTTATTTTAGACAAACCAGTAACAGGATATGTGGAAGATATTAGGCTCCAAGATTTTGGATTAACTGAATTAAATATCGGTGGACTAAATCCAGATATTAAAAAAGGTACAGTTCAATATTCTGGTGGACAAAATAGGCTAAGCCTAGAATTTACTGATAATGGCAAGACTAAGATAGGCAACAATCCTATAGTAATAGATGTCAAAGTACCATACGACTCTCTAAATGCTGGAGTAGGTACAGGTATGGACCTTTACGCTGATGGAACAGTTTACTGGAAGTCTGACTACTACGAATCAGTATCTTATATAGTAGAAGGAAAGGACGTAAAAGAGAAACAAGACGACCCTGCAACACCAAACATAAAGGGTGACCACGTATCTGATGGTTCCTTAGACGTTGCCAACGAAAGAGAAAGACACAATTTCAAATTCAAAAAGGTAGACCGAGACAAGGATACAGATGCAGTAACAGGAGCAACATTTAAACTCCAAGGACCAAAAATAGATGATAAAAATCTAGGAGAAGAATTCTGGGCTCATTCAGGAACAGATGGTATGGTCAACTTTGACAACCTAGTTCCAGGTATTTACAAACTTACAGAAACAGGACCAGCCCAAGGTTATGAACCATCACACACAGACTGGACAGTCTTTGTTAAAAAAGACGGTAAAATCTATATAAGAGATAACAACTCCAACGCAGGAGGACAAACTAATCCTGATACTCAATGGCAAAAGGTAAGTCCAAACGGCAAAGAAGTAAACAAAAACTTTGCAAACTTACCAAACAACCCACCAAAGGTTGCTACTCATATTGTTGAAGTAAATAAAAAACTTAATAAGTTTAGACAAGTCTTTATCATAAATGGTAATCCAGAAGACTTAAGCAACACCTACTTTGAACTACACGCTCAAGAAGAAAAAAGGAGCCTAAATGATACTAATGTAAGGATAGTATCTCTAAAGGAAATCGGGGCAAACTCTACACCAGCTGACATCAAAAATCCTGGCACAGCAGTGACCTACGGAAAGGAAATCATAAACAGAAACGGCTTTGAAAGATTAAGGATAAAACCAAATGTAGCAGGACAAGAGCACAGACTAGCCCTAACTATAGAAGGAGATATTCCATATTCAGGTACTATTGGTACAGGACTAGATTTCTACAACTATGGTTCTTATGACCAAAATAATAATTACAATGGCAACCACTACTGGGCAGCAGAAAGCTATAAAACATTAGCAGACATGACACTTCAAGCAGCAGATCCATCATCAACAGGCAAATCCAGGTCAGTGTACGTGGGCACAAGTGCTGCGAACACAATAAAACCTCTACTTGCAAAAGCAAATTTAAGTTCATTAAAGGTAGCAAGACATTCATTCTTTGGTGAAAGTGTGACAATGAATGGATTAGAAATTGGTAATGAAATTATAGCTGCAGCAGTAAGAGCAACAGGTTGGGAAGATGTTAATCCTAATAACTCAGATGCACCAACAACAAGAAACGATAATCCTGGGAAAATTCAAACTAAGATAACTGACATTAACAAGAATGACGGTAAGATTAGGCAAGTTTTCCTAGTAAATAAAGAAAACATTAAGATGATTAAGGCAAGACTTGATTTTCACGCTGAGCCTAAGAATATGAATGTTATAGGACAAGGGTTTAATCCAAATAACTATCCAATAAACCTTAACGTAATTAGCGTAAGACCAGTATCCACAAATTCAACAATAGATAACCTACAATATACTGGAGGAGAACTAAAAAATCTAAAAGTAAATTACAATGAAGGTACTTATTGGAGACATCAATTAACATTAGACAATAATAACTATCAAAGTCCTTTTGCTGTTGTAGTAGAGTTTGAGTATCAAAAATCAGGCACTATAGGTTTAGGCGTAAATTACCGACCTAATCGTGGTGATGCGAGTAAAGATTATTGGGCTGCTGAATCTTATACAAATGGTCCAGCAGGTATTAATAAGAATCAACCTAAAATAACTTATGAATACGGTTCTGAAATTACAGAAATCCCAATAGTAGATTACTCTAATGACCCTTCAAAATATGTTAATGATCCTAACCTTGAAAAAGGAAAATACAGAATTGAAGAAGGTACGATAGGAAACACGAGAACCTATTATAAATATGAATTAAAAGATGGAGTTCGTACAGGAAATAAGGAAATTGATACTAGCAAAGGTACAAACGGAATTACAATTATAAACAAAATGGTACCGAAACTTAGATATGTAGGTACAAAAGATGTAGCTTCGTCAACAGTAACAATAACTTTTGATGGAAATGGTGGTCAATGGCACATGGATCCTAAAACTGTTACAAAGGGCTCAGAATATGAATTACCAGGATGCTCATTTGTAGCACCAGATAACACTAAAGAATTTGATGCATGGTTAGTTGGTGGAGTTAGAAAAAATCCAGGAGATAAGATTACAGTAAATGACAATATTATTGTCAAAGCTATTTGGAAAGATAAAGCTGCCCCACAACCAATAGAATACACAATAACATCTTACAGCGATGCAAATGGAAATTCTGTAACAGCTAATCTAGCTAATGCTACTAAAGATACAAAAGTTGATTTGACAGTAACAGAAAACAGCAATTACACTTTAGCAACCATTTGGATAGAAGATGATTCTGGTCAAAAAATTCAAGATGTTATAAATAATACCTTTAATATGCCAGAGAAAAATGTCCACATTAAAGCGACATTTAAGGCAAAACAACAAGTCAAATCCTTCTCTGTAGTCGGTGATAATGACGGCAGAAGAGGTTATGTAAAAGTTGATCCTACTGAATCAAACAATAGTTATGCTAAAGTGGACGAAAAAGTTACTTTCACTGTAATACCTGGATATGATTATAAGGTTCAAAAGGTTTATCTAAGAACTAATAATGGTCGAATACTAGAAAATGTAGCAGTATTAGAGGCTAATAATAAGGGATATTTCATAATGCCAGATATTAGCCCAGATAAATCTATTACAATTGTTGCCTTATATGAAAAACTCAAACCAGGCGATAGAGAAGTTCCTTACCAAGCTACAGAAAAACTACCATACAAGGTAGAAAAAACTGTAGACCCTAACATGGCTCCAGGAGAAAAGAAAGTAGTTCAAAAGGGAGTTGAAGGTAGCGTAACTTATAACTACACTATCTCAATCGAAAAGGGTACTGCAGCAGATGCAGCCTATCCAGCTGATTGGCCACAAGACCTACTTGCAACCTTCCAAGCAATGAAGGGTGAAGGCGACAGGATTGCAGCCTATGCTAGAGCAGAAGTAGCAGATTCAAGAATAGAACCAACTACTGAAAAAGTTCGTGTAGGAAAGTCTAACGACCCAATCGATAGCTACGAACCACAACCTGGTGACATTGAAGTTCCAGCTGATGGTGCAGCAGAGATTATAAAGATTCCGAACAAGAAGCAAGGTTTCGTTACAAAGCTATTTAAGAGAAATGCCATAGGCAGACCTCTTGAAGGAGCAACATTTAGTGTCAATAAGATGACAGATGACACTTACAAGACAAGGGACAAGTCCTTTGCACCAGCAATAGGAACATCTGACAAAGATGGTAATATAACCTTCACAGACCAAGCTGGAAACCCTATAGCTCTTAAACCGGGCTACTACACTCTAACAGAGGACAAGGCTCCTACAGGCTATAAGAAAATTACAGCTGACTGGAAGATTCAAGTTAAAGACGACGGCGGACGTGTCTATGCAGTCTACAAGGGACCATCTGACACACCATCAAGTCTAGTAAATAACAATGAAAAATCTAAGGCTGGAGATACAAGGCATAAAGGTATCATCGTTAAGTCAAGGCTAACTGATATCAACCCAGAAAACAAAACATTCGTACAAAGAATCTATATTGATACTAGAAACCATTCTGGAATCCTTAACGTACAAATCACTCCAGAGCACAAGAGAGAGGAAATTGACAGACCAGGACTACCACCAGTAACTATAAAAGAAGGTGTAAAGACAGCCTATAGGTCAACATATAAGATATCTAACGCAGCTACAAATAAGGATATAAGTGATGGAAACTTTGACCATATCCTAAGGACCTACGACCTTTCAGGTGATGACGTGTCCATGGTTAACACAGCAAGGTGGAGACCATTTGACTGGGGTTTTGACGAAGACCAACTTAACCTTGAACCAGGAGTTTATATAGTAGAAGTTGAAGGTTACTATGACGACTCTATAATCGATAAAAGAGTTACAAATGAAGTAAAGATTGACGAAAATTATAAGTTCCTAAATAAGGAAGGAAAGAAAGATTACGATAGCAAAGGCAATGATATAACTGAGCCTACGCTAAAAGACCCTTACGATAGGACAGACATTGATCCGGATGACCTTGCTAAACTTGACCTTCACGTTGACTTGTATGAAGGCAAGCGAGAGTTTAAACAACTTAAGGTAGATGCAACTGGAAATCCAACTTATGAAGTTGTTGATAAAGGATCCTACCAAGGCGGTGCTAGCCAAGTAACTAATTATGTAAAGAGCAAAAATGGTGAAGACGCAGCTAAGGAATGGTCAGGAACCCAAGACCCTAAGACTAAATACGCAAACTTTGTAGGTAAGGAAGTTAAATATGATGGAAAAACTTATGTAACTGGTAAAGTTGATCCAGCATTAGGTAACGAACCATACCTACACGCTGACACATCTATAAAATTAAAACCAATTTATGACTCAACCCATGAACAAGAGTTACCTAAAGAAGGTATGGAAATCATAAACGATGAAGAAACTTATAATATTACCTTCTCTAAGCATGGTAAAGATGACCCTAAATGGAAGGATAATGGAAAGGAAGTTACAGAAAACAGACTTGAAGGCGCAATTTTTAAACTTCAAGAACTAGCACCAGGTGGTTATATAGACAAGCCAGGTACATTTGTATCTTCGGCCTTTAACGGTTACTTCGGATTTAGGGGATTAAAGCCAGGTCGTTACAGACTAATGGAAGTAAAGGCGCCAGCAGGCTACAAACCAATTAAAGATCCTATTCTTTATATGACTATCAAATACACTGGTAAAGTAGTAAACAATGAGACTGGAGAAATCACACCAGGCAGAGGGCTTGTAACCCTAGAGTATAACAAAAATGCCAACGGCATTATAAAGTATGCTCCAGATGAACATGCAACGGTTCAAGACGGTAAGCTAGTTGACTATGTAACATCAGCCACTGCCAAGAACATGGGTAAGATAATCAACGAAAAACCAGGCAAAGGTGCAGTAACCATCAACAAAAAAGATGGGAAAGGTAATGCCCTTAATGGTGCAAAATTCAAGCTAACTAGATTATCTAGTAAGCTTCAAGAAGACCCAACCAAACCTGCAGACGGAAAATCACTTGTATCTTACAGCAAAGACTCATCATCCATAGATGATACAGCAATAGCAACTGTAGCAGCGGCAAATGATCAAAAACCAAAAGTTAAAAATGGCGAGATACTTAGCCTAGACCCTGTTAAAGTTGGAGCGAGTCAGATTACTGGAAAATCAATATTAGCTGGCAAAATTACTTTAACCTTCCCTGGAAATCAGACAGCAGAAACTACAATTTCTGTACCAGGTAAGTTTACTGTAAACCTACCAACAGGGGTAAGTCTAAAAGAAAACGACCAAGTTACAGCAAATATCAAAAAAGATGGAATGCTTGTATTTGATGAACTACCAATTGGTAACTATGTACTAGAAGAAACTAAATCACCAGACGGATACCAAAACAAGGGACAAAAATGGTACTTTACAGTAGGTGGTAAGGGCCTTGACCCATACGCTGGCCCAGTAACAAGAAAGGGACAAGACCTATCAAGCTCAATTTCTATTGAGGAATCAGAAATAAAAGTAGTAAAACCAAATGAAGGTGACAAGACAGCACCAGATACAATCAAGCCAAACTCAGCCCACGTTCTAAGTATAAAGAATAACTTCAAACTAGCTGATGGCATGGAAATAAAACCAGGAGACTTCTTCCAAGTTAAGCTATCTGACTATATGGACCTTAAGGGAATCTACGATAAAGAACTTATCGAAGGTCTAGATATCTTTGCAGAAGGTATAGGAACTATTGCCAAGGCAAATTATGACTATGACAAGGGTATAATCACTTATACTTTCACAGACTATGCAAACACTTATGAGCTTAAGGACTTTGAAACAAGTCTAACAGGTCATATAAAAAGAGATAAGCTAAAATATTCAGCAACCAATGTACCAGTTGGTATAAAGATGATTAGTGATCCAGACACTAAATTTGGAAAGATCAATGTAGTTTATGAACTTGACACAGCATCTCACACAGATGACTGGGGTAACAACCTCAACATTGCAAGTAAAATCACAAGATTTAATCCAAAAACTGGTGAATTTGAACATATCATCTATGTAAATAGAGAGCAAAACTTCTCTAATGCTGCAAAACTAGTTTATAAACCAGGCACAGATGTAGTTAATCTTCATGTAGAAGAGTTCAAGATAAATGAACAATGGACACAAAGCACATATAGGAAAGATAATATTAATCTATTAATGCCACCATCCTTCTATGTGAATCCTACAGAACAGTACTTTAGAAAGCCGACTGATGACTACTACAACTATACTGTCAATGACAACAACCCAGCAATAGTAAACTACAATACTGGAGACTTAAACTGGGACGACACTTATATTATTAGAGTTACTGGTCAGATAAAAGAAGGATCAGACAGGTCCCAATACAATCCAAAGGTAAGAATAAATGCTAATAACTATCCAGTATGGTCAGCTAGGGAAGACTATGTTTACGAACAATGGAACAAGAACCTAGCAGAAGGTAAGATGGAAGTAACAGCCATCAACCCTAAGAATGAAATAACTTTCAAGAAGCTTGACCAAGCAGGAGAAATCCTTAGAGGCGCTACATTTAAACTTGTTAAGTATAATGAAAGTGCTGATAAATGGGATGATGTAGCAGATTCTACAAAGACTTCAGGCGATGACGGTTTAATCAAGTACGAAAAACTTTCTCCAGGTAAGTATGGTCTTGTAGAAACTGCAGCTCCTGAAGACTACAGTCCAATCGAAGGCCACGCTGCTGAATTTACAGTTGGTGATGATGGTGTAATCACAAGGAAGGTTAAAAAACCTAAGGACCAAGTTCCTGTAAGAGAAAAACCAGGCGATAAACCAAAAGCAGGAGAATCTCCTATTAATCCAGCAGGTGAAAATCAAGGTGCAGATCCTGGAACTACTCCAGAAAAACCAAAAGAAGATAAGGTTGAAATGGTAGAAGTAGATGAACAAGTAGGCAATGGTCCAATCAATATCATCAACTACAAGGACATTGAATTTGTAAAGGTAGATGCAGTATTAGATGGAGAAAACAAAAAAGTCTTCCTACCAGGAGCAGTCTTCGAAGTCTACAAAAAAGATGAAAATAATAAATACCAACCAGTCAAGGAAACAAAAACTAAAAAGGCAGAAGATGGAACTGAAACTACTGAACAAGTAACTATGACAGTAACTTCTGACGAAAATGGTAAGTTTAAGCCAAAAGTTAACAAACCAGGCGACTATGCTCTGAAAGAAATTAAGGCACCAGAAGGATATGCTAAGATACCAGGTTGGATTAGAGAATTTAGACTTGCAGATGGTAAGCTCTATACTCTAGAAAAAGATCCAATCAAGGCATCTCATACAGATAGCCCTGGTGGTATGATATCTAGTGAAGTTTTAACAGTTGAAAAGGATAAGAGAACATTCACACAAAGAATTGTTATAAATCCAAACCACAAGAATTTCACAATACCAAACTTCCGATCTTATCTAAGAATTTTTGAAAATGATTGGTCAATCACACCAAAAGTTGAGGGCGAAAATAAGGGTGGAAAAGTTAAGGTAGCTTTGATAGGAAAAGATAGCACTAAGAAAATATCTGACCTTGAAGAAAAAGACTTTAAAGAATATAGTCCAGAAATCTACAAGCCTGAAGCCGGCAACACTAGATCAGCGTACAGCCTAAAGGAAATTACAGGTAATGGACGAAAAGATGGTCAAGTTACAACTACAGATACTATAGTAGTAGAATACACTGGTACTCTTGCTCAAGGTAAGACAAAGGTAGACCAAAAGGCTGAAATAATCCTTAACTACTCAATAACTGACCAAGTTGAATACAGCCTAGACTGGACAGCTCTAATAGAAAACAATCCAGTCTACGATGAATATGACCTAACAAAACCAGTTGAAGTGGAAAACCGAAAGGCAACTTATCCGTTGACTGGTGCGATGGGAATTATTGGTTTCCTTGTAGTGGGTGCTGTGATGATGGCAACGGCGTACTACAAGTACAGACGTAAGAGAAGAGAGAGTGCGTTATCATGATTGGATTAGATCAAAAGATGAGGTACCCTCCGTAAAGGGACTAAAATAAGAGACAAAGGGATGAGGCGACAAGCCAAGTCCCTAGGGTCTCGATGATGTTGAGGCAAATATTTTTAACGTCAATGAGGTGGTCTTATGGGATATGATGGCAAGATAAGAAACGGTCTTATTCTTAAAAAATCAGAAGATGGTTCATTTCAAAAAATAATTAACAAACTGAATTGGAATTCAGAAGAATGTTTATTAAAAAAAATAATTAAGAAATTAAATGGGAATGAAGAAGCCTGGTATAAGCTTTCATACGATGAACATGAGCATAAATATTTCGACAAAGAGTTCTTATTAAAATATCTCAATGAAAAATACTTGAATGATAATAATAAAGAGAAAAATGAAAAAAATCTGATAAATGATTTGATTACATTTAAGACTTATAGAGATGCTGTAGATATTAATGTAAGAAAAGAAAGTGACTTCGGTCATTTTATTACTATATGTCTAGCGTTTATACCAATAATAATTAGTGTTATGCTTGACTATGATAGTAAGATATCTATATCACTATTTGCAGGTTTTTTAGTTCTAGTAAACCTTGTATTCTATAAACTTACCACTGGCAGCAACTCAGAATCTTACAAGCTTATGGTTATTAATAACGTGATATACACTCTTGAAGCTATCAAGGAAGATATGGACAAGAAAGGAAATTCTGGTACGGAATCTGATGAGATAATAAGCAGTGTGAATGACAAGCTAGATGTTGGAAATACTGAAGATATTACAACTGAAGATGCTGATGAAAGATATGAAGGTCTTGAGCTTACAGAAGTAAAAGAGATAAGAACATACACATACAAAGCTAGGAAGAACAAATATAGTCCAAGGGCTATGCATGAGAAAAAAAGACGTTAAGAGAAATTAACAAGCTAATCGAAGTTCTAATAAAAAGGGCTTGATTAGAGAAAGCAGGCTGAGAGGTCTGTGGAAAGGCAAAGTCTAAGAATACCAATAAAAGGATATGTTGGACGAAGCCTAAAGTAAAAAGTGCCTACAAGGCAAGGTAAAGGTAATAATTTGCGAGAAGCAAATAATTATAAAATAAATATAAAGGAGTTATATTATGAAAAAAAGATTTTTATCACTAATCATAGCATTAGCGATGATGGTTGGTGTATTCACCCCATTGATAGCTAGTGCTGAAGGTGAAAAGTACGAAAATTCTACAAATAAGATTGTAATTCACAAAATCTTATTAAACGAGGCAGACTATAATGCCTGGAAACCAGAAGACCATAAAACAACAAAGGTTGATGATATCAAAACTTATTTTGGTGATAATTTATCATAACAAGTGCAACATAAAATAACTCATAGCTAATCAGCTGTGTTAATATGTAAGTGACCAAACAAAACATATTAAAAGGAGCGATTAACTATGAGCTATAACCATATTACCATAG
>NZ_JBRFJH010000016.1:0-22496 GCF_052932205.1 Finegoldia sp. P1-F-LS | reverse complement strand
TAATGATTTAAATGATAACTTAAGTTTAATGAATAATAGACCTAGAAAATGTATACAATATAAAACACCTAAAGAAGAACTTTTTGGTTTCTTACCATAAGTGTTGCATTTGATTTGACAATTCGTCCATAAAAAAAGATGAGGAATATATATCCTCATCTTTGATTTATTACATATAAGCGCCTGGACCTGGTTGAGGCATAGCTGGCTCGTCTTTTTTTATTGTTACAACTGCTGCTTCTGTTGTTAATAATAGACTTGCAACCGATGCTGCATTTTGTAATGCAGATAATGTTACTTTTGTTGGATCTACAATTCCTGCTTTTAACATATCTACATATTCGCCTTTGTATGCATCAAATCCGATACCCTTATCTTTGTTTTTTACATTTTCTACTATTACTGAGCCGTCGATTCCAGCATTAATTGCGATTTGTTTTACAGGTTCTTCTAATGCTTTTAAAATTATTTTAACGCCTGTTTTTTCATCACCCTCAACGTCATCGACAAGTTTTTCAACTTCTTCAATAATATCTAATAGAATTGTTCCACCACCAGCTACAATTCCTTCTTCAACTGCTGCTCTTGTAGCTGCAAGAGCGTCTTCTATTCTCAATTTTTTTTCTTTTAATTCTGTTTCTGTAGCTGCTCCGACTTCAATTACTGCAACTCCACCAGATAATTTTGCTAATCTTTCTTGTAGTTTTTCTCTATCGTATTCAGAATCAGTTTCAGGAATTCTGTTTTGGATTTGGTTAATTCTTTCTTCAATTTTTGATTGGTCGCCGTTACCATCAACAATTGTTGTTTTATCTTTTGATACATTAACTTTTCTTGCTCTTCCAAGCATATCAAATGATGCATCTTTTAATTCGATTCCCAAATCTTCTGTAATTAATTGTGCTCCAGTTAAAATGCAAATATCTTCAAGCATTTCTTTTCTTCTATCTCCGAATCCTGGTGCCTTTACAGCTACACAATTGAAAGTTCCTCTGATTTTATTTAAAACTAATGTTGCTAGTGCTTCACCTTCAACATCTTCAGCGATTATAAATAATGGCTTACCTTGTTGAACAACTTGTTCTAATAATGGCAATATATCTTGAATATTTGTAATTTTTCTGTCAGTAACTAAAATGAATGGATCTTCCATTGCTGCAACCATTTTGTCTGAATCAGAAACCATGTAAGGAGAAACATATCCTCTATCGAATTCCATACCTTCTACAACATTTAATGTAGTTCCCATAGATTTTGATTCCTCAACAGTAATTACACCATTGTTTCCAACTTTTTCCATAGCTTCTGCAATTAGTTTTCCAATAGTTTCATCTGCAGCTGATACGCTACCAACATTAGCAATCTCCTCTTTTGTAGTAACGCTGTGACTTCTAGCTTTGATAGCTTCTACAGACTTCTCAACAGCTTTTCTTATACCTTTTTGCAAAACTATAGGATTAGCACCAGCTGCTAAGTTTTTCAATCCTTCTCTAATAATAGCTTGGGCTAAAAGTGTTGCAGTAGTTGTACCATCACCTGCTACGTCATTTGTTTTTGTCGCAACTTCTTTTACTAATTGTGCACCCATGTTTTCGTATTCATCTTCAAGTTCAATTTCTCTTGCAATTGAAACACCATCATTTGTAATCAATGGTGCGCCGTATTCTTTATCTAAAACTACATTGCGGCCTTTTGGTCCCAATGTTACTTTAACTGTATCTGATAATTTATTAATACCTTCTACCATGCTTTTACGAGCATCATCTGAAAATTTAATTTGTTTTGCCATAAAATTTATCCTCCTATTCTACAACTGCTAGAATATCTTCATATTTTACTAGAATATAATCTGTATCTTCTAGTTTTATTTCTGTTCCAGCATATTTTGAGTATATAACTTTATCTCCAACTTTAATGTTGCCTTTCATTTTTTCATCTTCTTCTACTTCAGAACCAATAGCTAAAACTTCTGCATAAACAGGAGCTTCTTTGGCTGAAGAAGGGAGAACTATTCCAGAGAATGTTTTTTCTTCTTCTTTTTCTTGCTTTTTTAATACTAATCTATCGCCAATAGGTTTTAAATTCATAATATCCTCCTTCAGAAACTTTTGTTAGCACTCAAACTTGATGAGTGTTAATACTCTTATATAATAAACCACTCTTTTGTTTTTATCAAGCATATTTATCAGTGTTTAAGCAAAGATATCTGTATTTATTTCAGTTTTTATCCTTTTATGTCTTTTTTTATTATTTGATTTTAATGGTTATTTTCCAATTGTATTTTCTCTTCCATAGTAGAATAAATATTGTTGTGCATATCCTGCATATTCTCCAAACAAATCATCTGCATATTTTGCAATTAAATTCTTATTCGTTTCTTCCTTAATGAACAAATACTCCATAACTCTTTTGATCCATACGTCAACAGGAAATGTATTGTGTCTGTTGTATGAAAAAAGCATAATACAATCAGCAACTTTTGGTCCAACTCCAGGAAGCTTGATTAATTCTTTTCTCAATTCTTCATTTGATAATTTGTCGATCTCCAAAATATCAAATTCGTTATTTGCAACCATTTTTGACACGTCCACAATTCTTTTATCTCTAAATCCTACTCTGCACACTTCTCTCATTTCTTCTACTGGTACTTTTGCTAAATCTTCAGGCTTAGGAAAAGAATATAATTTCCTACCGTTAAAATCTCCCAAAAATTTTCCGTAATTTTCACAAATGATATTTACGGATTTCATAATTCTTGGTATTTGATTGTTTGCCGATATAATAAATGAAATTATAGTTGAAAATTTATCCTGATTTAAAATTCTAATTCCATCACCATATTCTAATGCGTTTTTTAAAGTTTCATTAAATGATAATTTTTCTTTTATCTTTGTATAATTAGTCTTTAAATCAAAATAATTTTCCCATTTTTTATAGTAATCTTCTTCTGTGCAGTTTTTAATATATACGTAATCTCCTACTAAACTTACATTGCAGTACATGTCCCCATCAATTGTTGTATATGACATATCGTCTTCTTTGTACCATCTAAAAGCCTGCCCACATTCAAAAATGTGGGTAGGGTTAAAAGATGATTGTTTGATTTTTGTAAGTTTTAATTCATCATCAAATTCTATTTTTGCTTGCATTAATACCATCCGCGTATTTTCATAGTATTGTTAATCTTTTTGATTGAATTTACATAAGCAGCTTGTCTCAATGTTATATTAAGTTTTTTAGATAAAGCCCAAATTTCATCAAATGATTTGTCAATCAATCGGTATTCCTTGTCTCTTACTTCTTCTTCTGACCAGTAATATCCAGCTTTGTTTTGTACCCATTCGAAATAAGATACTGTTACTCCACCAGAATTTGCTAAAATATCAGGAACAATAACTACATTTTTTTCGTTTAAGATTTCATCTGCATCCTTTGTTATAGGTCCATTTGCACCTTCTACAATGATTTTCGCTTTAATTGAATTAACATTTTCAGTTGTAATTGCATTTTCCAAAGCAGCAGGAATCAAAACATCAACATCAGCTGCGAAAAATTCCTCATTTGAAATTACTTCGCATCCTTCAATGCTAGCAAAATCTTTATCTTGTGTTTGAGAGATTTCATAGCATTCTTCAAAGTTGAATCCGTCTTCCTTGTGAATTGCAAATACTCCTCTTTGCTTATTGTATTCCATGATGTATTTGACTTTCATACCATGTTCAAGCACATATTTTAAAGTATAGATACCAACATTGCCTAATCCTTGTAATGCAACGGTCGTTTCTTCTAGTTTTTTATCCAAATTTAAAACAGCTTTTTTTGCACTTAAAGCAACCGAAAATCCTGTAGCTTCGGTTCTACCCAATGATCCACCAAATTCAATTGGTTTTCCAGTAAAAGTTCCAATTTGATTAGTACCAGTTAATTTGTTGTATTCATCAGCCATCCAACTCATGATTTTTCCGTTTGTATTAACATCGGGAGCTGGGATATCAAAATCTTCTCCTAAATATTTGTACATTCCATCTACAAATCCTCTGGATAATCTTTCTAATTCGCCTTCAGAAAGCTTTGATGGATCAACAATTATTCCACCTTTTCCTCCACCATAAGGTAAATTTGTTACTTGACATTTAAATGTCATCCATATAGACAAAGCTTTGACTTCATCCAAATTAACATCTTCTCTAAATCTCAATCCACCTTTAGTAGGACCCATAGCATTATTGTGTTGTGATCTATAACCTTTGAATACTTTCATTGATCCATCATCCATTTTTACTGGAATATTAATTTCAATTACTCTGTAAGGATCTTTCAATAATTCATAAACGCTATCGTCTAACTTTAAAATCTCACAAGCCTTTTTTATTTGATATCTTGCATTTTCCAATGGATTCAATGTTTCTGTCATATAATTAAAACTCCATTTCTTTATTTACAAATTCAATAATTTCTTCAACTGTCATTCTCTTTTGCTCCATAGTGTCTCTATCTCTGATAGTAACTGTATTATCTTCTAATGTATCAAAATCTATAGTTACACAGTATGGTGTTCCGGCTTCATCTTCTCTTCTGTATCTCTTACCAATTGAACCAGCATCATCAAAATGAGTCATGAAATTCTTAGCTAATTCATTATAAATTTCCATTGCTTTATCATTTAGCTTTTTAGTTAATGGAAGTACTGCAACTTTATAAGCTGCTAAAGCAGGATGAATTTTCAAAACAGTTCTTGTTGTGTTATCTTCTAACTGTTCTTCATCATATGCATCGCACAAGAAAGATAAGAACATTCTGTCTACACCAACAGATGGTTCTATGCAATATGGAATATATTTTTCGTTTGTAGTAGGATCCATATATTCCAACTTTTCTCCAGAGCCTTCACTGTGTTTAGACAAATCGTAATCTGTTCTATCAGCAATTCCCCACAATTCTCCCCATCCAAATGGGAACAGATATTCAAAATCTGTTGTAGCTTTTGAATAGAATGATAACTCTTCTTGAGAGTGGTCTCTTAATCTTAGATTTTCTTCTCTAATTCCTAAATTCAATAAAAATTCTTTACAGAAGTTTCTCCAGTAATCAAACCATTCTAAATCAGTTCCAGGTTTACAGAAGAATTCTAATTCCATTTGTTCAAATTCTCTTGTTCTAAAAATAAAGTTACCTGGAGTAATTTCGTTTCTAAATGATTTACCTATTTGGCCAATTCCAAAAGGAACCTTTTTTCTAGATGTTCTTTGAACGTTTTTAAAATTCACAAAAATACCTTGTGCAGTTTCTGGTCTCAAATATATTTCTGATTTATTATCTTCAGTAACTCCTTGGAAAGTTTTGAACATCAAGTTGAATTTTCTAATGTCTGTGAAATTGTGTTTACCACATTCAGGACATTTAATGTCTTCTTTTTCTATAATATCTAACAATTCTTGCTCAGATTTTCCATCTAATCCAATAATTTCTTCATTTTTTTCGTTCATGTAATAATCTTCAATTAATTTATCTGCTCTAAATCTAGATTTACATTCTTTACAATCAATTAATGGGTCGGAAAATCCACCAACATGACCTGAAACTACCCAAGTTTGAGGATTCATAAGTATAGCTGCATCCAAACCAACATTATAAGGACTTTGTTGTATAAATTTTTTCCACCAAGCTCTTTTAATATTATTTTTTATTTCAACTCCTAAAGAACCATAGTCCCAAGTATTTGATAATCCTCCATAGATTTCACTGCCAGGAAATATTATCCCTCTTGATTTACACAGGCTCACTATTTTTTCCATAGTTTTCTCTTCGTTTTTCATAAAAACCCTCCATTTTTTTGAATAATAAAAAATCCCCGAAGTAAAACTTCAGGGACGAAATGTAATTTCCGCGGTTCCACCCTAATTATGATAAACATCACTCTTAGAATTATTAGCTCCAGATTGCCGTTATAACTTGTTAATTTTCACCACACATTAACTCTCTGTATATGTTATATTATTTATCCTTCTTCGCTTTTCAATATTCATATAAATTATATCATAAAATTACAAAAATGTTAATTGACTGTCTGATAAATTTTCCAATTCTAAATCAATGTAATTTTTAAATAAAAACTCGTGAATTTCTTCATGATTTTTTCCGGTCAAATATATTTGTTCAAAAGATTGCGGCAATATAATTGGCATTCGAGTGTGGATTTCAGACATTGAACCTTTTGCTTCTGTCGTAAGCATACTAACATGTCTAATGCTCGTTTCTTGACTTTTATATTCTCTGAAAATGCCTGCAATAGAAAATATTTTTTGATTTTCAACGGTTAGTCTATATTTATCTTTATTTTTTTGATTCCACTCAAAAAAAGCTGTCGCAGGAATCAAACATCTTCTGTATTCAAAATCTTCCTTAAAAAACTTTGAAGTATAAATCTTTTCTATCCTCGAATTTATTATAGATTTTTTCATAAAATCAACATCAATTCCCCACCTCATGTAATCAAAATCGTCGCACAAAGTTAAAATTTGTTGACCCGGAAAGACTTCTTCTTTTGGTTTGAATTTTGTGATTTGTTTTTTATTGTATCTTTTTAATAAATCAAGTTCATTTATATTTAGTTCAAATCTAGAACACAAATATATCACCTCTTTAAAATGTTTAAAAAGCCAGATGATTTATTTTTCATCTGACTTAATAATTTGCTTTTTGTATTTGATTTGTAAGATTACTCCTGCAATTATAATCGCGATACTTACTAATTGGCTCACCCTTAATGCACCAATGTACAAGCTGTCTGTTCTGAGTCCTTCTACGAAAAATCTCAATATTCCGTACAAAATCATGTACATACTAGTAATTTGACCATTGAATTTCTTCCTATTCTTAAATACATACACCAATAGTAAAAATATTAGAAAATCTCCTAGTGATTCATATAAGAATGTAGGATGAACTTTTACACCATCTATTGTAATTGCCCAAGGAAGATTAGTTGGAGTACCATAGGCTTCTTTGTTAATAAAATTACCCCATCTACCAATTGCTTGTCCCAAAGCAATCGCAGGCATAAAAATATCCAGCAACTTCAAAAATTTAAGATTTTTCTTTTTACAAATAACGTAACAAGTAATAACTGCGGCAATTATTCCCCCATAAATCGCTAATCCACCACCGCGAATGTCTATGATTTCTCCTAAATTCTTGGAATAATAGTCCCATTCAAATATTACATAATAAGCCCTCGCTCCTACAATTGCAAGAGGAAGTGCCCAAACTAAAATGTCCAATATGGTATTTTCTGAAATATTTTCCATCTTGGCTAACTTTACAGCTACAACATAGCCCAAAATCACCCCTAAAGTAATCAATATTCCATACCACATTATATCTATTCCAAAAATCGAAAAAGCTACTCTGTCCATTTTTATTCGTTATCCCAATTATGACTTACTTGTTGAACATCATCACTATCTTCAAGATTATCTATTAGCTTTTCCATCTTATCGACATTTGATTCGTCGTTAATCTTAACGTAATTTGATGGTTCATAAACCAAATCAGATTTTACGAATTTATATCCTTTTTCTAATAAAGTATCTCTTACTTGTGCGAAATCTTCCATTGCTGTGTTAATTACAAAAATTCCATCATCAGCTTCAAAATCTTCTGCACCAGCATCTAAACTGTCCATCATTACTTCTTCTTCATCCAAAGAATCTGCATCGATTAATAACAGACCTTTTCTTTGGAACATAAATGATACAGATCCGTTTTGTCCAAGATTTCCGCCGAATTTATCGAAATAATGTCTAACATCTGAAGCGGTTCTGTTTCTATTATCTGTCAAGCATTCAACTATAACCGCAACTCCTTCTGGACCATATCCTTCGTAGACTATGTTTTCATAGTTTGCAGAATCTCCGTCGCCACTCGCTTTTTTGATTGCTCTGTCTATGTTATCGTTAGGCATATTTTCTGCACGAGCTTTTTCTATAACAGATTTTAAACTAGGGTTGTATTCTGGATCTGCTCCACCTTCTCTAACAGCAACAGTTATTGCTCTCGCCATCTTAGTGAATATTTTGCCTCTTCTAGCGTCTTCACTGCCTTTTTTATTTTTTATTTTACTCCATTTATTATGTCCTGACATAAAATCACATCCTTAATAATTTCTTCTATCGAATTCAAATGATTTCGCAAATTTTCTTTTATGTTCGCTTTGTTTAATCTTTTTATCAATCAAATCTTTGGATTTCGTGTTTGAATTATTCATCAAATAATCATCCAACTCTTCGTAGGTAAATCCAAACTCATCTTCATCTGTTTGACCTTCCCACAAACCAGCACTAGGTTTTTTGTTGATAATGACATCTGGAATGCCCAAAACTTTTGCCATTTCGAAAATATCTGTCTTGTACAAATTCAATAGTGGCATAAGATCAGCTCCACTATCTCCGTATTTTGTAAAATATCCAGTCATAAACTCCGAACGATTTGATCCAGATAACACCATATATTCGTTATTTTGTGCGTAATAGTACAAAGTTATCATTCTAAGTCTTGGCTTAATATTTGATGCAGCCATTTCCACAGAATTTTTTTCAAAAGTTCCAATCAAAGCATCGTAACTTTCATTAAGATCAACTTTTGTAAATCTCAAACCAATTGCTTTTGCTAATATTCTTGCATCTTCTTCGTCTTTTGGATTGCTTTTTATTGGCATAATCAAACCTAATGCGTTATCTCCAAAAGCTTTTTTGCACAAACAAGCTAACACAGCACTATCTATTCCACCACTAATTCCAAAAACAGCTCCTTTTAGATTAGCAGATTCAACTTCTTCTTTTATCCATTTTGTTAAATCTTCACATAATTTTGCGTAATTCATTTTAATCCACCCTCAAATTTTATCACAATTTAAATCATTTTAAAATATTAACTTATCATTTAAAGATGATTGATAAGTAAATTCAATCATTGTAAACTTTATATTATCGCTTGTCAAATCAATTAATTTGCCTTTTACTTCTTCATACTTATCTTCATCTAATAAAATACCGAATACAACTTTGTCCGAGTATTGTTTATCAGCAACGTAAATATCATTATTCATCAAAAAATTTTCAATACTTCCAACATTTGTGTAATCAAATTCTATCTGAAATTTTCTAAATATTTTCTTGTCTACAATAACCGACTCATTCAAACACTCACTAGATGCTTTTGTGTATGCTCTTATAAGTCCACCAGCTCCAAGTTTAATGCCACCATAGTATCTTGTAACAACAACACAAACATTAGTTAAATCTTCTTTTTTTATGACTTCAAGAATTGGAATTCCTGCTGTTTGTGAAGGCTCTCCGTCATCGTCAAATCTTTGAGTTAATTTATCTTTTCCAATAACATAAGCTGAACAATTGTGAGTTGCATCACTGTATTTTGATTTTATGCTATCCACAAATTCCAGTGCTTCTTCTTCTGTTTCAACAAACTTACAATTTCCAATAAATTCAGATTTATTGATAATAAAAGAAAAAGGTACGCTTTTGTGAACGCTTCTATATTTTTTCATATTATAAATTCCTTATATTTTTCTATTTCTGATTCAGAGATTTCAACCTCAAGACTTACATCATCATTATTATAAGACACATCTCCACATTTGAAATTTTGTAAAACAGCATTCAAAACGTCCTGATGATTGTAGTCAAATTTCATATTAACACATTTATAATTGCCATATAACTCTTCTTGAATTTTATACAATAACTTTTCTATATCTTTATCATTAAAAGCTGATATCTTTATTTTATTATCTAAATTATATGGAAAAATCACATTAGGATTCTTGTCGGATTTATTGAATACAGTAACCATAGGTTTGTCTAATACTTTTAGTTCTTTTAATATGTCCATAGTTGTAGTTATTTGATTGTCCAGATCAGAACTAGAAGAATCTAATACAAATAATATTAAATCAGAATGTTTCAAATCCAGTAGCGTTGACTTAAATGCTTCAATTAAATCTGTAGGAATATCTTTAATGAAACCTACTGTATCAATTACGAGGCATTGCTTTTTATTCGGTAATGTACATTTTCTTAAAGTGGTATCCAAAGTTTTAAAAAGCAAATCTTCTGTTTCAAATTCTTCGGTATATTTATCTTTGTAGAAATTCACCAATTTATTAGATAATGTAGATTTACCAGCATTTGTGTATCCAACCATACTCACCATTTTTATATCGGATTTAAGTCTTTGTTTTCTCATATTTTCTTGACTTTTGTCGATACTTTTTAATTCGCGTTTTATGTTGTCAATTTTCTTTTGAATAGTTCTTCTGTCTACCTCGAGTTTTGTTTCCCCTGGACCTCTAGTTCCAATTCCACCACCAGTTCTAGATAAATGGTCTCTGAAGCCAATCAATCTTGGAAGCCTGTATTTGTATTCTGCCAGTTCAACTTGAAGCACACTTTGTTTTGTTTTCGCTCTGCTTGCAAATATATCCAAAATCAAATTTGTTTTATCAACTATTTTAAGTCCAGTAATATCTTCCAAATTTTTAATATTTGAGCCAGATAATTCTACATTAAATATTAAAGTAGTTACATCTAATTTTTCTGCAGCATCTTTTATCTCCAGACATTTTCCTTTACCAATAAAATATTTCGAATCGATGGAATTTTTTCGAACTTCTGAGATAGCGCAGACTTCACCGCCAGATGATTCAATCAAACTTTCCATTTCTCCTATATCTTCATCGTTTATTTTTTTATTTTTGAATTCAAAATAAACTAAAATTGTTTTTTCTTTCATTGTTGCTCCTTTATCTATATTATATAATAATCTTCACTTAAGTAAAATGTGCATTGTAAATCTTGGAATATATGTTGAATCAACACTTTGTGGTATAATAGTTTATATACATTTTATGGAGGAATTTATGAATAAAGATAAAAATATAATATTGAAATCCATAAAAATTTTAATATTATGTTTGATTTGTATATTTGCATTTGTTGGTGGACTAATCGGAGTGGCCGGAGTACGCGCCATGCAGTTAGCTCCTAAAGTTAATCCCGAAGAAATAAATAATATGATGAATCAAACATCAGAAATTTTGGATCAGGATGGAAATTTAATCGAAAAAATCAAGACCACTGAATATAGAGAGGTTGTTAAATTAGATAAAATACCAAAATATATGATGGATGCTTTCACCTCTGTAGAAGATGAAAGATTTTACAAACACAATGGTGTAGATCCTATTGGTATTACATCGGCTATTTTTGATAATTTAAGATCAGGTTCTATGAAACGTGGAGCGAGTACTTTAGCACAACAATTGGCTCGTAATTTGTACTTAACTAATGAAAAATCATTTGATAGAAAATTCAAAGAAGCTTACTTGGCAATGGAATTGACAAACTATTTAGGCAGAGAAAAACTTTTGGAAACGTATATGAATACTGTTTTCTTGGGCCAAAATGCTTATGGAGTTCAAGCAGCTTCTGAAATTTATTTCAAGAAAAACATAAATGAACTAACTTTATCAGAATGTGCTACTCTAGCAGGAATCGTAAAGAGTCCTACTAATTTAGCGCTATACAAGGCTATTGAACCAGGTCAAGTAAAAGACCAATCAAAAATTGTCGGTGAAGTTACATTAAGCGGTGAGACTTACAAAGCTGTTTACAACCAACAAACTATCGACAGAAGAGATTACGTTCTTAAAAAAATGTTAGAAAATAAGAAAATAACTAAGGAAGAATACGAAACAGCTCTTCAAGAAAATATAGTAGCGAATATTAAACCAGGTATAAAAAACGTCGATAACTTGTCCAATTACTATTCAGATATTATCTACGAACAAGTTATTGCAAAACTCATAGAAAAAGGATACTCGCAACAAGAAGCTAAAAGCAAACTTATAAATGGTGGTTTAAAGATATATTCATGTGTTGACATGAATATGCAAAGTAATTTGGAAAAATTGTATGACAAAAAAGTCGATGATATTATATCCGATGGCTCATCAGCAAATTTGTTAAAATGGTCAAGTGATGACGGAAGAAATATTACGAATGCATTAGATGAAGTAATTTATTTTAGAAAGGAAAATATAATTAACGACAATGATGAATTCTTTATTTCTCCAAAACAATACACTAAAAACCCAGATGGGTCTATAACATTTAATTATTCAAAATCAATAAAAGTAAAACAATATGGAAATTACTTAGATTTGAAAGATTATTATTCAGTAAATGACAGCAATAATTTAGTAACACATAAAATATCTTCGATTAATATTGGTAAGAAAAATCTTAACACAGATGGTGAAGGTAATATAACAATTTCAAGTCAATATATCAAAGATAATCCAAATTTAATAAAATATGACAACAACGATAATTTGATTTTTAATAAAGATTTCTACACTATAAATGAAGATGGAATCAAACAACCACAATCATCAAGTGTTGTCATTGATAAATCAACTGGCCAAATCAAAGCATTAGTTGGCGGAAGATATTCAGATAATAAAGATACTACTAACAGAGCTTCGGATATTCCTAGGCAAGTTGGTTCTAGTATGAAACCTTTGGGAGTGTACACTCCTGCATTGGACAATGGATACTCTCCTGCATCAGGCCTAGATGATTTGCCACATTATAATGAGAAACACGAATTATGGCCTAAAAACTGGTACGAAGGTTACGAAGGTTTAGTTTCATTCCGATATGCAGTTGAAAACTCGATCAATGTTACCGCCGTAAAAGTTTTGGAAGATATCGGAATTGAAAAATCGAAAACTTATCTAGAAAAATTCGGATTAATTAACGCAAAAAATCCTAAAGCAGATAACTATATAAGTGCAGCTGAAAATACTTCAGAAAACGATGAAAACACATCAGCAATGGCACTTGGCTCATTAACTAAAGGATTTACACCTGTTGAAATGGCGGGAGCATATAATGCAATTAATAACAGTGGACAATACAGAGAGCCTATTTCATTTACAAAAGTTACTGATAGTTTAGGAAAAGTTATAATAGATAATCCTCAAAAACAAAATGAAGTTGTAAGTCCTCAAATCGCATATATAATGAGAGATATTCTTAGAACTTCTACAGATTACAACTACTCAAAATATGCAAGGTTAGACGGATTCGATATCGGTGGAAAAACTGGTACGACAACCGACTATCAAGACGTATGGTTCGTTGGAATGAGCCCTTACTACACAATTAGTACTTGGTTGGGATTTGATAATCAACAATTGAAGATGACTCAAATCAGCCAGAAAAAAGTTGTACAAATTTGGAGTGCAGTCAACAAATATACTTTGGAAGATAAAATTCCGATTAAGTTTGATGAACCAGATGGAATTGTACGAGTTAAAGTTGATACTTTGGCAAATAAATTACCAAGCAAATATAGTTGGAGAGATCCTCGTGGAATTGTAAAAGAAGAAATTTACAAAGCAGGCACAGAACCTACTGAAGTTTCTGATTTGTATGAATCTAAACGAATTGATGTGGTCGATGGAAAGTTGGCAACTGACAATACTCCTCCTTGGGAATTAGGATGGGGAGTTTTCATAAAAAGAGATCCTCCATACAAACCATCAGAACACAACAACATTATTCCTAAAGACTGGAAATACAGCATGCCTGGTTATTCGGATAGGACAATCTTCAATATTTTTAAACCTGAAGATAAAGAAGACGAAGACAAGGAAGACAAGGATAAAGACGGCAAAGACAAAGACGAAAAAGACAACAAAGACAACGATAAGGACAACAAAAGAAACAATAGAGAACGAGATCGTAAACGTGATCGTGATTCGTCAAATGATAAAAAAAATTAAAAAAAGGTTAATTTTGGATTTTTCCAAAATTAACCTTTTTTTATTTGCTCATTTTTTTCTTTCTAGTAACTTTAAAATTAATCTCATATATAAATCTATCTTCGTCAATTGATATTTTACTTGTCCCTCCGAGCAATTCTATCAAATTCTTCGCAATATACAATCCAAGTCCACTACCTTCAGAATGGCGTGACCTTTCCCCTCTTACGAATTGTCCCATCAATTCTTCTGCACTTACTTCAATTTTATTTTTACAAACATTAGAAAATTTAAGGATAATATTATCATTTACTACATCGCATTCACCGTAAACATTCGTGTTATGTTTTGAATATTTTACTATGTTACTAAAAATATTTTCAATTACACGAGACAGCTTGGCACCATCTGTCATCATCAAAACTGTTTTTCTTTTATCATTATAATCGAATTCAAGACCTATCTTATTAAAATCAGAGTCAAATTGACCATAAACTTGTAATACTAATTCATTAAGTTCCACAACTTCCATCTCAAGATCAATATTTCCTGTTCCTGTTTTGGAAGCGTATATCAAATCAATTACCATAGTTTTTAGTCTTTTAGCATTATATTCTAAAATTTCAATATATCTTTTCTTTTCTGATTCGTCAGTTTCGTGGTTTAGCAAATCCACATAATTAATAATAGACGTTAATGGTGTTTTGATATCGTGTGATATATTAGTTATAAGTTCAGTTTTCATTTTTTCTGAATTGATTTTATCTTGCATCGTATTGATAACTGAATCATGCAAATGGTTAATCAAATATACTGAATCCTTGTATATTTCATCGTCAATAAACACATCAATATCTTTTCCAGAATACATAGCTTCTACTTTTTTATTGAGTAATATTTTCCCCAGATTATTAATCAAAATAGAAATGTAAATTTTGGCTAAAATTGCTCCAATGAATATAATCCCAAATAAATTTCTATTTGAAACCATAATTGTTGTCATTGTGTACATTAGAAATAGCAACGTTAATAATGATTCAACGTAAATATTGTAGTATTTTCCCTTGAAATTACTCAAAAATTGATATATCAAAAAAGCATTCTTTTTTTTCTTATAAATAGTTCTTACAACTTTAATCAAAGAATAAAATAACCCTACAAACGCATAAATCAGCGTTATGAGAACTGAAAAATTATCTACATTAATTATATTTTCAATGAAAAATGCTACAGTGAATATAAGGATAAAACCAAAACTAAAATATAGTAGTAAATCTACCAATTGTTTTTCTACGTAACCATCGATAGATCTAAAACTTTTTTTAATCCACTTTATCATTAAATGTCCTCTATTTTATATCCCATTCCATACACAGATTTAATCAAATCTGGTCTTCTAGGATTGATTTCAACTTTTTCTCTCAGTCTAGAAATGTGGACTGAAACTATTTTTTTTACATCATAAGGTGGAGCTTCCCATACATTTTCATATATTTCTTCTGATGTGAATACTATTCCTTTGTTTTTCAATAATAGCAAAATAATTCCGTATTCATAAGGAGTTAGCTTTATTTCTTCTCCATCAATCAATACTTCTTTTTTGTCATCATTTATTGTCAATCTTCCAGCTGAAAATATATTTCCATTTAATGATTTATCTTTGCTAAGTTCTAACCTTCTCAAACAAGATTTGATTCTAGCCAATAATTCCACAGCATCAAAAGGTTTTATAATATAATCATCAGCACCCAAATTCAATCCCATAACCTTATCATTCAGTTCGCTTTTTGCAGACAAAATTATGATTGGCGCGTTCGAAACTTCTCGAATTTTTTGTGTTAGTTCTAATCCGTCCATTCCTTCCATCATTATGTCTACCAAAAATAAATCGATTTTATTCTTTTCCATTAATTCTAATGCATCAAAACCATTATAAGCTTTCAGTACATTGTAATTATCAGTTTTTAAATATATTTCTATGGCTTTTACTATGTCTTTTTCGTCATCGACAACCATAATATTGTACATAAAAATCACCTTCTTAACTTTTATTATACACTAAAAATCAGAAGGTGATTATTACAAAAATTTAACGATTCAATTTTGGAGCCAAATATTGGCCTGTATAAGAATTTTTCTTGTTAATTAATTTTTCTGGAGTTCCTTGGAACATTACCTCTCCTCCACCATTTCCTCCTTCGGGCCCCAAATCAATAATATAATCCGCAACCTTAATAACATCTAAATTGTGTTCAATAACAATAACAGTGTTTCCTTGATCAACAAGTCTTTGTAATACTTCGATTAATTTATCTATATCGGCAGAGTGAAGGCCAGTAGTTGGTTCGTCCAAAATATACACAGTTTTTCCTGTGCTTTTTTTAGATAATTCACTGGCAAGCTTTACTCTTTGTGCTTCCCCGCCAGATAATTCTGTTGAAGATTGTCCCAATTTGATATATCCCAAACCTACATCTTGTAAAGTTTGTAATTTGTTTTTAATCGGTGGGAAGTTTCTGAAAAATTCTAACGCTTCATCAATTGTCATATCCAATACATCAGCAATATTTTTGCCTTTGTATTTTACTTGTAAAGTTTCTCTATTGTATCTTTTTCCCTTACAAACATCACAAGGAACATAAACATCTGGTAAAAAGTGCATTTCCACTTTTATAGTTCCATCACCTTTACAAGCTTCACATCTTCCACCCTTCACATTGAATGAGAATCTTCCTTTTTGATATCCTCTCATATTCGCTTCAGGTGTTGATGCAAACAAATCTCTTATCAAGTCAAATACTTTCGTATAAGTTGCTGGATTACTTCGTGGAGTTCTACCAATTGGAGATTGATCTATTTGTACTACCTTATCCAAATTCTCAATCCCAGTCGCTGATTTAAACTTACCATTTTTCATCTTTGCATTATTCAAATCTCTAGCTAATTTTTTATAGACAATTTCATTGACCAAAGATGATTTTCCAGATCCTGAAACTCCGGTAACACAGTTAAAACATGAAAGTGCAAATTTTGCATTTATGTTTTTAAGGTTATTTTCTTTGCAACCTTTAAATTCTAAATATCCGTTTGGCTTTCGTCTTTGTTCAGGAACAGGAATTGCCAATTCGCCCGACAAATACTTCCCTGTAATGGATCTTTTTTCTTTTATTATGTCATCTATAGTTCCACAAGCTACGACTTCTCCTCCGTGAACCCCTGCTCCAGGTCCAATGTCTACTAAATAATCGCATTCTTTCATTGTGTCTTCGTCATGTTCAACCACAACTAAAGTATTTCCGATATCAGTCAAATTTCTAAGTGCTTTAATCAATTTATCATTGTCTCTTTGGTGAAGTCCGATTGATGGCTCATCTAATACATACACAACTCCGACCAATGCAGATCCAATTTGCGTTGCCAATCTAATTCTCTGCGATTCTCCACCTGATAAAGTAGAAGCAGATCTATCCAAAGTAAGATAATCCAATCCTACATCATTCAAAAATTGAAGTCTGCTGATAATTTCCTTCAATATTTCATCACCGATAAATTTCTTGGATTCTTCTAATTCTAAGTCCTTGAACCATTGAAGAGAATCTTTCACTGGCATTTGGCAAATTTCATAAATATTTTTTTCATTTATACGAACTGACAAATACTCATCTTTCAATCTAGCCCCATGACAATAATCGCATTCAACATCTGTCATGTACTCACCTATTTTTTGATGCATAGAATCTGTTGTACTTCTGTTATATCTTTCTTCTAAATTTTTCAAAACTCCTTCAAATTTTCCGTTGAATTTTTTTCTTCCAGAAAAATGACTATCAAAAATAAATGAAAGATTTTTCTTTGATCCATGTAAAATCTCATTAATCATTTTCTTAGGTGCTTCTTTAATTGGTTTATCCAATGGAAAATCATAAGAATCAGCAATTGCTTTTATAATTTCATAATAATATCCACCTGGTTTTGAAGATTGATAAGGATCAATTGCCCCTTGTGAAATCGACAACTCTATATTAGGAATAACCAAGTCTTCATCAACTTTTTTATGAAAACCAAGTCCGTTACAATGTGGACACATTCCGAAAGGGTTGTTAAAAGAGAAATCTCTTGGTTCTAATTCTTCATAAGAAATGTGACCATCTGGACAACTCATCGATGTGCTGTAAGAAATTACTTCTTTTCCTATAACATCAACTTTTACATTGTTTTCAGATAATCTAAGAGCAGTTTCTATAGAATCTGTAAGTCTCGAATCAATTCCGTCTTTAATTATAATTCTGTCGACAATTACATCAATATCATGTTTCTTGTTTTTATCTAGTTCGATATCTTCTGCTAATTCAATTTGCTCACCATCTACAATTGCTCTAATAAATCCATCTTTTCTCAAATTTTGTAGAAGTTTCTTGAATTCTCCCTTTTTGCCTTTTACAACAGGACTTAAAATCTGAATTCTGGAACGTTCTTCTAATTCTTTCACACTATCTACAATTTGATCTACTGTCTGGCTGACAATCTCTTTTCCACAAACTGGACAGTAAGCAGTTCCTACTCTTGCAAAAAGTAGTCTAAAATAATCGTATATTTCCGTAACAGTTCCTACTGTTGAACGTGGGTTGTTGTTAGTCGTTTTTTGATCTATCGAAATTGAAGGTGACAATCCTTCAATGTATTCTACATCCGGCTTGTCCATTTGCCCTAAAAATTGGCGTGCGTAAGAACTCAAAGATTCCACATATCTTCGCTGTCCTTCTGCATATATTGTATCAAATGCTAAAGATGATTTACCTGATCCACTTAAACCTGTGAAGACTACCATTTTATTTCTAGGAATGGTTAGGTCCACGTTTTTAAGGTTATTCTCCTTTGCACCTTTTATAATAATTTTATCTTTACTCATTTTGCTCCTTTAGTAAGTGTTTTTCAAATTCCTTATTTGGTCTCTAAGTGTAGCAGCTCTTTCGAAATCCAATTCTTCCGCAGCTTTTAACATTTCTGTGTTCAAATTTTCGATAATAACTTCGATTTCGTCCTTTGAAAATTCTGTAACTTTATTAACATCGTAATTTTCATTTTCTTCTGCCACAAAAGTATTTTGAATTCTTTTTCTAACAGATTTATTTATAGTAGTTGGAGTAATATTGTGCTCTTTGTTGTATTCTTCTTGTATTTCTCTACGTCTATTAGTTTCTGTTATAGCCACATCCATTGATCTTGTAATAGTATCACCGTACATTATAACGTGACCATTTGAATTTCTAGCAGCTCTACCTATTGTTTGTATAAGAGAAGTTTCTGAACGCAAGAACCCTTCTTTATCGGCATCCAAAATTGCAATCAATGAAACCTCTGGTAAATCCAATCCTTCTCTTAAAAGGTTGATTCCCACAAGTACATCGTATTTTCCTTCTCGCAAATCTCTTATGATTTCCATTCTTTCAATCGTATCAATATCTGAATGCAAATAAGTTACTTTAATATCCAAATCTTCAAGATATCTTGTCAAATCTTCGCTCATTTTTTTAGTAAGAGTAGTAATCAAAACGCGTTCGCCTTTTTCAATTGTCTTATTGATTTCACTAACCAAATCATCAATTTGTCCTTTTGTTGGACGAACTTCAATTTTTGGATCTAATAATCCCGTAGGTCTTATAACTTGCTCAACAACTTCATTAGTTTTTGCTTTTTCATACTTTCCTGGAGTTGCTGAAACATAAATTACTTGATTCATCATCGATTCAAATTCACTAAATTTTAAAGGACGATTGTCAAGTGCAGAAGGCAATCTGAAACCATAATCCACTAGGCTCGTTTTTCTTGACCTATCTCCCTCGTACATTCCTCCAATTTGTGGAACAGTAACATGCGATTCATCAATCATAGTTACAAAATCTTTTGGAAAATAGTCGATAAGAGTATATGGTCTGCTTCCAGGTTTTCTCTGAGACATATGTCTTGAATAGTTTTCTATTCCAGTACAAAAACCCATTTCTTTTAGCATTTCTATATCGTATCTTGTTCTTTGCTCTAATCTTTGAGCCTCTAACAACTTATTGTGATCTTTAAAGTACTTTAATCTATCTTCTAATTCTTCTTCTATAGTTACAATAGCCTTTTCAACTTTTTTCTGAGTTGTTGCATAGTGACTCGCTGGATAAATTGCAACGTGATTTCTTTCTCCGACAATTTCTCCAGTTAATGCATCAATTTCAGTAATTCTATCTATTTCATCACCGAAAAATTCTATTCTAACACTTTTTTCACCACTTGATGCCGGGAAAATATCCAAGCTATCTCCCCTTACTCTAAAAGTTCCTCTAGTAAAGTTAATATCATTTCTAACGTATTGAATATCGATTAACTTTTTCATAACTTCAGTTCTATCTTTTTCCATTCCAGGACGCAAAGATATAACCAAATTTTCGTAATCAATTGGATCTCCCAAACCGTAAATACAAGAAACAGAAGATACGATGATAACATCTCTTCTCTCAAACAAACTCATGGTTGCACTGTGGCGAAGTTTATCTAATTCTTCATTAATACTTGAATCTTTCTCGATATAAGTATCCGATTGAACAACGTATGCTTCTGGTTGGTAGTAGTCATAATACGAAACGAAAAATTCAACCGCATTTTCTGGGAAAAATTCCCTAAACTCACTAGCTAACTGATATGCTAAAGTTTTATTGTGAGCTATAACCAAAGTTGGTCTTTGAACTTTTTGAATAATATTTGCCATCGTAAAAGTTTTACCAGAACCAGTAACACCTTTTAAAATTTGATGATTTTTTCCATTTTTCAAACCATTTGCAAGTTTATCAATCGCTTGCGGTTGATCACCTGTAGGCTTGAATTTTGAATGTAATTTAAATTCCATAACTCACCCCTTGAACATATGTTTTACTTTAACATTATATATCATTCGCATTTTTAATTCAATAAATAATAATTTGTGTTCATTCTCGAAAAATGTAATAAAATTTCTTAAACAAAAACTAGGCTCACAGAGCCTAGCCAAAATTTTTATTAAAGATCTTCTTCATTTATTACTTTTTCATTAAAACCATCTTTATACTCATCATTCTTTACAATATGTCTGTTGAATATTTTATCGATAGCTACAGAGATTGCAGTATCCCCAGAAATATTCGCAGCAGTTCCAAATGAATCTTGTGTCAAATAAAGTGTCATCAACAATGATGCAAGTTCACCTTCAGATGGAATTCCAACTACTGGCAAGAATGGCAATGCACTCATAATTGCTCCACCTGGAGCTCCTGGAGCAGCAACCATAGCTATTCCAAGAATTGCCATATATCTTAACATTAGTAAGTAAGAATGATTCATTCCATACATTGTTAATATTGTAAAAGTACAAGCAGTAATTGTAATCATTGAACCTGGCATATGAACAGTAGCTCCCAATGGAATTACAAAATCTCTAATACTTTTGCTTACTGAATTTTGTTTAGCACATTCCAAGTTAACTGGAATTGTGGCAACAGATGATTGAGTTCCTATTGCTGTCAAATATCCTTTGACTTGATTTTTGATAAGTTTTACAGGATTTTTCTTCGTGTAAGTCCCACTTATTATAAATAATACTGCTACATATATTAAGTGAAGTGCTATTACACACAAGAATATCTTCCAGAAAATCGAAAGAACTGCAAATACAGATCCAGTAAATGCCATTTTTGAAAAATTACCAAATATAAAGAAAGGTAATAATGGTACAATTGCAGTTGACAATACTTTTGTGATTATTTCATTAAATTCTCCTACTAAATTGTAGCAATATTCTCCTTTGCCATGTTTTCTTAACCATGAAATTGCAATTCCCATCATAAATGCAAAAATAATTGATGAAGTTACATCAAAAAATGGTTTGATTGGAATTTCAAAAAATGGATCCATGCCTATCTTAGTTGACGCTTGAATCTTAGAAACTTGGTCCGGACTAATAAATGCTGGGAATATATTTGAACTCATAACATATGATAATGATCCCCCAATAATAGTAGATGCATAAGCAATTACAACAGTTACTAATAATAATTTTCCAGCTCCTTCTCCAAGATCAGCAATTCCTTTTGTTACAAAAGCGATAATCATAAGTGGAATAACGAAGTTTAAAAATGCGCCGAACATTGATGAGAATGTTACAGCAGTCTTCACGAACCATTGAGGCATATACAAACCAGCTAAAGTACCTAATCCTATAGCGATTAATAATTTGGGTATTAATCCTAGTTTTTTCTTTTCAGTTTTACTCATTTTCTTTAAATCACTCCTTATTTTATGTTGTTTTATATGTAAAATACATATTGCATTTTTTAACCCAAATTATTTTACAATACAATTTAAAAAAGAGCAAGTAATTCAATATTATTTTAATAGATTTGTTTAAATTTTGTTATATTCTTGGCGTTATTTTATTTTAATAACGTATATAATATTATTAATATCATAATATTTTATCAAGCTTGCGTAATTCCCAACTATTTTTAGTATAGATAATTTATCATAACAAGTGCAACATAAAATAACTCATAGCTAATCAGCTGTGTTAATATGTAAGTGACCAAACAAAACATATTAAAAGGAGCGATTAACTATGAGCTATAACCATATTACC
>NZ_JBRFJH010000015.1:0-23325 GCF_052932205.1 Finegoldia sp. P1-F-LS | reverse complement strand
TGGCAGACAGTTTTCATTTTTCAGTAAACATAATATCAAGAGGAAAAGGCAAAAGTGCAGTAGCAAGTGCAGCATATATAAGTGGAGAAAAAATAAAAAATGAATGGGACGGAGTAACCCATGACTATACAAGAAAAGAAAAAGTATTAGTAAAAAATATAATATTGCCTGATCATATACCAAAAGAATTTAATGATAGGTCGACCTTATGGAATAAAGTAGAAATGGCAGAAAAAAATTCTAATGCACAACTAGCAAGACAATTCATAATAGGACTACCAAAAGAATTAACTTTAAGTGAAAATAAAAACCTAGTTGAAAGATTTATAAAAGAAAATTTAATATCACAAGGAATGATAGTAGATTATGCAATCCATGATGAGAGTCAAGACAAAAATGGAAATATCCATTGTCATATAATGACCATAATGCGACCCATAAATGAAAAAGGAGAGTTCTTAGCTAAGTCAAAAAAAGAATATATCCTAGATGAAAAAGGGGAAAAGATTTTAAACAAAAATGGAAAACCTAAAACAAGAAAAGTAGAACTAACAACCTGGAACGATAAAGGCAATGTAGAAAAATGGAGAGAAAATTTTTCAGACCTTTGCAATGAATATCTAGCAAAAAACAAGATAGAAAAAAGAGTAGACCATAGGAGTTTTAAAAGACAAAATTCAGATTATCTACCGACAATCCATTTAGGATCAGCAGCAAGTGCAATGGAAAGAAAGGGAATAGAAACTGATAAGGGAAACTATAATAGAGAAATAAGAAAATATAATGAACTTGTAAAAACAATAAAAGAAGAGATAAAAATATTAAAGGGTTGGATAGGAAATTTATTAGATAACCTATCTACTGCTTATGAAAAATTTAAGAATATAGAAAGAGATAAGGTAATAGACAACCCTAAACTTTTCAATCTAACAAATTATCTATTAACTTATTCAGAAATTCAAAAAGAAAAAAGTAAATATCTAAAAGGATATGCAAAAACTAATAAAGAAAAATATGACTTCAAAAAGCTAACAAGTGCATATAGTTATTTAAGAAAAAATGACATAGAAACCATAGGTCAGTTACAAACAAAAATAGAAAGTTTAAAGTCTAATAGTTATAGTCTAAATAAAAAAGCAAAGACAATCCATAAAGAAATAGAAGATGTAGAAAAGAAAATTCTATACTATGAAATCTACAAAGCCAAAAAAGGAGTTTATGAAGAATATCAAAAGAAAAACATATTCACAAAAGACACATTCTATAACAAACATAAGAAAGACATAGACCAATATAAAGTAGTAAGCGAGAAATTAAAAAAACTCCTATCAGATAAGGAAAAACTAAGTCTTAAAAAATGGAATGAAGAAAAAAGTCTTTTAATGGCAAATCTTGAAGAAATAAATAAAGAAAAAGACAAGATAAAAGATGAATACCAGGAAATTAATCATATAAAATATTCAGTAGATTTTGTAAACAAAGAATTAGGGATAGACTTATCCATAGAAATAGATAAGTTAATAAAACAAGGTGAAAAACCAAGTGTAATAGCACAGATTAAAAAATTCCAAGACCAAGTTATTAAAGATAATGAATACAGAGAAATGATGAAAAACAAGAAAATGGATCAAGAAAGATAAGACCTGGTAAAAATATCTTATCCAAGCTATAATATGACCAAGAAAATAAAGTCAGATTTAGGAGGTAATAGAGATGAATAAAAGACAAGAGCTAATAGATGAACTCATAAAAGCAGATCAAGACGGAACATACAAAACATATAAAAGCACAGAAGAAATAAAAGCGATGAACAATGAAGAAATACAGATTATATATTCCAACATGAAAAACTATCTATCAGACAAAAGGACACACACAAACTACTAAAGGTGGAAAAGCAAAATAAGAGCAGAAAAACAATAAAAGGTACAAAGACCTAAGAAAGATATAAAAACATCAAAATAAAGCATTCCACCACCAACAACAATAAAATAAAAACAATCAAAGGGAAGTATAGAAAAATTAAAGCCTATACTTCCCTTTTTTTAATTCAAACAAAGGAGAGAAAACATGATAAACGAAGAAATAAGCAAAGAAGCAGGTCAAGCAGCACAAACCATAATAACATACACAATAAAGGCAGCAAAAGAATCAATCAACTTAGACAAAGAAATAAGAAAAAAGATGAATGATACTTTAGAAAAAGCAAATGGAAACCTAAAAAGTCTTATGGGACGAGAAACAAAAATAAAAGACCTATACAAGAAAGGACAACTAGAAAATATAAGCATAGATCAAAGCGACCTCAAAGACTTAAAAAAAGAACTAAAGAAACTTGGAGTAAGTTTCTCAGTAATGAAAAACAAAGAAAACCAAAACTATGAAATATTCTTCCAAGCCAAAGACATAAAAGTAATGGAATATGCCTTTAAACAAGTCATAGCCAAAGAAAATAAAAAAGAAAAAGAAAGTATCCTAAAACAAATAAAAAAATACAAAAACCTATCCAATAACAAGGATAAGACAAAAGAGAAAGTCAAAAGAAAAGTAAAAGAAAAAGTAAAACCAAGCAAAAAAGATATGACCATAGAAATCTAAGGGAGTAACAAAAAGTTACACCCTTAAACAACCATAATAACAAGACTTCCGAAAAGCAGAAGTCCAGAATTTCGATTATCGAAAATCAAGAAAGGAGTAGATATGGCAACAAACAAAAGATATTATTGGATAAAATTGAAAGAAGAATTTTTCACAGACAAAAGGATAAAAAGATTAAGGAAAATATCGGGAGGAGATACCTACACGATAATCTACTTAAAACTTCTACTACTAAGCTTAAAAGATGAGGGCAAACTCTATTATGACGGAGTAGAAAGTGATTTTATAAAAGAGTTAGCACTAACCATAGATGAAACAGACGATGATGTAATGGTCACAGTTAATTATTTAATCAATCAAGGCTTATTAGAAGTTGTAACAGAAAATGATGAATACTATTTAACTGAAATACCAAGCCTAATAGGATCAGAAACAGCTTCTACAAGGCGTTCAAGAAAGTCTAGAGAATTAAAAATGTTGCAATGCAACACAAATGCAACACATAAGCAACAAAAGTGCAACGGAGAGATAGAGATAGAGAAAGATATAGAGATAGATAAAGATAGAGAGGGAGAGATAGAAAAAGATAAAAAGTCCACCCCCATTTTTTATGGAGAATTTAAAAATGTAAGGTTAAGCAAAGAAGAATATAAAAACCTTAAAGAAAAATTAAACTCACACACAGAAATAATGATAAATAAACTATCAAGATACATGAAAAGTAGTGGCAAGACCTATCAAAACCACTATGCGACAATCTTAAAATGGTATGAAGAAGATAAAGATAAACTAAGACAGAAAGGCTTAAATAAAAAAATGAACTATGATGTAGGAGAATCTTTATAGATAAAAAGAGGTGGAAAGCCACTATTAAAGACTTTAAGTCTAAAAAGGTATCAAAGTATGCCAGAGATAATAAAAATGTAAATATGACACTTAAAAGGCGATTAGAAAATTAAAAATCTAATCGCCTTTTTTTATTGCAACAAAATGGAGGAATTACATGGAATTAAAAAAGAAAAAACGAAGTAGAAAAATCAACTATGAAATAAAGCGAGTATATGTAGGGAAAAAGCCGATTGAAGAAGTATTTGAAGATATTATCGAACATGTTGTCGAAAGAAATTTAGAAAAAGACAGAGAAAATAAACAAACGCAAGCGTAAGTATTGATTGACTAAACGGGAGTATTTTAGTATAATTAAATTATTGAGATAGTCCTGTTTAGGGAAAGGAGATTGAAATTGGGCAGGACTAAAAAATATGTAGCAGGACTTTATTGTAGACTATCAAAAGACGATGGAAACTCAGTTGAGAGTATGAGTATATGGTCACAAAAAGTAATGTTAAAACAATTTGCAGAAAGTAACAGTATAGCCATTTATGATTATTATGTAGATGATGGTTATTCGGGGACAAACTTTGAAAGACCATCATTTAAGAAGATGATTACTGATATTGAAAACGGAAAAATAAATTGTGTTATAACAAAAGACTTATCAAGGTTAGGAAGAAACTATCTTCAAAGTGGAGCATATATCGAAATGTACTTTCCACAAAAGAACATAAGATATATTGCAATAACAGATGGTATAGACACATTAAATAGCAATCAAAATGATATTATGCCATTTAAAAACATTCTCAATGAGATGTACGCAAAGGATACTTCCAAAAAAGTTAAAAGTGCAATTCAAAGTAGAATGAGAGAGGGAACATATATAGGCTCTAAAGCTCCATTTGGTTATCTAAAAGACCCTAATAATAAACGCAGATTAATCATAGATGAGAAAACTAAACCTATAATAGAACTCATTTATAAATTATGTTTAGAGGGTAAGGGTACTCAACTTATTAGCCAGGAGTTGATGAAGAGAAAAATTCCAAGACCAAGTGCTTTTGTTGAAAATGCTGAAAAGCTTTATGGTCTAACAGAAGAAAATAAATATCAATGGTCACATAGAATGGTGTTAAATGTTTTACGAGATCCAGTTTACTGTGGAAATATGGCAAGAAATAAAAGACCTACCTTATCATTTAAGAACTCAAAAAGAATGTATATTCCTAAAAGTGACTATATTTATGCTAGAAATACCCACGAGGGAATAGTCAGCGAGGAAGTATGGGAACAAGTTCAAACAATGGTCGATAAGAGGAAGTGTAACAATAAAAAGGGACTCTATTATGACAACATTTTTCAAGGACTTGTAAGATGTCCTAAATGTGGTTATGCATTGACACCAAAAACTGATTATAGGCTTAAAAAGAAAGAACTCATAGACTTTGTTCACTTTTCTTGCTCCACATATAAAAAATATGGAGTAAATGCTTGTTCATCACACAGAATTGAAGCTAGGGATCTATATAATATTGTTCTTGAAGATATACAATATCATGGAAGTATGGCACTATCTGCTAAAGAGGACTTTGTCGAAAAGATAATAGAAAAGATTGAAGTAGAAAAAATTGACGAGGGAAAAGAACTATCTAACAAGCTGGAGCTTAAAAAGAACCAATTAGCAGAATTAGATAGAAGCTATGAACAGTTATATGAAGATAGGTTAGAGGGAAATATAACCGAAAGAAACTTTAATCTAATGAATGTGAGTATATCTAAAAAACAAGACAAGTTAATCGAGGAAATCAAAGTCTTAGAGGGCGATATAGAAGTATCTTTTGAAACTGAAGATAACTACAAGAAATTCATGGATAATATTAGCAAGTATGCTAAGATAAAATCGCTAAACAGATATATTTTAAATCAAATAATAGATAAGATATATGTCTATGACAAGGAAGAAATAGACGGTCAAATTAGCCAAAAGGTTGAAATTCACTACAAGTTTATAGGTAAATTAAATTGACCACTTCGGACTACTCACCAGACCTAGAGCAAAGAAGTGGTAGAATTGTTCGCCAAGGTAATGAAAATGATAAGGTAAATATATTTAGATATGTAACAGAGAACACCTTCGATGCGTATTTATGGGTGCGACATGAAGTCGCTTAATTTAACCGTTTGGCATGATGACCAAACCAACTATTCCGATAGTTGAGCCGAATATCGACTGCACTTAGGTGTGGTAAGCCGATATTAAAGTAACCCTACTTGAGGTAAAACCGTGAGGGAATACCGAAACTGCCAGCAACAAGGTGGTTAGGGAGCGAGGCTTGATAATATGGCTAACATATGTGAACTACTGATAAATGTCGTTAAGGCGAACAGGCTAAAGTTGCTGATAAGCCTGAACCAAAATGGTGTGTAGTCGGATAATCCTTTCCATAGTGGGATTACGCGGACAAAAAGACTACCGGCAGAGAGGTAGAGCCTAAGTTATCAATGTTAATTAAGTGAAACATGGTAAGCCTGTACTATTGCCAAAAGGCAAGGCAAATCGTAAGAAATGCTGATAATGGTGCAGGTAAAGGAAAATGGAAAAAGCGAATGCCATCTTGTAATGAGATGGATAGGGGTTCGAAATTTGCCCTAACTCGAAAGAGTGCAGACTTCCATTTGGTTTTTAATCACAAGAGAACTTGTAGAATTTTTGAAAGGAGAAAGCAAATGAACAGTAAAATGTGTGCTACTACTAACAGAGCTAAAAACTGGGAAAGTATAGACTTTTCTCTAGCAGAAAGCTATGTTAAAAAACTACAAATGCGTATTGTGAAAGCGTGGAAAATGAGTAAATATGGAAAGGTAAAATCTTTACAACATTTACTCACAACTTCATTTTATGCAAAAGCCTTGGCTATTAAGAGGGTAACTGAAAATCAAGGCAAGAAAACAAGTGGTGTTGATGGTGAATTATGGCTAACATCACAGGCAAAGTATAAGGCGATAGAAAAGTTAAATTTAAGAGGATATAAACCTAAGCCTCTTAAAAGAGTGTATATACCAAAGAAAAATGGGAAGAAAAGACCTCTCAGCATTCCTACAATGACAGATAGAGCAATGCAAACCCTATATAAATTTGCACTTGAACCCATAGCAGAAACTACTGCTGACCCTAATTCTTATGGATTTAGGGCAAAAAGATGTACACAAGATGCTATCGAGCAGTGTTTTACATCACTCAATAAAAAGAAATCTGCAAAATGGGTACTTGAGGGAGATATAAAAGGTTGTTTTGATAATATAAGTCATGAATGGATATTAAATAATATCCTAATGAACAAGAAATTATTAAAACTCTGGCTTGAGTGTGGATATATAGAAAAACAAAAACTATTTCCAACAGAAACAGGAAGCCCCCAAGGCTCGCCAATATCACCTATTATTTCCAATATGGTATTAGATGGTTTAGAAAAAGCAATCAAAGAGAAATACCATAGAAGAACAGTAAATAAGAAAACATATTTCCCAAAGGTTAACTTTGTTAGATATGCAGATGATTTCATCGTTACAGGGGAAAGTGCAGAATTGCTCGAAAATGGTGTAAAGCCAATCATTGTAAAATTCTTGGCTGAAAGAGGTTTAGAATTATCAGAGGAAAAGACACTCATAACACACATAAATGACGGTTTTGATTTTCTTGGAGTTAATATTAGGATGTATAAAGATAAGTTGCTTACAAAACCATCTGATAAGAACTTCAAGGCTATTGTCGATAAAATTAGACGAATCATAAAATATAATCCGTCAATGAAACAAGAAATTTTGATTAGAAAATTAAATCCAATCATTATAGGTTGGGTAAACTATCAGAAATATAATGTTTCATCTAAAGCCTTTGAAAAACTTGATTATGAAATATATAAAAGCTTGTGGACCTGGTGCGTTCGTAGACACCCAAAGAAAGGTAGAAAATGGATAGCTAAGAAATACTTCCATACCATTGGAAATAGAACCTGGACTTTCAGTGTAGCAACTGGCGACAGAATGGAAAATGGCGAGAAATACTATCTCCGTCTTAAATATGCTACAGACACTGATATTAAAAGATTTACCAAGATACAAGCTGAAGCAAATCCATTTGATGAAAATTGGCAAATATACTTTGAAGAAAGAGAAGAGTTAAAAATACGAAACGAACTTAAAGGACGTACAGTTATAAATAGACTGTATAAAACGCAAAATGGAATATGCCCTGTTTGTGGAGAGAAAATAACTATTGATACAGACTTTAGAGTACATCAAACAATTCAAAATAACATTACCCTTAAAACTTTAGTACACCCTTGGTGTCATAGAAAATTGCATATAAATGATGAAGAAAACACGCTGGCTCTTTAATTAGGGCTTATAAAAACTTGAGCCGTGTGAGGGGAAACTCTCATGCACGGTTCTTAGAGGGGAAAGGGATAGTAATATCCCCGACCTACTCGACCAGACAATAGAAAATAAGCAAAAATTCATTTCTCAAATTATGACTTCAAAAACTCCAGTAAGAGTTGCAGAAGATGTTGATGAAGCAAGCCTATCTTATTCAGAAATTAAGGCTTTAGCTACGGGTAATCCTCTAATTAAAGAAAAGATGGATTTAGATAACGAAGTTACAAAGCTAAAAATGCTGGAAGCAAACTACAAGTCTAATAAATACAAGCTTGAAGATAAGGTAAATAAAATTTATCCTCAAAGTATTTTAAAAACTGAAATGGAAATAAAAGCAGTTAAAGAGGATATTGCAAGTGTTGAAAAATTAGGAGAAGGAGATAACAAATTCACTTTAATCAGTCTTGGAGAAAATAAAATTTTAGATAAGAAAGAAGCTGGTGAGAAGCTATTAGAAGAAATAAAAAAGGTAAAAATAAATGATAGCAAGATCATTGGTAAATATAGAAATTTAGACTTACAAGTTTCATATAACTTTATGACTAATACTCACACCTTTAAACTCCTAGGAAAAGCAGAATATTTTGGAGAGTTTTCAAACTCTACTGATGGTAATATAACAAGACTTGATAATGCAATTGAAAAAATGCCTTCAAGACTTGAGAGGTTAAATCAAAACCTTGAAAACTATAAAGAATCTTTAGAAAATGCCAAGGTAGAATTAACCAAACCATTTGAAAAAGCAGATGAGTTAAGGGATAAGACTCTAAGACTAGCTGAAATTAATAAACTTTTAGATATGGGAGAAGTAGAAGAATTAGAAAACCAATCGCCACTATTAGAAGATTTAAAGAGGGCGATAGTTGATTATTCTAACTACGAGTTTTCAGAATCTAATAGTTATGAAGACTTTGACAAACTATACCCTGATTTAAGCCATATAGGACTTGCCTATACAGAAACACCTGATGGTAAGCATTCGATTCAATATGAGGTAAATTTGGAAGAAAAAACATGGACTCAGTATGTAGATAATGTAGCTATTAGAACAGAATCTTTTGTAGAGGAAGATATATCTAACTCACAAGCTATTAAAGATATGACCGAAGCCATAAAGATGTCAAGTTTTGACGATCTGGTATCAGTAGATGAAGAAGATTTAAAACAAGCTTTAGGCTTGGAAATAGATGATGATGGAAACTTCTATGATCCACTAGCAAAAGATCTTGACAATGATGGAATACCAGATAGGTATGACAATGATTTTAAAGATAGTGATTATTTTGAATCAACTTATGATGTAGAGGATAATCTTCACGCAAGGGAAGAGAAACCATCAATATTGGGGCAAATATCAAAATTCAAATCAGAAGAAGAAAAAGATAAAAATCAAGAAAAAAACGAAAAAGGACAAGAAAGGTAGAGGGGAGCGAAAGGCTCTCCTTATTTAGTACAAGGAGGAAACTATGGAATACAAAGATATTAGAGAAAACTTAGAAGAAATGATGAATGATAACTACAAGGATTTTATAAAAGCACTTGTGAGCATAGAAAAAGGTGTTAATGATGAAAAGGCACTTGAAGAAGTCTATGTTTTATGTATGAACAATGACACAACAGGTCTACTAAGTGATGACTTTGACTATATGATTGATGATATGAAAGAACAAGGTAAGATTGTTGAAAATGTCAGTGATATTGAAGAAAAAGATGATCTTATTAATCTTGTCGGTAATATAGCAGGCAAAGTAGAAAATCTTGAAAGAGAAAATGCAAATGGAGAAAAGTTTAAAGTAAGTAATTTTTCAATTGTTTCAAAAGATGACGATGGAAATAAGGTTTATACGAATTGTTCAGCTTATGGAGATAAGACAAAAGAATTAGAAAATCTTAAACAAGGAGATTTTGTTAAAATATTTGGACAAGTAAAAACAAGCATTGATAACAACGGGAAAGAACATAAAAATGTTCGTATTTTGTCTTCTAAGCTCTTAAAAGCAAAAGAACAAGTAAAGAGTCAAGATAAAGATAAAAAGTCCATATTAGGGCAAATAAAAAGCTTTAAGACGGACGATAAAACTAAATCTAAAAAGAAAGATCATAGCAAAGGTGAAGAGAGGTAAATAAAGGCAGTCTTCGGACTGCCTTTATTTTTTTTGCTCATTTAAAGTGATATATCAAGTAATAGAAAATAACTTATAGCTAATGTTATAATTAAATTAAAGAGGAGGTTTCTATACACAAAATTTTACACAGTCTTTTATCCGATTATATCTTTTTATCTCTCCACTTCCTTTCCATAATAATTTTCATAATTTTTCCTATACTGAACAAGGTCAGAAAATTGTTCTTTATTCAAAGAATACTCTTGCATAAGGGTGTTCTTTTTTTCTTGTAATTTATCGAGTTTGGATAGTATTTCTTTTGTATTTGGTAGTTTTTTATAATTTTCTAAAATCTCTTTAGCTGCTATTTTATAGACGGAAAGTTCACTATAATATTCTTCTGCAAAATGCTTATCTTCAGGATTTTTCTTGTGGTATTTATATATTTCACGATACTTATTTATAATATTTATATTTTCCATATCTTGAGATAAACTCTTCATTTCAACTTCAATTTTCTTTATTTTATATAACAAGTCTTGTCTATCATCAGCAGATTTTTTGATTAGATCATCGAGTTGGGTAATTGAATTAATGCCCTGCTCTCGAAGTTTAATTATTGAATCAGCCATTGTTTTGATATTATGTTTTCTTGCCCAAACTTCATAGCCTTTAGAGGATTGAGCTTTTTTATTAGTAGATATATCAATAACATTTCCTACACGCTTTTTAATAGGATTAGCTTTATTTTTGATAGCTAAATCTATTCTTTCTTTAATTTTATCTTCAGTATAATCCTCTCCGATAGTCTTTGCTCTTGTAAATCTTTGCTTATCTTTATGACGAAAAGCAATGTGTTTACCAAACTTAATTTCATAATCAAGAGATTTCATATTTTCTAAAAACTCTTCCCACGAGTTAGACTTATTAATCATTCTATCTATATCAAATTGCAGTTTAGACTTCCAAGAATTTCCTTTCTTATTTTGGTCATATTCGTACCAAGACTTACCAGCAGTTTTATATTTTCTTTTGTAAGCTTCATAATATTCATCAATGACTGAAAGCTTATTTTCTTTACATAATTCATCACTTTGATACCTAATTTTGTGGTAAGATTTTTTGTTAGATTGGTAGCATTTACCAGTCTTGTAATTAACATTATTAAAAATAATATGGTTATGAATATGCCCTCTATCTATATGAGTTGCAAGAACAAATTCATAATCTTCTTTTAAAATTTTCTTACATAATTCCATTCCAATTTCGTGAGCTTTTATAGGATCAACCTCTCCTGGTAGAAAAGATTGGATTAAATGTCTAGCCAAAACTGTACCTTTAGTATCATTGTCTTCTCGTGTTTTTATAAACTGAATATGGGCAGTAGATGGATGACATTTAAATGAAGAAACCAAGACTTTTTCATCAGTTTTTTCACTCTTGGTTATATAATCTATTGCCAAATTTAGAGTTGATTTTATAGGATGTATTTTTGTAATTGCCATACTAATCACCAGAACTTTCTTTTGATTTATTAAGAAGTAGGGAATGGATCTGCCATATTTCTCTTGATAATTTTTCTATCTGCTTATTCATAGATTCAATTTCATTTTTGTAAATAACACCATTTGTATTAGTAGCTTTTGCAATCTGGTTTATATTATTTGTTGCATTTGAAAGTAGCCATTGTAAGTTTCTAAATGGTTCTAAATCTACAACATAAATTTCTTTTTCTAATACACATTTCCTAAGAAAGTGGGACATGGTTTTGCAATTTGCAAGTTTCATTTTCTTTTCAAAAATTTCCTTTTCTTCCTTAGTTAATTTTATTTCTATTCTTTCATTTCTAAATCTATTTGCCATTTTATTCTCCTTTATAAAATATATTTCGGGGTCTTAGGGTTCTCCCTAACAAGGTAAAAATTAAAAAATGGAGCATTCCGTAAAGGTCTGCTCCATTAATTTTTTCGTAAGTGTCCGTACACTTACTGTGCTTGCTATTAAAGTTATAAGCGTTAAGCGTTTATTCAGTTTTATTAATTATACCGCATTTAAATAAATTAATTAAGAAGTATACGGTAGAGTAGAGCAAAATTTATAATTTGATTGATATTGAAAATATTTTTCAATTAAGATATAATAAAAACCGAGGGAATCCTCGGAAAATAATCGAATGATTGGAGGTATTTTATTGAAAGATAAGGAAACAAAAGTTGGTCAAATTAGAAAAAAAGAAATTCGAGATGCAGCAATGAGATGTTTTTTGAATAAAGGATTTCAGAATACAACAATGGAAGATGTGATTAAAGAAGTTGGCATGAGCACAGGTGGTGTCTATCATCATTATAAAAGCACAGCTGAAATGCTTAAAGATTTAATGCTTGATGGAAATCAGTATAGAAATAATTTAATTGATAATTATTTAGAAGCTCACATAGGTCAAGATAAATATGAACAGATGAGTGAAATTTTAGTGGATAAGTGTCTACCAGATACAGATATTACTAAGGTTTATTCTCTTTTATTACAATCAAAAAAATATAATGAAGATTTAGAAAAGATGTTTCAAGATTTGAAAACAGAAACAGTAAATCAATTAGATTCAATATCTAATAAATTAGGAATTGATTCAAAGATTTTTGAAGATGGTTTTTTAGTAAATTATATAAATGGAATGATATTAAGCTCGCAAGTTCTTAATGCAAGAGATTCATATGATGAGAATAGGAAATATCTAAAAGATACAATTTTAAATTATATTTTAGATTTAGAAAAAAATAGATAACTAAGGAGGTTTCAGAAATGAATAAAAAATTAGAAGTTAGAGATTTAATTATGTTGGTTTGTTTGCAGTACTTGGGTTTATTTTTATGCTAATAGGCTCATTTACAGCTATGGTTCCTGTTTTGATGCCAATTGTTCCCTTAGTACAGGGAATTTTAGTTGGACCTAGTAACATGCTTTTTTCAACAAAAATTAAGAAGCCAGGAATGCTTTTTATTCAAACAATGCTAATATCTTTAGCTTATGTCATCATGGGTCATGGTCCATGGGCACTTTTAACAGGAGCAATTGCAGGATTTATTGGAGAAATAATATTAAAATCAGGCTCTTATGACAGTAAAGGAAAATCTAGATTAGCATTTTCTTTTTCAAGTCTTTGCACTTTAGGAAACTATGTTCCGATTATCATCTCAAGAAATGAGTATGCACAAGGGCTTTTAAATCAAGGTTATAATCAAGAATTTATTGACACAATGATGAAAGTTATGCCTGATTGGATTTTAATAGTTATGGCTATTTTAGGATTTATTGGTGCTTTTGTAGGTTGTAGCTTAGGAATTGTGTTTTTGAAAAAACATTTTTCAAAAATTGGTAAGTAAGAATTAGGGAGCGGGTTATTAGATATGATAAGGATAGATTTTAGAGCAAAATTATTTTTAATGATGGTTATTTCTTTTATTATGACAATTGGAAATATTCAAAGCCTAAATCCTATATATTATGTATTAATATGTATGCTCCCTACTTTTTTATTATTTTTATCTGGACATATAAAATCCGGGATTAAATCAATCATACTTTTTATAATATTGAATATTATAGAAATTAATATTAGGGAATTAAATGATTCTATAATATTATCACTTATACACATAGTTATAATTATAATAAAAAGAGTTTTTGCACCTATGGTTATGGGAAATTATATAATTTTAACAACTAGTGTAGGAGAAGCAATTTGTTCATTAAAAAAGGTGAAGTGTCCTGATCAGATAGCCATTCCTGTTGCGGTTATGGTTAGATATTTTTATGCAACAAGAATTGAGTATAGACAAATAAAACAAGCTATTTATTTGAGGGGTATAAGTTTTAGGAAATTTTTAAAGAATCCTATTTTATTAATTGAATATAGGATAATCCCACTATTGATGACCCTATCAAATTCTGCTGATGAATTGACAGTAGCTTCATTAACTAAGGGTCTTGCTGTCAATCAAAATAGATCAAATATTAGAGAAGCAAAGTTAACATTTGCTGACTATTTAATTTTTTTTGTTTCTATTTTAGTTTTATTTTTTTATATAAGAGGAAGAAAATATGCTTAAAATAAGAAAGCTTGATTTATCTTTTGATGATGAAAATATCTTAAAAAATCTAAATTTTGAATGTAAAGCTGGTGAAATTACAGTTATTACAGGACATTCTGGATGTGGAAAAAGCACACTATTAAAAGCAATTAATGGAGTAATACCTGAATACCTTGATGCTAATATTAATGGAGAAATAAAATATAACAGCCTAGATTTACTTAGTAAAAATATATTTGAAAGATCATGTATTATTTCAAATGTATTTCAAAATCCAAAATCTCAATTTTACTGTATGAATTCCACTGAGGAGTTAGCCTTTCAGCTAGAAAATAGAAATACTGACAAGTCAGAGATAATCAATAGAATAAAGAAATACTCAAAACTCTTAAATATAGAATACTTATTAGACAAAAATATATTTGATTTATCTGGTGGAGAAAAGCAAATGATAGCACTTGCAGCTTGTGCAATTTCTGAAAATGATATTATTTTATTAGATGAACCATCTTCATCATTAGATAATGAATCTATAGAAAGGTTAAAAGAAGCCTTAGTGAAATTAAAAGAATTAAATAAGATAATAATTGTTGTGGAACATAGATTATTTTATTTAAAAGATATAATGGATAGGCTCTGTATTATTGATAATGAGTCTTTAAATTCATACGAAAAAGAAGATTTAAATGATTATAATTTGAATGCTATTGCAGAAGGATATGGACTTAGAACATTTAATAAAATAGAGAAAAGTGATTTAGAGATTAATAAATATTATAAAGTGAATTTATTAGATGATAAAAATAATTTTAGCAATGGAGATTTATCATGTCATAATTTTAAGAAAAAATATGAAAAGAATAAAATCTTTGACTTTAGTATTTCCTTTAATAAGGGAGTAAATTTTATCATTGGAAAAAATGGAATAGGGAAAAGTACTTTCATTAAATTATTGACCGGTACTACAAAAGGTCACGGAGATGTATTTGTTAATCAAAAAAAAGTTACAAAACAAAATAAAGAAATTTTTATGGTAATGCAAGATCCAAGCTCTCAGCTTTTTACAGAAAATGTATTATCGGAAGTATCAACAGTAAGTGAAGATACAAGCCTAAATGAAAAAATGTTGGAAAAGATGGGATTATTATCAAAGATTGAAAAACATCCTCAAAGTTTATCGGGAGGAGAGAAGCAAAGATTGTTGATTGCTATAGCAAGGCTTAGTAATAAACCTATTATTATCTTAGATGAGCCTACAAGTGGATTATGTAAACCACAGATGAATACATTAATTAATTTCCTACACGATATGGAGAGAGAAGGAAAACTCATTATAATTATTACACACGATTATGAGTTTATAAAAAACTGTGATGGTACAATATATGAATTTCTAAAATAAAATGCAAATGGATACAATTATGGAGGTGTTAAATTATGAAAGAAAAAAGTCCTGCTGTAATATTGTGGGAGCTTGCAAAAAAGGAACATTCAAAGTTAAAAACATCTGTATTTATAGCGAGTATCGGTGTTATTGCAGGGATTATTCCATATATTTCAGCAAGTCGTATTTTAGTTGAATTGTTAAAGGGAAATGAGAATTTTAAAATTTATTTCTTATGGTTAGGAATAGGATTGTTATCCTACATCTTAAAATCATTTTTATACTCTACGGCGTTATCTGTATCTCATAAAGCGACTTTTAGTGTATTGAAAGATATTCGCTTGAGAATGATTGATAAACTTCCGAAGATGCCTTTAGGAGAAATAATCTCTGTTCCAAGCGGAAACTTTAAGCAGATTATAGTGGATCAGGTTGAAAGTATGGAGAAACCGCTCGCTCACCTGTTGCCTGAAATGACATCGAATCTCTTAGGTTCTTTGAGTATATTTATTTACTTATTATTTCTTGATTGGAGAATGGCTCTTTTATCATTAGTATCCATTCCTGTGGGGATGCTTTTTATGGGACTCGTAATGAAAAATTATGCTGTTCAATATGAAGGATCTGTAAAGGTAAATCGAGAAATGAATTCTGCAATTATTGAGTATGTTAATGGAATAGAAGTGATAAAAACATTTAATCAAGACAAGAGATCGTACGCAAAGTACAAAGATAAAGTCATTGCAAATGCAAGATACTTTTATGAATGGATGAAGAGTTGTCAGTTACCTGTATCTTTATCTAAAAACATATCTCCTACTACAATGATCACAGTGCTTCCATTTGGTTGGTATTTCTACATTAGCGGCAGTTTAAGTGCAGAAGTATTTATATCTGTAATTATTCTATCTTTAGGTATTGCAGGACCTTTACTTGAAACAATCAATTTTGTTGATGGTCTTGCTAAGATAGGGACTATTGCAAATTCTATTAACTTAATTTTAGAAGGAAAAGAACAAAAGCATTCTGATAGAGAAGTGACTATCCAGCAATATAATATTGATTTACAAAATGTAAAGTTTGGATATGAAGAAGAAAAAGAAATTCTTCATGGAATATCCCTAAACATAAAAGAAGGGACAACAGTGGCTTTTGTTGGGCCAAGTGGAAGTGGCAAGTCAACTTTAGCAAAATTAATAGCTGGATATTGGGATAGCATGGAAGGAAATATAAATATTGGTGGACACAATCTTAAGGAAATTCCATTAAAGCAATTATATAGTTTGACCGCCTTTGTTTCTCAGGATAATTTTTTGTTCAACGAAAGTATTAGGGAGAATATAAGAATGGGCAATCCAAGTGCCAGTGATAAAGAAGTAGAAGACATTGCTAAGAAATCGGGTTGTCATGATTTTATTATGAAAATGGAACATGGTTACGATACGGTTGTCGGAAGTAGTGGGAGCCATGTTTCTGGTGGAGAAAGGCAAAGAATATCAATAGCGAGAGCAATGCTCAAAAATGCACCTATTGTAATACTTGATGAAGCTACTTCATATATAGATCCTGAAAATGAAGTGATTATAAAGCAAGCTTTATCAAAGCTTATAAAAGATAAAACGGTGATTATTATTGCTCATAGGTTATCAACTATAACAGATGCAGAACAAATATTCTTAATTGAGAATGGAGAGCTTGTTTCACATGGTAAGCATGAAGAACTTATGGAAGATTCTGAGTTATACCAAAAGATGTGGAATGCTCATATTGGAGTAAAGGATGGTGAAATAAAATGATAAGTGCCTTAAAGAAAATTTTAGATTTCTCAGGTGATGAGAAGAAAAATGTATACCATTCTATATGGGTAAGTTTCTTGTTTGCAATTTTTCACATGCTCCAAATCAGTGCAATATACATTATTGTTAAAGCTATTGTTGAAAAAGATATGAGTATGACACCTGCATGGATTGCTTTGATACTTCTTGTTATAAGCATAGTTGGCAGAAGTGTTGCAAATTATTATTCACAGTTACAGCAATGCCATGCAAGTTATTTTATGGTGGCAAATAAAAGAGTTGCAATAGGTGAAATGCTCAAAAAAATACCTATGGGATTCTTTAATGAAAATAATATTGGTGAAATCGTTGGAATTTCTACAACTGTTTTGGAAGATGTAGAAAATACTGCGGCAATGGTTATGGTAAATACCTTATCTGGTTTTATTAACACAATAATTTTTACAATAATGATTTTGGCTTTTGAATGGAGGATCGGTCTTATTGTTACAATTGGATGCTTGTTGTACTTATTAATTCTTTCAAAAATGGAAAACAAGTCAAGAAATGTTCTTCCTAAAAGACAAGTGGCATCGGCAAAATTAGTTGACACTATTTTAGAACAAATAGGTGGAATGGCTGTTATAAAATCCTTCAATTTAACAGGGAAAGGAGATGAAAAAGTCAGAGATGCTATTGAAAATAGTAGAAAAATAAATCTTGATTGTGAAAAACTGTTTACACCTTATACGATTTTGCAAAATATTCTTTTGGATTTGTTTAGCATTTTGATAATAGGTGCAGGTATTTTCTTTTATATTAATGGAGAACTTTCATTCTTAAATACAGTTATGACGATTATAATTTCTTTTCTTGCTTTTTCTCAAATAAAATTGGCAGGAAGTGCAACAACCTCTCTCAGAGTTGTTAGTGGATCTATTGAACAAACAAAGAAGTTAGAGGAATTTCCAAAGATGGATATTGATGGAAAAGACATAAAGCCTACTACTTTCGATATTTCTTTTGATAATGTAGAGTTTTCATATTCAGGCAAAAAAATCCTTGATGATATTTCGGTCAAGATACCACAAAAACAAATGACAGCTATAGTTGGGCCTTCAGGAGCTGGAAAAACTACATTTTGTAATTTGATAGCTAGATTTTGGGATGTAGAGAAAGGAGAAATCAGCATAGGTAAACATAATATTAAAGAATATTCATTGGAGTCATTAATGAGACAAATTAGTATGGTTTTTCAAAATGTTTATTTATTTCAAGACACTATTGAGAACAATATAAAGTTTGCCAAGCCAGATGCTACTCATGAGGAAGTTATAGAAGCTGCAAAGAAAGCGTGTTGTCATGAATTTATTATGAAGCTTCCTGAACAATATGAAACAGTTATAGGAGAGGGAGGTGCAAGTTTATCTGGTGGAGAAAGACAAAGAATATCTATAGCAAGGGCTATGATAAAAAATGCTCCGATTATTATTTTTGACGAAGCTACTGCAAATGTAGACCCTGAAAATGAGGATAAACTACAGATTGCTATGGAAGAACTTACAAGAGATAAAACTGTAATAATGATTGCACACAGACTAAAAACCATAAAAAATGCAAATCAAATTCTTGTCTTGGCTAATGGAAAGATAACGCAACAAGGTACACATGAAGAACTTATTCAAGTTGATGGTATCTACAAAAAATTTGTTGAAGCAAGACAAGTGGCAGCAAAGTGGCAGTTGTCATAAGTTATAAAAATATTGAAAACAACTGGAGGAAGTCATATGGGAAAACAAGATATGAAAACACAACTTTTAACCAAAAGTCCTAAAGATTTATTGTTTCAGTTAGCTATTCCGGGAATTATAGGAATGGTAGTTATAGGGCTATATCCATTTATGGACGGAATTTTTGCTGGATGGATTATTGGAGACTATGCAATGTCTGCTATTAGTATATCCATGTCCTTAACAATAATAAATGGTGGAGTATCAGCACTTATTGGAGTTGGTAGTGCATCAATATTATCAAGGGCGATTGGAAAGGGAGATAAAGAAACAACTGACAAGATATTTGGAAATTTTTGTTATTGGGTAATTTTATTCTCTATAGTTATCACAATATTAGGTTTGATATTTGCACCTAATTTTTTGGATTTAGTAGGAGCAAAGGGGAATATTAAAGAACTTGGAGTCAGATATTTAAGAGTAGTTTTTTTTGGCTCCATATTTGTTAATTTTGCTCAAGCCGGAAATATGACAATGCGTGGTGAAGGTGCATTAAAGCAATCCATGATTATTATGGGGGTAGGAGCAATATTAAACATTATTTTAGATCCCATTTTCATGAAGTTAATGGGAGAATATGCGATTGAAGGGGCAGCTATTGCAACTGTAATCTCTCAAATTGTGCAAGCTATATTAACCTTCCGCTATTTTTCAAAGAAAAGTGCTTTTGTGGGGATTCATAAAATCCAAAAGAGTAAGGATATTTCCAGTGAAATGTTTAGCATAGGAAGTTCTGCAATGATGATGCAAATTTTGTTTGCAGTACAACAAACATTCTTGTTTAAGCAAGCTTTCGCATACGGTGGAGATAATTGGGGAATTTTAATGGCTGCTACAATGAGATTGTATATGTTCTCCTTTATTCCTCTTTGGGGAATGAGCCAAGGTTTACAGCCTGTTATTGGGGCAAATTTCGGAGCAAAGCAATATAAAAGAGTAAAAGATACAATGAAGGTTTTTATGTACGGAGCAACTATTCTTGCAGCTCTTTCATGGATACCATCGATGTTTTATTCAGAAAAATTACTATCACTATTCAGTGTAAGAAGTGAAATCATAGAAGCTGGTGTTATGAATTTCAAGATGTTTTATTCCACATTTATTTTGTATGGAATTATGATAATGACACTTACATTCTTTCAATCTATTGGAGATGGGAAAAAAGCAAGCATGATTGTAATGCTTAGACAACTGATTTTGTTTATTCCGGCTATATTATTGCTTCCAAAGTTTTTTGGAGCAAGTGCAGTTTGGTGGGCTGAACCTATTGTAGATTTTAGTATGATTATGTTGGGACTGTTTTTAATGCTTAATGGACTTAGGAAAATGGGAAAAGACAAAGCGTAAATACAAGGACATTTGATATAAAAGCGAAAATAATCAAAAGAGGCTGTAGGTATGGATGCTATTTATCTATAATGAACGGAGGGAAAGGGAGATGAACAAGTGTATAAGTTACCTTGTAGAATTGAAATGGAATAAAAATACTCCTTTTTTCTATAATTCTTGTAGTTGTCTGTCTTTACATTTTCTCGTCTAAACAATTAAATATAGTAAAAGAAAGAACGGATTTCTTTCATTTCAGAGGACTTCTTATGCCAAGATGCAGGAGTCCTCCTTTTTTGTCTGAAAAACAAATAGACAAAAAAGAAATGGAGGAAACTTTATGGCAAAAGAGTATTACCTTTATGTCAACGGACAAAGGGTTAAAGTCAGCGAGCAGATATACAAAGTCTACTGGCAAGAAAGAGAACACGAAAAATATTTAGAGCAGGTGGACAAGAAAAACCACTTGCTATTTTTTTCGTCTCTAAATCACGATGGGAATTTTGAAGATAATCTAGAAGATAAAAATGTTGATGTTGAAAAAGTTGTAGCTACACAAATGATGATTGAAGCACTAAGAAATGCAATGTCAAAGTTAAATAAAGATGAACGGGAAATAATTGAAAGATTATATTTCAATGATGAAACACTTCGTGCAGTAGCAAAGACTCAAAATATATCACATCCTGCTTTAATAAAAAGACGAGATAAGATTTTAGAAAAACTAAAGAAATTTATAGAAGAAATATAATTTCTGGTTACCAAAGAGGGCAAATTTTCCTTTATAAAGTGAGGGGAGTTTTGTCCTCTTTCTATTTTAAAAGAAATTTAAACAATATTTGAACCTTAACAATTGAATAGACCAAGACAAGACATTAATCATTTTTGGAGCGTAATAACCTATCCGTCAAGATCTTTCTGCTGAAAAATTCGGCAAAACAAGTACTGCTATGCTAAAAGCAAGGGAAGAAGAAAGTGAGCGATAAGTAAGAGTTTGAATATAGGGAGGGATACCCTATTCGCTACGAAGAAAATGAGGATAATGATACTTCTAAGGTTGAAGCCGGCTCATCCTGAACAGAGGCGGAGGTGAGATTCCTATGTTGCTAATCCAAGGCACTTGTCAATGTCAAAAAACTTTAAAAATATTAAAATAAATATTTTAAATATATTATTTGGAGGATTTATGATTAACGAAAATATAAAAGGTGTTCGTGTTTCTGAGAAAGCATTTCTAACATTAAAAGAAGCATCTGAATATTTTAATATTGGTCAAGATAAAGTTAGACAATTAACGGATGAAGATGATTGCGATTTTGTATTATTTAATGGTAGTAAGCGTCTTATTAAGAAAAAGTTAATGGAAGAATATTTAAATAGACAGTTCTCTATTTAATCTAAACTATATATAAAACACGCTTAATGCGGTATAATAATTATAGCGTGTCTTTTATCAAAAAAGGAGAATTTTTATGGTAAAAAGACGCAAAGATAGTAAAGGGGTTGTTTTAAAAGACGGTGAATATCAAAGGTCAAATGGCACTTATGAATTTAAGTGGCAAGACAAAATAGGTCGTAGAAAATCTATCTATGCGAAAACTCTAAAAGAATTAAGAGAAAAGGAATTAGATATTTTACGCAATACTATAGATGGAATCAACAACGAAGGAAGTAGCTTGTCTGTAAATGATACTTTTAAGCTATGGACAAAGGTTAAAAGAGGTTTAAAGGATAATACCTTTAAAAATTACATCTATATGTATCAACAATTTGTAGAACCGACTTTTGGTCGCATTAAACTATCTGATATTAAAAGATCTGATGTTAGAAGTTTTTATAACAGATTAAAGGAAGATCAGGGATTGATGGTTTCTACCATAGATTGTGTTCATACTGTCTTACATCAGGTATTAGAATTGGCAGTGGATGACGAATATATAAGGTTTAATCCGTCTGACAATGCTTTGAAGGAATTGAAAGTAGCTTATCGAAATGAATCTCCGAAGAAAAAAGCCATGACAATAGAAGAACAAGTGCTATTTGAAGAATATTTATCTAATAGTGATGAATATAAAAAATGGTATCCAATATTCATTGTTATGCTTTGGACAGGAATGAGAGTTGGAGAAGTTACAGGATTGCAATGGGACGATCTAGATTTTGATAATGGTCTTATAAATGTAAATAGGACTTTGGTATATTATAGTAAAGGTAAAGGATTAAACAATAGATATGCTATTAATACACCGAAGACAGCATCAGGTAAGCGAAGTATTCCTATGGTTCAAAAAGTAAAAGATGCTTTTCTTATGGAAAGAGAGTTACAAAAGACTTTTGGAATCGAATGTTGTGATTCAATCGATGGATTTAAAGACTTTGTATTTTTAAATAGATTCGGAAAGGTTCATAATAATGGAACACTTAATAAAGCTTTAAGAAGAATTGTTAGAGATTGCAATTTAAGTATAATGGATAAAAATAAATCGAACTCTAATGATATTCTATTAGTTCCACATTTAAGCAATCACATTTTCAGACACACCTTTACTACAAGGCTTAATGAACAAAATATAAATACAAAAGCAATGCAGTCTATTCTAGGTCATTCTGATATTAGTACAACAATGGATATATATGTAGATGCAACAGAAGATTTTAAGATAGAACAGATGGGAGAATTTGAAAAAGCGATGAAATTTATATTTTAGAATTTACGACAGCTTACGACAAATTTACGACAATTTGCTAGAAATCTATAGGCACTTATAGAGAGTTAGCAAATTGTCGTAAATGGAAAAGTACCATAAAATAGACTTTTATAGAGATTTAGACAATTATCTAAAGTAGAGGGGATTTTCCCAACAATGAAGCCAGTTGGAAATAATTCTTCTGATAGTTCAAAAGATGGTGAAGACAATACAAAAGCTAAGAAATTAGACTTATCAAAAGTAAAAGTTGAACCATTATTTGAAGATTTTGTAG
>NZ_JBRFJH010000014.1:0-30567 GCF_052932205.1 Finegoldia sp. P1-F-LS | reverse complement strand
TAGCTTTTTTAACCTTCATATTAAGTTTGAGTACTGCGTTGTTAAGCGTAGTTTCTACTTTGATTTTTGTAATTGGATTAGCTAGCATTTTTCAAGGAGACAAGCAAATTGTAATTGAAGCACTAATCTTAGCATTTTTATTTAGTCCATTTGGATTACCTAAATTAAGTATATATGTTATTGGATTATTAGAATTATTAAACTATACAATAAAATCAATTTGAAAAAAATAAATATTAGACAATCGTAGACGATAGAAAGCAATAATTCTGTCGTCTTTTTTTATTTCAAAGAAAGGAGGTAGGGATGAATTTTGATTATTTTTATAATAGGCAATCTGAAATGTATAACTTCATTAGGTTACCTATGATATTGCTGGAAGATGGGATTTTTGAGAGCATTTCTATTAAATAAATTATTTTGAGAATAAGTTTTATTTATAAAATTACTATCTAACAAAGAATAAATGAGCCTTTTTTATTAAAGTTCTTCTATTATATAGGCCAATAAAAAAAGAAAATTATCATATACAAGGCAACATAAGAAAGATAAATTAAAAATATTCTCAATCTTAAAAATATGCCCTTTTTTAAAAAAATGGAAAATTGCTTTAAATTTTTAATTTCCTATGTTATAATAATTATGAAAGTGATAATCAAATTCATGTATTAATTTATTTTAATAAAATTAAAACTAGAAACGAGAGGTTAGATACTTAGCTTAGTAATGGCACCCTTAAATGTTAATTATAAGATTTTAAGGATTAAGTCTTTAGGAGATAGTAATGTAACTGAGTCCCACCTGGCGAATCTTGGTTTTGTCAAAGATGTAGTTATAAAAGTTCTTAATGAGAACGATAGTAATTTAATTGTATATGTTAAAGATTCAAGAGTTGCAATCGGAAAAGATATAGCGAAAAAAATATTAGTAGAGGAGATGTAAGAACTGCATACTTTAAGAGATGCAGTTGTAGGAAAATACTACATCGTTAAAAAAATCAATGGTTTTGGTCCTTTGAAAAGAAGGATAATGGACATGGGAATTATAAAAAATTCATAAATTTACATAAGGAAGGTGGCGCCACTTGGCGACCCTGTGCAAATTAATATTAGACATTATGAACTTAGCATTAGAAAAGCAGATGCTGAATTAATTGCAATTGAAGAAATAGAAAAGAAGGAGAACTAAGATGGCTATTGCTATTGCACTTGCCGGCAAGCCCAATAGTGGTAAGCCAACACTTTTTAACGGCCTCACTGGTTCCAACCAATATGTTGGTAACTGGCCAGGGGTAACTATTGAAAAAAAGACTGGTAATTATAAAAAAATAAACACGTTTTTATATTACAATGTTATTAATAAAGATAAGTAGAAAGGATGATTAAAATGAGTAGGAAGAAGATTGTAGGATATATTTCTGCTATTATAGGTTTTTTGTTAGTGTTTGCACCAAAATTTATAACACCCGTTTGTCCTCCTATGGAAAATGGGATGTTCATGAAATGCCATTGGATGGGAAATATGACTATAGGTATTGGAGCAGTCATTTTAGTATTAGCAATTATTCTTATTGTAGTTAAAGATTCAAAAATATCTTTAGGATTATCTATTTCAAATATAGCAATTGGTATTTTAGAGATACTAAACGCTCATGTACTTATTGGTGGATGCATGAAAGCCGATATGGCTTGCAGAGCAAAAACCATTCCGCTTTGCACATTGTTGTCAGGCATATTGGTTTTAGTTAATATTTATTATTGTATGAAAGAAAGAAATTCATAATGGAATCAATAATTAAAGCTGAAAATTTAAGCAAGAGTTTTAAGAGAGGTTCTAATACACTTTTTGCAGTTAAAAATGTAAACTTTACCTTGAATGAGGGAGATTTTGTCAATATAATTGGCAGAAGTGGTTCAGGGAAGTCAACTTTTTTAAATCTTTTGTCTGGTTTATTAAAGCCGACTGAAGGTAAAATTTTTGCTAAGGGCAAAGATATGAGTGATTTTTCTGATAGAGAAATTAGCAAATATAGGAATGAAATCATAGGTTTTGTGCCACAAAGTCTAGGAACACTTCCAAATTTAAATGTTTTAGAGAATGTGTCTCTTCCTTATTATCTATTTAAAAGAGATGACTCTGCTTATGAAAAAGCAGCTATGCTACTTGATGAGATGGGAATTTTGCATTTGAAAGATGATTTTCCTAAAAATTTATCTGGAGGAGAGCTAAAAAGAGTGCTGATAGCCAGATCTATGATTAATTCGCCGGAACTTTTGATTTTAGATGAGCCTACAAGTGATTTGGATAAAAACACTACTATGGAGATAATGGATTTATTAAAAAAAATAAATTCTAAAGGTACTGCACTTATTATAGTTACTCATGAGCTTGATATTTTAAAATATGGCAATACACTTTTCCAAATGGAAGATGGAAGTTTAATAAAAAAAGAGGGATAGAGATGAATTTATTAAAAAAAGGGACTAGCATTTTCGCAATGATAGTAGTCATTATTAGCCTCACTTTCACGCATGCTTTTGCAGCAGAAACAAATTATAGTAACTGGGTTGAAGTCGCTGATGCTATGTCAGAACATTTACAAAAAGCTGTGGAAGTTTACAAGCCTGGAGATAAGGATGCTAAAAAAGCAGCCACAGATGCAATCAATGTTGCTTACTTTAAGTTCTATGAAAAAATTGGATTTGAAAAAACAACTATGTCTGCAATTTCAGGTGAAAGGGGTTCAATGGTTGAACATCAATTTTACAGGGCAAAAAATTCTATCAAAGAAGATGCAAACCCAAAAGAAGTTAAAGATGAAATTGATGCACTTATAACTTATCTTCATGAGGATGCTCATACGCTTGATGGAACCTCTGGAGATTCTAAGTCCAGTGGTCAAAATCAAGAAGATGCAAACAGCCTTTCAACAGGTCAATTGTTGGGAGAGCTGCTAAAAAGATATGGCACATTTTTTGCAGTTCTTGGTCTTACACTTCGTGAAGGACTTGAAGCCATTTTAGTTGTAGCTGCTATTGCAGCATATTTATCAAAGACTAATAATAGAAATTATTTAAAAGGTGTATATATTGGAGCCTTGCTAGGCATTGTTTTTTCAGTAGTCCTAGCTGGAGTATTTAATATAATCGCCAATACAGTGGGAGAAGTTGAGTCTGGAATGGGACAAGAAATATTCGAAGGAATTGCGATGTTTCTTGCTGTTATCGTACTATTTTATGTATCCAATTGGATGCTTTCTAAATCTGAAGTTGAAGTTTGGAATAGATACATTAACAACAAAGTTGAACAATCTGTTTCCAAGGGTAATTATTTTGCCTTATCTTTCACTTCATTCTTGGCAGTAGCAAGAGAGGGTGCAGAACTTATTTTGTTTTTCCAAGGTATGAGAACAGGCATTTCTGAAAATCCTATGCATATGTGGATTGGACTTTTAGTTGCCGCCATAATACTTGCAATTGTATATTATTTAATTGCTAAAGTTTCTGTAAGGCTACCATTAAAACCATTCTTTACATTTACTTCTTGGCTAATGTTTATACTTTGCTTGTCTTTCTTAGGAAAGGGCATAGGAGAATTACAAGAAGCAGATGTAATTGGCAGAACTATAGTTCCTTGGATGAATGGATGGTCTGCTGAAGTTATAGGTATATACGATAGGTATGAAAATCTTATTCCACAAATTATTCTATTAGTAGTAACCATTGTTTCTGTTATCTATCAAAATAATAGAAACAAAAAAATTAGAGCTGAGCTTGAAGCCAGCCAAGAAAAAAAATAGGAGGGTATTATGTTAAAAAAGAAAAATTTATTTCTTGTTGTTATGACACTTGTGTTTGCATTAATGTTTACAGCTTGTGGTAAAAAAGAAGATACAAAAGCTAATAATACAGCTAAAACTTCTACAGAAGAAAAAAAACCAGCTGAAGAAAACAAGAAAGAAGCAGGAGACGCAAAAGCTGCAGCTCCAGGACAAGATAAAGGATTTGAAGAATTTCCAATTGGCGATGACCAAACTAAAGGACCTTTAGTAATCTCTGGTGTATATTTCCAACCAGTTGATATGGAACCAGCAGGAAACTCAATTCCTAAAGAAGAAGCTGACTGCCATATTGAAGCTGACATTACAGCATCAAAAGAAGGTTCAACATTAGGCTATGGTGTTGGTGATTTTGTTCCATGGTTAAAAGTAAAAGCTTATTTACAAAAGAAAGGTTCAAACCATGTTCAAGAAGTAGCTTTCATGCCAATGAACGCATCTGATGGTCCGCACTATGGTGCAAATGTTAAATTTGACGAAGGTGTTGGCGTTTATGATGTAAAATTCGAAGTATCTGCACCAGGCAATGACTACTTACTACACGTAGATAAAGAAACTGGTGTAACAGGTAGATTCTGGACAGAACCACTTGTTGCAGAATGGACTGACTTCGAATGGAACGGACCACAATGGTAAAGTTTTGAAATTTTTAATATTTTAAAGGGGAATTCAATTTCCCCTTATATGCATTTATGGGGGGTGAAATTATTTTAAAAATTTTTATTAAAGTTATAGAGGCGGGAATAGCCTTTTCTCTAATGATTTCTTTAATACTTGCCTATTATACAACTAAAGAGAGCAAATATAAAAAGTATGTTATTATAATTTCTTTAGTTTTAGGGGTAATTGCAGCAATTGTTTCAATAATTATAAGAAATATACCTAATTTTATTAATAGAACAGAATTGAATTTCTGGTCTATGGTACCCATAGTTATCTCAGTATTTTTAATATTAATTTTTATGATATTTGAAGATAAGATAAACGCTAAAATTTATGATATTTTCATTTCATCATCGGTTGTTGTTTATCTTGTAGGAATTTGTTTTTATTATTTACCGTATGTATTTAACCAATCAAACAAATTTGTATATTATGGCGAAAGTGCTGTTTCAACTATTGTACTTTTTAGGATTTTAGGCTTTGTTTTTGGGATAATCATGATGATTTTATCAGGACTTGCCATATATAAGTCTTCAGTTAAACTTGAAGGTAAAAACTTAAAGATTATTGTTTTTTTGAGCTTGATATGTTCAGGTATAAGCCAATTTAACGTCATAATTCAAAGATTTTATTCTAAAGGGATTATTCCTAGAAATGTTAACTTTTTTAGAGTTATTGCATTTATAGCTAATCACGAAAATGTGTTTTTATTTGCAACAATGTTAATTATGACAGCTATTCCAGTAATTTTATATAAGCAAAATATTAAAGTTAATGAAGATTATAGCAATAGCGCTCAGTTAAGAAAAATAAAGTATAGAATGAAGAATAAAAAACGTTGGGCAATTTTTTTCCTTGTTGTTCTATTTATTAATACTTTTTCATTAACGCTTGGAAAGGCATATGCTAATAAGGAACAGGCCCTTTCACCACCTGAAGATTATCAAACTGAAAATGGAATGATTGTTATTCCTTTAAGTAGCTTAGAGGATATGCATTTGCACAGATATTTGTATAAGGCAAAGGATGGTGCACAAATGAGATTTTTCTGCATTAAAAAATCAGGAGGTACCTATGGAGTTGTACTTGATGCCTGCGAGATATGTGGTCCATCTGGATATTTTGAAAGAGGCGATGATGTTATTTGTAAGTTGTGCGACGTTGTAATGAATAGGGGTACAATAGGTTTTAAGGGTGGATGTAACCCGATACCTTTCCCATACATTGTCCATGATAAAAAGATAAAGATTGCGCCAAAAGATCTTGACGCATTGTCTTATGTATTTAAGTAGGAGGGCTTATGTTTTGGAGAATAGTTAAAGGAGCGCTTTTTAGACAAAAGGGAAAAATGGTTCTTATTGCATTTACAGTTGCCCTTGGAGCTTCTCTTGCCACTTCAATGTTAAATACCATGCTTGGCGTTGGAGATAAAGTTAATCAAGAATTAAAGACCTATGGAGCAAATATTAATGTATTGCCGAAGGAAGCTTCCCTTCTTGATGATTTGTATGGCATGCAAGAAAAAGAGGGGCAGGTTCAAAAATATTTAAAGGAATCAGAACTTCCTAAAATTAAAACTATTTTTTGGGCTTACAATATTGTAGACTATACGCCATATCTTAACACTTGGGTTTCTTGTAATAATGATTCTAAACATACTAAGATGGTAGGAACATGGTTTAATAATCATATGAATCTGCCTACTGGAGAATCAGTTGATACTGGTATGATTAGACTTAAAAACTGGTGGGAAGTTCAAGGCAAGTGGTTATCAGAAAATGATAGCGATTCAGTTATGCTTGGAAAGATTTTTGCAGACAGAAATGGATTTAAAGTTGGTGATGAAATCCAACTAAAAAGCAATAATTTAGACAAAAAATTAAAAGTTAAGGGTATTTTCTCATCGGGTTCTGATGAAGATGCATTTATATATTCTACTTTAAAAACAGCACAAGAATTTGCTGGAGTTACTGGAGTTGTAAATAAAGTTGAAATATCAGCTCTTACTACACCAGACAATGACTTAGCAAGAAAGGCTGCCAAAAACCCACTATCTTTAACTATTAAGGAAAGGGAAGTATGGTATTGTACAGCTTATGTTTCTGCTATTTGTTATCAAATAACAGAAGTAATGACTGATTCTGTAGCTAAGCCAATTCGCCAAGTTGCAGAAAGTGAAGGAGATATTTTAAATAAGACTACTCTTCTTATGGTTTTAATTACAGTATTAACTTTGATTGGTTCAGGCTTTGGTATTTCCAATCTTATTACAGCATCTGTAATGGAAAGATCTAATGAAATTGGACTTCAAAAAGCTATAGGGGCGTCAAATGGAAGGATAATTTGCATAATTCTTGTGGAAATAATTTTGACAGCGATATTTGGAACAGTTATAGGTTACGGTGTTGGTCTGCTACTTACTCAGATTATTGGTCTAACAGTTTTCGGCTCAGCAATAGCTCCAACAGCTATGGTAGTTCCTATTGTAGCAATACTTATTATTCTTGTTACAATATTGGGGTCAATACCAGCTATAAGATACCTTTTGAATTTAAATCCAACGGAGGTACTACATGGCAGATAAACAAAGTAAAAATAAATTTTACTTAAAAATGATAATGACTTCCTTGGCAAGGAGACGTGCAAGAATGTTAACAGCACTACTTGCTATAGCTATGGGAGCAACAATTATTTCAGGACTTGTTACTATTTACTATGATATTCCTAGACAAATGGGTAAGGAGTTTAGGTCTTATGGTGCAAATATGTTGGTAATTCCCACTAACCCTGATAAAAAAATTACCAATGAACAGTTAGATGAAGTTAAATCGTTAATTCCTTCAGGAAAGCTTGTCGGTCAGGCACCCTATATTTATACAAATGCAAAAATTAATGAACAACCTTATATGCTTGCAGGTACAGATTTAAAGGGAGCGAAAGAAAATTCTCCATACTGGCTTATTGACGGTTCATGGCCTGAAAAATCGAGAGAAGTTTTAATAGGTAATGAAGTTTCAAAGGCTTTGGAATTAAAAGAGGGAGATAAAATTATTATAAATACTCCCAAAGTTCATGGAGAAGGTTCTATAAATACTAATTTTGTTGTTTCAGGAGTTGTGACAACAGGTGGTAAAGAAGAAGAACTTATTTTTATGAGTATTGATGATATTTCAAAGCTTGTTAAAGACAAAAATTTTGATGTCGTAGAATATTCAATAGAAACTGAACAAAATGAACTTTCAAAAATAGTATCAAATATTTCAAAAAAGGATGGATCTCTAACTCCACAAATGGTAAAAAGAGTTACCGCCTCACAAGATATAGTTTTGAACAAATTACAAGCTCTTGTCTTCATTGTAACGATAATAGTATTATTCATAATGATGATATGTGTATCCACAACAATGATGGCTGTTGTAACTGAAAGGCGTAAAGAAATAGGTCTTAAGAAAGCTTTGGGTGCCACAAATTCCTCAGTAATTGTTGACTTTTTAGGTGAAGGAGCATTTTTGGGGGTTTTTGGTGGACTTTTAGGTGTTGCATTAGGATATATATTTGCCAATAGAGTAAGTATTTCGGTATTTGCTAGAAAGGTAAGTTTCTTGCCTCTTTTAGTACCTATGACAATTATTGTATGTATAGTAATAACTATAGTTGCATCTTTAATACCAGTATCTAAAACTGTTGATATTGATCCAGCTTTAGTGCTTCGTGGAGAATAGAAAGGAATTTTATGGATATATTAAAACTAGTAGATGTTTCAAAAATTTATGGTGAACTTAAAGCCCTTGACAAAATCAATTTAAGTGTAGAAAAGGGCGAATGGATTTCTATAATGGGTCCATCAGGTTCTGGTAAAACAACAATGATGAATATTATTGGCGCCATGGATAAACCTTCACTTGGCGAAGTTATTCTGGATGGTGAAGATATAGCAAAAAAATCGCCTAAGGAACTAACAGTTATTAGAAGGGATAAGATAGGACTTATTTTCCAACAATTTCATTTAGTTAATTATTTAAGTGCTTTGGAAAATGTAATGATGTCACAATATTATCATTCTATGCCAGATGCACAAGAAGCAATGGAAGCTTTGGCTGCAGTAGGTCTTGCTGATAGAGCCAAGCACTTACCCAACCAATTATCAGGTGGGGAACAACAAAGAGTGTGCATAGCTAGAGCTCTTATTAATCATCCTACAATTCTTTTAGCCGATGAGCCCACAGGAAATTTGGATGAAAAGAATGAATATATAGTTCTTGACATATTTGAAAAACTTCACAATGCAGGATCAACAATTATTGTTGTAACTCACGACCCTGAAGTCGGCGAAGAATCTGAAAGAATGATAACTCTTGAACATGGTAAAATTTCAAAAGAAGAAAAAATGAAAAGAAAAAGACCGGTTCTTGATTCTGTAAAAAAAGATGCAAAACTTAAGGAGTTTATATGAGAAAAATTTTAAATGTATTAATAATTTTTTCTTTGGGGCTTGTCTTAGTTGCTTGTGGAGCAGATAAAAAAGAAGAAGCCCTAAGTGTAAGCTATAAAGACGGCACATATCATGGAGAATCTGCCAAAGATGAAAGAGGCGGACTTGTAAAGGTGGATATAAGTGTTAAAGACAATAAGATTGAATCTTGTACAATGCAAAACATTGATGGAGATGGAAAAGAAAAGGATGAATCTTATGGTCAAAGCCAAAATGAAGGACTATATAAGATAGCCCAACAAGCTATAAATCTTGCAAAGTCATATCCAGATAGATTAGTGGAAAAAGGAAATCCTGAAGGAGTGGATGTTATTTCGGGGGCAACACAAACTTACAAGCAATTTATAGAAGCTTGCAATAATGCTCTTGATGGTGCAAAATAATGAAAGATTTATACACAATTAATTTAGCAAAAAAGAATATAAAAAATAAAAAGGCAAGGTCAATTACCTTGATTTTACTTGTAGGAATTTTAACTTTTATTTTATTCATGTCATCATTTATAATTTTTTCTCTTAAAAACGGCATGAAATCTCTATCAGATAGGATGGGAGCAGACATTATAGTAGTCCCAGAAGGTTATGATTCCAAAATTACAGGTGCAATATTAAGGGGAGAACCTAATACATTTTTTTTTGACAAGGATATATTAAATAGAGTAAAAAAAATACCAGGAGTTGAAAAAGCCTATGGTCAAGTTTATCTATCTACACTTTCTGCTGGATGCTGTTCTTTTCCCATTCAAGTTATAGGAATTGACTTTTCTGATGACTTTAGCGTTAAACCTTGGCTTGAAAAACAGATTAAAACTCCAATTAAAGCTGGGCAAGTTGTTGTAGGTGCTAACATTGTGGGGACTATTAATCATAAGGTTAAATTTTTTAATCAAGAATTTGAGATAAAAGGTAGGCTTGCAAAAACTGGCATGGGTTTTGATAATTCAGTTTTTATGACAATAGAAGAAACTCATAGATTAGCCAAGGAATATGAAAAGATAATTAATCATCCGGTGGCAAAAAAAGATGATATATCTTCTATTTTAGTAAAAGTTGAAAAAAACAAAGATCCAAAAACAATTCAAAAACTTATTAAGGAAGAATTTAAAAAAGAAAAAGTGTATCCTTTATTGCCAAAAAAAATAATGACAGAAGTTTCAGATTCAGCAAAAAACATGCTTGTATATGTGTATATATTGATAGCTTTGATTTGGATACTAGCTTTCTTTATTTTAAGTCTTGTAAATACCTTATCAGTTAAGGAAAGGAAAAGAGAATTTGCAACCATAAGGATATTAGGAGCAACAAAGAAAAAACTCAGTGAAGTAGTTCTTATTGAATCTATGCTAATTAATGGAACAGGTGCAGTCATAGGTTCTGTGCTTTCCTTTGTTTTAAGTATAACTTTCAATAATATATTTTCATCACTTTTGAAAATGCCTTTTTTAAGACCGAATATATTCCTTATGATTTTAATGTTAATAATAGTAATAATTTTGGGAACCTTGTTAGGTCCAATATCTTCAATTATTGCTATTAATAAAATAAATAAAGTAGAATTATTATTGATGCAAAGAGATAATGATTAAAATAGGCTATTTGTCAAATTTTGGGGAGACTTGTTAACTCGAGTCTCTCTTTTCATTTAAAAATCAATACTTAAACGCTAATAAAAGGTCAAAAATAAAATAACTAAAAAACCATTAAAAATAAAGATAGCAAGAAGGTGACCCCAAAAAGTTGGATTTTATACCAGAGACATCTAGAAATATTTGTCTCTGGTTTTTTGTCCTCATATTTCCCCTAGGGGAAATCGCAGCTAAGCTGCATTCAATTTCCTATATTCAACTGGACTTAAATATCCAAGTTTTTCTTTTATTCTATCTTCATTGTAATATTTTATATATTCTTCTATTGTATTTTTTAGTTCGTCAAATGATTTAAACGTTCTACCATAGTAAATTTCTTGTTTTAATATTCCAAAGAAATTTTCCATAGGGGAATTATCCAAGCAATTTCCTTTTCTTGACATACTCTGCAAAATTCCATCACTTTCTAACCTATTAGTATATTGTTTTAATTGATACGCCCAGCCTTGATCCGAATGAAAGATTCTTTTATATTTGCAGTCTGAAGTCTTTTCTATCGCTTCTTCAAGAGGCCTTATTATTGCCTCTAATGATGGTGAAGTTGTTATTGAATAGCTAATGATTTCTCCATTAAACATATCCAAGAAAGGATTTAAGTAAAGTTTTTTTACTTGCATATTCCCAGATTTATCTGTTTCATAGTATTTAAATTCACTTGTATCTGTTGTGATTTTTTGATGTACTACAGAAGTGTTAAATCTTCTTTTTATCCTATTTTGTGCTACTTTACCCACTGTTGCCTTGTATGAGTAATATTTTCTTGATTTACGTGCAAAATTTCTAACTTGAAGCTTTAGTTTTTGTACCAGTCTTTGAACTTTTTTCTTGTTTATTACAAGACCAATTCTTCTAAGCATTGCATGTATTCTTCTGTATCCATAGTTTGGATTATCTTTTCTTATTTTCTTGATTTGATTCTCAAAGGCTTCATCTTTATTTTTCTGTCAAATCTTTTTTTCCAATACATGTATGTTGACTTAGGGAATTTTAAATAGCTAAGCAAATCTTTTAATAGATATTTTTCTCTTAATGAGTCAATTATTCGAGCCATTCTCTCATTTTCTGATCTTCCTCGTCCTCTAATTCCATCTTTTTTTTAGAAAATCTATTTCCATTTGTGCCCAGTAAAGCTTATCTTTTAGTTCAGCAATTTCATCTATTTCTTCCTTATAATATTCTTTCTTTACTTGTTCGTTATTTTTATTTTTATCTTTAGTCATGCTTGAAGGTCTTCCTCTCTTTTTAGGTCTAAGTCCATCAAGTCCTTGATTTCTAAAATCAATTACCCATCTAGCAATGATTGCTGGATTATTAATCTTAAATTGATTAGAAAGTTCTTGATAGGACATTTCTCCTGTTAAGTACAACTTTACTACATTTTTCTTAAATTCGAAAGAGTAGCTATTAATTTTTCTAGAAATTTTTAAGCCTTCATATCCTTGTGTTTTGTATGAATTAACCCATCTTCTGACTACTGAATGATCACTAAGTCCATATTAATCAGTTAAATATTTATATCCTCCTTCTTTATTTAAGTATTCTTGTACTATTTTCATCTTAAATTCTGTACTATATTTTTTCATGAAAAAACTGACCTCCTCTAAGTTGGTTTTGGGTCCAACTTTTTGGGGTCAGTTCATTATGAAACTGGGGTTTGTTATAAATCACAGTTTAATTTTTACAATTTCATTAGTAGAATTATTAAACTATATAATAAAATCAATTTAAAGAAAATTAATTATTAGATGATATCAGACGATAGATATTAAAAACTCTATTGTCTTTTTTATTTGGAAGAACAAAAAATATTAGAAATGTCAATAAATTTACTGCCATGCAGATAATAGCAGCTTATTCATGTGTGAGAGTTTTAGCTGAAACCTTAGTAGGACTTCCCGTTTATTTATATAAAACAGGCTTATCATTTGAAGCAGATAGGATACCAAAAGATAGAAATTTTCAAGGGTAAAAGTCTAGGAAAAAGAACCTAATTCATTATGGAGATTTGTTTGTTATACAGCTAAAAATATCATTTGAGTTTAAAATGAGATCCGTATTCTCTTAGGACTGATTTTTTGTAATTTTTGTTTATATTTAATTAGTCTTATGAGTAATACTTTTATATTAATCCCTCTTTTTTCATAAGAGATAACTCTCTTGAAAGAGCAGGCCTATTACAAGCTAAAAATTTAGCTAAGTCCTCTCTGGATAATTTATTTGAAAATAGGTAATCTTTTCCATACCTATCTATATACATATTAATTTTTTCCCTAATCTTAGGCTTAGAATATATATCTAATTTGTAAGTTAAGTATGAAATTTGCTCATCATACAATTTTATAATATTTTCCATAAAAATCGGTCTGATTGAACAAGACCTTTTATTTTCTTCAAAGATTTTGCTAACATCAAGTGCTAAAACTTCAGAATCTTTTTTTGCGACTATGAGTCTATCAGCTAGGGAAGAAAAATTTAAAGAAAAAGAATCTGAAGTCTCATAAATTCTATCTATAATTTCTTTATCATCATCTATTGTAGATAGATCAATTCTTCCCTTTAAAACTATACCTGCCTTAAATCCCTTAGAAAAATCATATAGGTATCCGCCTTTACTAAAAACTAAGATTTTATGATCAATACAAGAAAGTATGTGGTGTATAGTACTTTCGTCTAAACCATAAAATAATTTACTTTTCACAATAATTTTTTCCATAAAATCCTTTCTTGTTGCTTTAGCAACTGCAATAAAAATTATCCATGATATAATTATAAATGTAATGATAATTATTATCAAGGAGGAAGATAAAATGGAAAAAAATAAAATTGTTTTTGGACATGATTTTTTAAAGATGCTTGGAAGAACAAGACTCAGACCAGGCGGCGGTATTATGACTGATTGGTTGCTTGATCAGGTACAGATAGATAAAGATATGCAAGTTTTGGAAGTTGCTTGCAATAGAGGAGATAACCTAATAAGAGTTTATACGAAATATAAATGCAAAGTAATAGGTATAGACAATGACCAAGTTGTCATAGATCAAGCCCTAGAGAATATAAAGCTTTTAGGCTTAGAAAAAGAAATTGAAGTTATGAATATAGATGCCTTAAAGTTGGATTTTGAGGATGAAACATTTGACTTAATAATTAATGAGGCAATGCTCACCATGCTTCCAAATGAAGAAAAAGCAAAGGCTCTTAAAAATTATCACAGGGTTTTAAAAAAGGGCGGCTATTTATTAACTCATGATGTAGCAGTAGAAAATGAAAGCGAAGATATAAGAAGGCAACTTTCGAAATTTACAAACATGAATGTGTATCCTCTAACCGTAGAAAATTGGAACAAGCTATTTATAGAAAATTCTTTTAGACCTTTTTCACAAAGGACTGGTAGGATGCTTCTCTTAGACAGGGATACGATCATAAAAGATGAGGGGCCAGTAGGGGCTGCAAATTTTTATAAAAATGCTTATTCAGAAGAAAATAGGGATAGATTTGTAAAAATGTTAGAGAGGTCTAAAAATACAAAAATTTCTTATGTAGTTTTAGCAAGTAAAAAGGAGGATTAGATGAAAGTTATAAAAAAATATCACTAATTTTATGTCTGACAGTGCTTGTCTTATCAGGTATAACTGCTTGTGGCAATACAAAAACTGAACAAAAATCAGAAAGCAAGGAAATGACTCAAGCTGAGAAAAAGGAAGAAACTAAGGATAAAAATAAAAAAGTTAGGACAATTACAGATCATGCAGGTAATGAGGTAGAAGTTCCAGAGAAAGTTGAAATAATAGTAATAGATCAGATACCTATTTTATCTACCTATATGGCTTATCATCATGGAAAGGCTCCATACATCGTAGGATATGCTGGTTCACTAAAGCAAGTAATTTCAAATACAGTTTTAAAGGATATAGCTCCAGAGCTTCTTGATAGCCAAAATACAGTTCAAGCTCAATCTGACATTAATATTGAGGAAATAATGAAGCTTAAACCAGATGTTATTTTTTTCAATGCTTGGAATAAAGAACTCTATGAAACTCTTAAAAAGACAGGGATTCCGTGTGTAGGATTTGCTACAGTTGGCACAAATGGACCAGCTATATCAATGTGTGGGCAAGTCGGATGGATTGGTTTGATAATTCCTCACATGGCAAGGATGATTGTGGGAGCTAATAATACTCTTACTCTACCTTTTAGCATATCTTTAGGAGCAAGTCTTATGGTACTAATAGAAGCTTTATCAAGAACGGTTTCTGTAATAGAACTACCTATTTCAGTTCTTACGGCAATAATTGGAGCTCCAATTTTTATAAGCCTAATTAGAAAAACTGGGGGTGGGTTCAATTAAATTAGAAGTAAAAAATGCAGGATTTTATTATGATAAAAATCATGAATTATTTAAGAATTTATCTTTTAGTCTGGCTCAAGGTCAGGTTTTATCTATCTTAGGGCCCAATGGTGTTGGTAAGACTAGCCTTATAAGATGGATATGTGATTTTGAAAAATAGAAACTAGTAAATAGTTTTATGGATGAAAAAGATATTACAAGTTTTAATAGAAGAAACTTATGGCACAAGATATCATATGTTCCTCAAAAAAGATCATTTTCTTTTGAATATTCTGGAATTGATATGGTAGTGTTAGGGTTTTCTAGTAAACTTACACCATTTGCAAAACCAGGTGCTAGAGAATATAAGAAGGCAAATGATATTATGAAAAGCTTAGCTATAGAAAACCTTAAAGACAAGTCATGTTCTGTGATGAGTGGAGGAGAACTTCAGATGGTTCTAATAGCCAGAGCCTTAATATCAGACCCAAGCTTAATCATATTAGATGAGCCAGAAAGTGGTCTTGATTTTAAAAATCAGCTTAAAATAATTTCATTAATCAAAAAACTATCCAAGGTAGACAATATTAGTGTTATTATAAATACTCATTACCCAGCCCATGCTCTTGAAATATCGGATAAATGTTTGATGTTAATGGGAAATGCTAGACATAAAATAGGCAAAACTTCTGATATTATCTGCAAGGAAAATATGAAAGAAGCATTTGGCGTAGAGGTTATACTTGAAAAAATAAAAAATATGAGAAAGAATATGAGTCTGTAATACCAATTAGGATAGTAGGAGATTAAAATGAAAAATATCAGTAAGGGAAAAACATTTACACCAGAAGAGGTCATGCCTATAAAAGAAAATCAAACTATAAGCAAGAAACTCTTAGATTTATGTGATTGTCATATTTTACTTATGAGTCTTGACCAAAACACGGATATTTCCCTTGAGTTTTATGCTGAAGAAAGAATATATCTTGTTTTAAAAGGCGAGATTAACATTAATAATGAAAAACTTATAAATAATGAATTAATACTTTTTGAAAAAAACAGGATTTTTGACATAGGAGCAAGGGAAAAAAGATAAAATAGACGATACAGAAGAAAGATTAAGGCAAATAAAAAATCAAGAAAAAAATTCTAATGCACAACTAGCAAGATAATTTATAATAGGACTAACAAAAGAATTATCTTTAGGTGAAAATAAAAACCTAGTCGAAAGATTTATAAAAGAAAATCTAACATCACAAGGAATGATAGTAGATTATGCAATTCATGATTAGAGTCAAGATAAAAATGGGTAATAATCTAATGTAGGTTAAAATTTTTACTAGGCTAAGAATAGATTTTTTAAGAAAATTGTTACTCGTCCTAAAGCTTGGTAAGGTTCTAATTCTAATGAAAGTGATGACAAAATTATGAAAGAAAAACTCATTATTAAAAAATTAAGAGAAGATCGCAGGAATGAAATCTACACAAATAGAGGAATTAACCCAATATTCCAGCTAAATCCAAAATCAAAAATTTTGATAATTGGGCAAGCTCCTGGGGGAAAGGTTGAAGAAACTGGTATTTTATTTAATGATAAGAGTGGGGAAAATCTTGTCAAATGGTTGGGGATATCGGAAGACATCCTCCATAATGAAGATTTTTCTATAATTCCAATGGATTTTTATTATCCTGGAAAGGGAAAATCTGGCGATAAGGATCCTAGATCTTTTATTGCAGAAGAATACCATCCACTATTATTAAATGAATTGAAGGATATAAAGTTAACCATTTTGATAGGAGCCTATGCTCAAAAGTTTTATTTGAAGGATAAATTTAAGAAAAATTTAACTGAAACAGTAAAATCTTACAAAGAATTTTTGCCAGAATATTTCCCAATAGTCCACCCAAGTCCACTAAACAACAGGTGGATATCAAAAAATCCTTTTTTTAGAGAGGAGGTTTTGCCTGACTTAAAGAAAATTGTAAAAAAGCTGAGATAAATTGTGTTTGTAAAAATTTATTGTATATCATTTTTTATGGTAATGGTCATCAACAAGGAGAGAAAATATGAAAAAAATAAGTGCGAATATTTTAAACGGCAAATTTGAGCATTTGGTGGATGAGGATAATTTACAAATAACCCATCTACAAATCAAAAAGGGCGAAGAAATACCAAGTCACAAGTCAGATAAAAGTGTAGTAGTTGTAATTTATAACGGCAAGGTAGATTTTAAGGGAGAGAACGGAAACCAGATAATAATCCCAGGTGATATAATCACAATGGATCCTAATGAAATCCATGCTCTTAAGGCTCTTGAGGATAGCGATTTGATGGTTATAAAAGTAAAAATTTAAGAATATATTTAGCTAATATAGGCAGGTGGTTATTTTATCAACCTGCCTTTAATTGTGCACTTAAGTGTGTTGATCGAACGAAGTGAGAGAAACAAAAAAACCACCGGCTAAGCTGGTGGTTATGATTGCCATGAATTTCATATACATTTCATAAAACTGGTGTAAGATATACATATAACAAAATTAAGGAGAAATGTATGTTAAAAAATGCGATTTTTTATATAACAAGAAAACGAAATAGAACTTTGATAATGCTGATAATTCTAACACTCGTATTATCATGTTTATATGCTTGTTTAAGTATTTCGAAATCACAAAAAACACTAGAAAAATCATTGTATGAAACGTCTAACTCATCTATTGCAATAACTAAGAAAGAAAAAAATGGATACTTTAAAATAAATGATTTTGAGAAATTAAACCAAATTAAAGATATAAAAGAAATTTCATATCATTATGAAGGTTTAGCAACTTTGACTAATTCTGATGTCGTTGAAAGTGAACAAAAAGTAATGCGTGAAGATTTATCTCCAAATATGAAAAACCTAGTTTCAATAGATGCGATGACAAATCAAAAACGCAATCAATTATTCACAAGCAATGTTTTTACTATAAAACAAGGCAAGAATCTCGATAAAAATGATGATAATAAGATTCTTGTTCATGAAGAATTTGCTAAGAAAAACAAACTGAAACTTCACGACAAGATAGGTCTAAAATTTTTGAATATGAATGGTAATGGGGATGCAAACAAAGAATCTCAATATGAGATTGTTGGGATATTTTCAGGAAAGAAACAAGAAAAATATACAGGATTTTCATCAGATTATAGCGAAAACTCTATGTTTGTAAATTATAATTCAGCACAAAATTCATTGAATATAAAAGGTAATGACCAAATTGCCAATAAAATCTTGCTGCATACACAAAATTCAGATTCAATGGATAAAGTAATAAATCAGATAAAAAACAAAATTACAAATTCTTCAAAATATATTATAGAAAAAAATGATAATGCATTCAAAGAAGTAATTGATTCGATAAATGGTGTAAAGCACATAATACAAATGATGACATATTCGATCATGGTAGCAGGACTTGTTGTCTTATCACTAATCTTAATATTATGGTTAAGAGAAAGAATCTATGAAATAGGAATACTTTTATCAATTGGGGTTAGTAAACTTAAAATAATAGGACAATTCATAATGGAGCTTGTTTTTGTATCTATTCCTGCGGCGATGTTCTCATTAATTAATGGAGATTTTATCATCAAACAAATAGCATCAGGAATTACAAAATCAGAAAATGCATCATTTACAGCAAGTCTATTTATAAATAAATTATCAGATAAATTAGAAGTATTTGCTAAAAGCTACGGATTGCTTTTAATAATAATTGCTGTTTCAGTAATTATAGCAGCTGGAATAATATTAATAAAAAAACCAAAACAAATTTTATCACAAATAAGTTAGGAGAAATAAAATGGATATTTTAGAAATTAAAAACGTATCATACAGTTATTCAAGTTCAAATGAAGAAGTTTTATCACTAATCAACAGAGGATTTGAGCAAGGAAAATTCTACGCAATAATAGGTAAGTCGGGTACAGGTAAATCAACACTGCTATCATTATTGGCAGGATTAGATTCACCAGATACTGGACAAATCTTATTTAAAAATAAAAACATTGAGGAAAAAGGACACAGTTATCATAGAAAGAATAATATATCATTAGTTTTCCAAAACTATAACCTGATAGATTACTTGACTCCTCTTGAAAATATAAGATTAGTAAACAAAAATGCTTCAGAAGATATTTTATTGGAATTGGGACTGGATAAAAGTCAAACTAGAAGAAATGTCATGAAACTTTCCGGTGGTCAACAGCAAAGAGTTGCAATTGCAAGGGCTTTAGTTTCAGAAGCTCCAATAATATTAGCAGATGAGCCTACTGGAAATTTGGATGATATGACGGCTGGTGAGATTATTAATATATTGAAAAAACTTGCAATGGAAAGAAATAAGTGCGTAATAGTTGTTACTCATAGTAAAGAAGTAGCAAAAGCTGCTGATATTGTTCTTGAATTAAAGGATAGAAAACTACAAGAAGTAGTTGACAATATTTAGGGAGGAAATTATGATAAAAAACGCATTTGCCTATGTAACCAGAAAAAGTCTTAAATCAATCATTATTTTAATCGTAATAATGTTGATGTCATCATTAAGTTTGATTAGTTTATCAATAAAAGATGCTACAGACAAAGCATCTGAAAAAACTTTTGGAAATATCACAAATAGTTTTTCGATGGAAATCAATCGTCAAGTTAATCCTGGAACACCAAGAGGTGGTGGAAATGTCAAAGGACAAGATATAAAAAAAAATCACAGATTCACCTGATATTGAAAGCTATGTAAAAAGAATAAATAGCGTGGCTGATTTGGATGGATTAGATATAATTGAAACACAAGAAACTTTGGCTAATCAATCACCAGAGCGTGCGAAAAATTTTAAAAGCACTGTAATGTTAACCGGAGTCAACGAATCATCCAAGGAAACAAAATTTGTATCTGGAGCATACAAATTGGTAGAAGGTGAACATTTGAAAAATGACGATAAGAATAAGATTCTTATGCACAAAGATTTAGCTGCTAAAAACCATTTAAAAATAGGAGATAAGTTAAAATTAAAATCAAATTTATTTGATGCAGATAATGAAAAACAAGCCAATGAAACTGTAGAAGTTACAATTAAAGGTTTGTTTGATGGACACAATAATGGTGGGGTTAGCGCTGCACAAGAATTGTATGAAAACACATTAATTACTGATTTGAATACAGCAGCCAAAGTTTATGGCAATACCGAAGACACAGCTGTTTATCAAGATGCGACATTCTTTGTAAAAGGTAACAAAAAACTAGAAGATGTAATGAAAAATCTTGGGAAACTTGATATAAATTGGCAAGAGTATAATTTAATAAAAAGTTCATCAAATTATCCAGCACTACAAGAATCAATTAGTGGAATATATGCAATAGCTGATAAATTATTTGTGGGATCACTTGCGTTTGCGGGTTTAGTAGTAGCTTTATTATTGTTCTTATGGATGAATGCAAGGAAAAAAGAAATTGCAGTATTATTGTCTATAGGAATATCAAAAGCAAAAATATTTGGACAATTTGTCACAGAATTATTGTTGGTTGCTATACCAGCATATATAGGATCATTTTTCTTGGCTAGATTTGCAGGAGATAAAATTGGAAATAATATACTTCAAAAAGTGACAGGAAATATCGCTGATAAGATCGCCAAACAATCTGCATCGACTGGACTTGGTGGTGGAGCAGAAGTTGATGGTTTCAATAAAACATTGACAAGTCTAGATATCAATATATCAACAAAAGCATTAATGTATGTAGTAATATTTATGACAATTGTTTTGCTGATTTCATTAATTATCTCATCGACAAATATTCTTAGAAAAAATCCGAAAGATTTATTAATAGACACAAAATAGAATTATCGGGGCAAATGCTCCGATAATTTTGTAATTAAACCAAATATTGTATAATAAAATAAAAGAGAGGAAGAAATTATGAATTTACTTGTAGTAGAAGATGACAAAATGATACGAGAAGGGATTTGTGAATTTTTGTCTGAATTTGGATACAAAACCTATCAAGCAGAAGATGGAAAACAAGCAATAAGTATATTTGAAAATAACGAAATCAACTTGGCAATATTAGACATTCAACTTCCATATATAAACGGACTTGATGTTCTCAAAAAAATTAGAGAAACAAGTGATATTCCAGCTATAATGTTGACTGCATTCAGTGATGAAGAATATAAAATAAACGCATTCACAAGTCTAGCTGATGGATACATCGAAAAACCTTTTTCGTTACCAGTCCTCAAAGTTAGAATAGAGTCATTAATCAAAAAACATTATGGAAATAACGAAACTTTTAATTATAAAAACACTGAGGTTAATTTTGCAAGCTACACTGCTAAACTAAACGGCAAAAAAGTAGATGTAAATGCCAAAGAATTAGAAATACTCAAATACATGATAGAAAATGAAGGACAAGCACTTACTAGAATGCAAATAATTGATAGCGTTTGGAAAGAAACTGATGAAATACCATTTGACAGAGTCATTGATGTTTACATAAAAGAATTACGCAAAAAACTAGAATTAGATTGCATTGTAACCATAAGAAACGTCGGATATAAATTGGAGAGAAAATGAAAAATTTAAAAATATTTCCAAAAATGTTCCTACAAATATTCGCAGCACTAGGACTTACTGTGTTGTTTATACATTTTATGGTGTTTTTAATATTTCCAAAAACATATTTGGAAGATAGGAAACAAGAAATAAATAAAAAAGCAAATGAAATTTCCATGACATTGAATAATAAAGATATTAGATATGTTACTCAGTCGCTAAATTTTTATTCTAATAACAATGACATAAAAGCTTACGTTAAAAACAAAAACAACGGTAACGAATTGCAAATTAAAGAAATAATTGGATTTGACAAAAAAAGTGACAATAATTCACTGATAATTGAGGAACGAGAAATTAATCTAAATACAGGAGAAAAAATTTCGCTTCAATTCGTATCAACAGCCGATATGAAGCGAGATGCGAAAAATTTGAGTTTAAGATTTCTTCCGTTTTCGCTTATTATTTCCATAATTTTCTCGGCAATCGTTTCATTAATATACGCGAAACTAATCAATAATAATATACAAGAAATAAAACAAGTTACTGATAAAATGATTAACATGGACAAAAAAGCACTACTGGAAGTAGATTCTACAAATGAAATTGGGCAATTAAAGGCACAAATAAATGATTTGTACACTACATTATTGCATTCAATTGACGATTTGGAATCAAAAAACGAAGAAATCATCAAGTTAGAAAAATTAAAATACGATTTCTTCAGAGGAGCATCACACGAGCTGAAAACCCCTGTTGCGAGCCTCAAAATAATTTTGGAAAATATGAAGTACAACATAGGAAAATACAAAAACAGGGATTTGTACATTGACGAATCTCTTAAAATAATTGATGGATTATCACATAGTATTTCGCAAATACTAACATTGTCATCAATTGAAAATCTAAAGAATGACGAAGAAAATGTAACAATTTTACCAATATTAAATGATATAATTAATAAGCAGGAAGTAATTGCAAATCAAAAACACATCACAATCGACAATCAGATTACAGATGAACAGATTTTTATTGGCAAATCAGCTCTTAAAATAATACTATCTAATGTGATTGGAAACGCCGTAAAATACACTGATGAATATGGGACAATTACTATCAAATCAGATGGAGAATGGTTTGAAGTAATTAATACTTGCGAAAAGGCAAGCGAATTAGATACCACTAAAGTGTTTGATGTAAATTGTGATTTGAACAAAGAAAATAGCAACGGACTTGGATTGTATATCGTTGGCAACTTGCTCAACAATTACAAAATCGATGCAATCATTGAAACACAAGAAGAAAAAGTAAAATTCAAAATCAAGTTATAAAGGAGAACAAAATGTATATTTTAGAATTGAATCAAAATGGCGAAGCAACTGAATTAGCATTATTTGACACAATTGAAGAAGGCAGAGAATTCATCAAGAAAACAAATTGTTATGAGATTACAGAAGAAGATGGATTTGTATATGAATATATCAATCCTGAAAAATTAGATGATTATTTGGAACTGGAATACAATGGAAATATAATTCCAATGACCAAATTCATGTTCACAGAACAAGGAAAAGCAGAAATCTTCTGGAAAGAAATTCCAAATCTTTCAGAAAAAGGAAATGGAATCGTTGATAGTTCTACAAGGGTTGATGCTTATGTAATAGCTAACAAAGATGTGAAAACATATATTGAAGCAAGAGAAAAATCCTACAACGAAGTAAAAAAATACTTGGAAGAAAAAGGATATGACGTAGACAGAGCATACTTCGGATCAGAAGATGGAGAAGCAATAGTCTACAGAAAAAGCGAAAAAGACGATTGGCATTTTCTAACACACATGGATCCATCATTTTTTGAAGATAAAACAAAAGAAGAAATCATCGAAGAAATAGACGAATATTTGAATTAAATTGAATAAACCAAAAACTCTTCTTAATTAGAAATTAGGAAGAGTTTTTTAATTTTAAAAAATATTTTATAAAATCCTTGACAAATTAAAAAATACGCTCTAGAATGATAATGCAAATAACTTGCATTAGAAAGTTATATGGAGGATTTATGAAAAAAATTTATAGAATTTTATTATTAGCTCTTATGATTGGTGTGGCTTCTGGCTGTGCTAGACAAAATAATGATATTAACAATCAAAAAGTTCAAGAACAACAAGAAAAAACTGATGACAAATCAACTGATAAGTCAGATTCAAAGAAATTATATGTTAGTTTCTATCCGATTGAATACATGGCAAAAGAAATTGCGAAGGATAAAATTGATGTAGTAAATGTTATGCCAAAAGGTGCTTCAGTTCACGAGTGGGAACCTACAGCACAAGATATTAAAAACTTATCCGATTCAAAGATGCTTATCGTTAATGGTCTTGGATTGGAAGGTTGGTTAGAAGATGTTAAATCTAGTTTGAAAAATACAGAAATTGTCGATTCATCTGCAAATATTGAAAAGATAAAAGCTGAAGAAGAACAAGACCACGACCATGACCACGAGGAAAAAGATCACGACCATGACCATGAAGAAAAAGATCACGATCATGATCACGAACATCATCACCATGGAGAATTTGATCCACACATTTGGATGAGTCCAAAACAAGCTAGAATTCAAATGAAAAATGTTTATGAAGCTATTATTAAATTTGACTCTGAAAACAAAGATTTCTATGAAAAAAATTACAAAGAATTAGATAAAAAGTTTGAAGAATTAGACAAAAAATACGCTGAAGTATTAGCTCCACAAAAGGATAAATACTTCATAGTTCCACATGAAGCGTTTGGATATTTGGCAAGAGATTATGAGATTAATCAAGTTCCAATTGAAGGTATTAATTCAGATTCTGAACCTGATTTGAATAAGATGAAAGAATTGACTAATTTTGCAAAATCACATAAGATAAATACAGTATTTTATGAAATGGGAGAAAGCGATAAGATTGCAAATTCTTTGGCTAAGGAAATCAATGCAAAGACAGCTGGGTTATCTACAATTGAAGCTAAGACTCAAGAAATAGAAGATGGAAAAGATAATTATTTTTCATTGTTAGAAAAAAACTTGGATGCAATCTCACAAGCAAAATAATATGAATAATATAATTAGTGTAGAAAATTTGAATTTTTCGTATAGAAACGAGAAACTATTAAGGGATATAAATTTTAATATTGAAAAGGGAGATTTCGTAGGTATAACCGGAGCTAATGGCTCCGGTAAATCTACGTTATTAAAGCTTATTTTAGGATTTCTAAAAGCGGATAGTGGAGAAATTAAATTTGCTGGAGGAAGAGATAATTTTAGTTTTGGATATGTTCCGCAAAACAATCACGAAAAGAGCATTGCTTTTCCAATAACTGCATGGGAAATAGTAGCGATGAATGTCACTGATGATAAAAACATTAAATCTCATGAAAAAATCGAAAATGCATTGTCCATTGTAGAAATGAAGGATAAGAAAAATTACAACTACAATAATATGAGTGGTGGTGAACAAGAAAGAGTTATGATTGCAAAGGCATTGGCGAATGACCCACAAATTTTGATTTTTGACGAACCTACAGCAGGCCTGGATCAAAGTAGTAAGGAAAATTTATTTGATTTGTTGAAGCATTTGAATAGTTATCACAACATAACTATTTTGGTAGTTACGCACGAGCTGGATTTTACTAAAGATTATTTTAATAGAATTTTCAGATTAGATAATGAATTTGTTGAGGTGAAACATGTTTGAGATGTTCTCTTATGATTTTATGAGAAGAGCTTTTATAGTGGGGATTCTAGTTTCAATTATTGTTCCTCTGATAGGAACCTTTGTCGTTAACAAGAAAAACTCAATGGTAGGAGATGCTTTGAGTCACAGTTCCTTAGCTGGTGTTGCATTGGGACTTATTTTTGGAATAAATCCTGTTATAGCAGCGATTTTCGTATGCGTAATTGCAGCTTTTGGTATAGAAGTCATCAGAAAAAACTTTGCCAAAAGTTCTGATTTGTCCACTGCAATTGTTATGAGTAGCGGTATAGGACTTGCTGCAATATTGTCTGATTTCGTTCCTGGTGCTGCGAACTTCCAATCTTTCATGTTCGGATCTATTGTAGCTATACCGGATATTGAATTGTACACAGTGATTGTTGTGAGCATGATAGTTATTGTGGCTTATGTTACGTTGTACAAGAAATTGGTGTATATTATTTTTGATGAAGATGGAGCGAGACTTTCTAATATAAATGTTGGACTTATAAATAAAATCTTCACTTTTTTGATAGCTATCACTGTTGCTATTGCATCAAGGACAGTAGGTGCGCTCATGGTTTCGAGCTTGATGGTTATTCCAGTATCTTGTGCAATTATGGTATCTCATTCTTTCAAAAAAACTGTGATTAATTCATCGCTTTTTGGGATTCTATTTACCATTATAGGAATTAATTTGTCTTATTATTTACAATTAAAACCAGGCGGATCAATTGTTTTAACAGGACTTGTAGTTCTGATAATTTTGATGATAGTAAATAAATTTAGGAAAAATAATTAAGTGTAAACACTGCATTATGAATTTTGGATTAATTTATTTTGTGGTGTTTTTTTAGTTTATAAAACGTTGTAATTTGCATTTTTTACAAGTATAATTAAAAGATAGGAGGCGATAGCATGAACAAAATGATTAAAAAATTAATAATATTAACAATAGGAACATTAATACTTACTTTTGGTTTTTTCTTTTTTATAATGCCTTTTAATTTAACAATAGGAGGAATTTCTGGGATAGCAATTAGTTTGAATGCATTTTTTCCACAAATTCCAACGGGTATTTTTGTGATGATTATGGATACAATTTTATATATCATTGCATTTATTATTTTAGGAAAAAGCTTTGGTGTTTTGTCGATATATTGTTCTTTTATTTTCGGAGGTTCAACGACATTATTGGAAATTTTACTACCAAACTTCAAACCTTTAACTGATGATATTTTAATTAATTTGATTTTTGGAATTATTATTTCTGCTATTGGCATGGCTTTAGTTATCAATCAAGGAGCATCAACTGGTGGTACGGATATTATAGCAATGATTATCAGAAAATATCTCTCAATAGATGTTGGTAAATGTATGCTTGTGGCTGACTTTTTTGTAGTGTTACTTGGTATGTATACTTTTGGAACAAAAAGTGGTATGTATGCTATGTTAGGTATTTGTATCAACTCAATTGTAATTGATAAGGCTATCGCTGGTTTAAATACTAGAGTAAATATGATGATAACAAGTGATAGATACAAAGAAATTAACACATATATAATTGATCAAATTTCCAGAGGATCTACTATTTTTAAAGCAGTTGGTGGTTTTTCTGATAATGAAAAATTTGTTATTAATACGATTGTTTCAAGAGGGGAGTATATCAAGATTAAAAATTATGTAAAATCAATTGATCCTAAAGCATTCGTATGTATTTCGTATGTCAGCGAAGTGCTTGGTGAAGGATTTACTTATGATCCAGTTGATAATCCAGAACTTGAAATACTTCCTGGTGGAATGAGTTAGAATGGAGAAAAAATGTATAAATTAGGACAAAGAGAAAATTTAAAAATTGATAAAATAAACACCGAAGTTTTGTTGAAAAAAGACAACGAAAATAATTTTGTTAGAATGAATGTAGACGAACTTTCTGGAGAAAAAGTTGGTGATGTTGTAGATGTATTCATTTACAACGACAATAAAAAACTTTTGGCTACTAAAAAACAATCTAAGATTGAACTTGGCAAGATGGCAAGACTTGAAGTTAAAGATATTACTAGAATAGGCGCATTCTTGGATTGCGGGTTGGATAAGGATATTTTGTTGCCTTTTAAGGAACAAACTTCAAAATTAGTAAAAGGTCAAAAATATTTGGTGTATTTGTATATAGACAAATCAAATAGATTGGCACTTACTATGCGAATCAAAAATTTATTGAAAAACGACAGTGGATATGTAAAGAACGACTGGGTAGAAGGTGTTATATACAACATAGTTGACGGCCTAGGAGCTTTTGTTGCTGTTGACAATAAATACGAAGGGCTTATTCCTTCAAGCGAACTAACAGGCATTGTGGACTTAGGAGAAGAGGTTAAATGTAGAGTTACGGATGTAAAATCTGATGGTAAATTGGATTTGTCATTTTTTGAACCTGCATACAAACATATCTCATCAGATGCTGATGCAATAATGGAAGAGCTAAAAAATTCTGATGGTTTTATAAATTTTAACGATAAAACAGATGCAAATAAAATCAAATCGGTATTTAACATGTCAAAGTCGAGTTTCAAAAGAGCTGTCGGAAGACTATTAAAAGAAAATATGATACAATTTTATAAAGACGGAATAAAATTAACTAGTAAAGGAAGAGGTAATAATGGAAGACAACAAAGATAAAATATTAGCAGTAGTAAATGGTGAAGAAATTAAGCAATCAGAAGTTGATAATTTTATTCAAGCTTTAGGTTATAGAGGAGCGCAATTCAATAACGAAGAAGGAAGAAAAAGATTAACTGATGAATTGATCAACAGAAAACTTTTATTCTTTGACGCTAAAAAAACTGGCTTAGATAAAGATGAAATATATGTGAAGGAAGTTAAAAAACAATCCGAAGAATTATTGAAAGATTTTGCCATGGCAAACATAATCAATTCTGTTAGAGTATCAGATGACGAATTGAAAGAATATTATGAAAGTCACAAAGATAACTTCAAAGTTCAACCAACATTCACAGCTTCTCATATTTTGGTTGAATCAGAAGATTTGGCTAAAGAAATCAAAGAAAAAATCGATAACGATGGTGATTTTGCACAATTAGCAAAAGAATACTCTACTTGTCCATCAAAAGAACAAGGTGGAGATTTGGGAACATTCCAACAAGGTCAAATGGTTAAAGAATTTGAAAATGCTTTGATTGAAAATAAAATCGGAGATATCGTAGGACCTGTTAAAACACAATTCGGTTATCATATTATCAATATTAAAGATAAGACTGAAGGAAAAGTAAAGTCTTTTGAAGAAGCAAAAAACGAAGTTAAACAAACACTATTACAATTGAAACAACAACAAGCATATATTGATGCTACAGACAAATTACAAAAAGAATACAAAATCGAAAAATTTTATTAATAATAAATGGAGAAGTTAAATGAATAATCTTAAGAAGAAGATAATAGCTCTATGTTTAACATTTAGTATGGTATTTAGTACAAGTACTGCTGTATTTGCAAAGGAACAAAATGATAACGAAAGTCCAGTAAAAGTTCAATCAACTATGAATAGAATTGAAGGCCGAGATAGATTTGCCGTTGCAAATAAAGTAATGGAAGATTATTACCAAAATTCTAAAAAAGTCGTGCTTGTTTCAGCAATTAAATTTCCAGACAATATCAGTTCAACTGTTATGAGTCAAGGAGAAATCCCTATATTATACACTTATTCGGATAAATTAGACGCATCCACTGAAAAACTTTTAAGATCAAAGGATTTGGATGAAGTTATTATAATAGGTGGAGAAAAATCTGTAAGTAAAGATGTTCAAGATCATATCGAAAATGATTTGAAAATCAAAGTTGTAAGATATGATGGATATGACAGATATGCAGTTAATGCTAAAATTGTTTCTGAAAAATTCTCTAGCAATAATGCTGAAAAACAAAACTTAGTTGTTGCAAGCGGCGAAGTGTTTGCTGATGCTATTAATGCCACATCATTAGCACAAAAATACGATGCACCTATATTATTAGTATCAAAAAACAAGATTTCTAATCATACTAAAGATTATTTACAATCTTTCCAAAATAAGAATATCGGGAAAATATTTGTGGTTGGTGGACAAAACACTGTATCTGACAAAGTTTTACAAGAAATAAGATCAATCACTAATGTCAAACCACAAAGAATTTTTGGTACAAATAGATACATGACTTCAGTAAGAGTTGCAAATGCAAGTTTCACAGCGCCAACTAAAGCAATATTTGCTAGTGGAGAGGTGTTCGTAGATGCATTAGTAGCAGCGCCACTTTCACAAAAATTAAAAGCACCAATACTTTTGGTTTCAAAATCTTCAATAACAAGTGATGTAAAATCATATATTGGTAGCAATTCATTTGAAAAAATGTTTATTGTTGGTGGAAAGAATACAGTATCAGAAAAAGTTAAAGACTTGATAATGAATAACAAATCAGAAGATACTGTAACAACTGATCCGAAATATCCAGGCAAAAAAGTTATTCGTAGAAAGCCATTACCAGGATTAGAAAATGAGCAAGAATTTCCAGTCCAAATTAGTGATGACACTATTTTAATGGTACGCGGTCATTATGATGATAAAATGGCAGATGAAATACTAACACTTTTGAATCAATATCGTAAAGAACATGGACTTAAAGAATTGAAACAAGATAATTCATTAACTCCAATTGCAAAGACAAGAGCTACAGAAATTGTTCATTTGTTTGAACATGTAAGACCAAAAGGTGGTTTAGTAACAGATATTTCAAACATTAACGGAGAAAATATCTATAACGGACCATATACTGCAAGTGGAGCAATGGAAGCATGGAAGAATTCTCCAGGACACAATGAAAATATGTTGAGAGAAGTGTTCACAAGAGTTAAAATAAAAGTATTCGTTACAAAAGCATATTACGAAGATTCTGATCAAACTTATGACAGATATTACGCAGTTCAAATATTCGGAATTTGATATCAGATTTTATTTAAAATTATATGATGTTATAATATTGACAAGAAATCGAAATATAAACAAAAAGAAATATTTAATTTTTGAAATTTAATAAAAAATATACGAGATTCATAATATGACCCTAACACAATATTTATAGATTATTGTAAGATTGAGGTCAGTATGAGTCTCTTTTTTTATAGACGAATTGTCAAATCAAATGCAACACTTATGGTAAGAAACCAAAAAGTTCTTCTTTAGGTGTTTTATATTGTATACATTTTCTAGGTCTATTATTCATTAAACTTAAGTTATCAT
>NZ_JBRFJH010000013.1:0-30635 GCF_052932205.1 Finegoldia sp. P1-F-LS | reverse complement strand
CTGGAGTTACATCTTCTACTTTTGTGCCTTCTGGAAGTTTGTCTAGGTTTGTTACGTTGTCTGTTAAGTCAACTTTTCCGCCTTTTTCGATTTCTTCCTTCTTAACTTCTGGTTCATACTTGTCAGCGTCTTTTTCTGCTGGTTGGACACTGATTTTTGCACTAGCTTCATCAGTAGAATCATCTGGATATGTTACTACCACTGGGATTTCTACATCCTTACCTGCATCAGCTTCTGTTGGTGTGTAGGTGATTTCACCAGTATCTGGATTGATTTTTGCATCTTCTGGAGCGCCTTTACCTAGAGCGAACTTTGTTCCTTCTGGTTTTGCTACATCTTTACCATCTTTACCTGTAAAGTTTGGTGATGTGATTGTTGTTTGTGTACCTACCTTACCATCAGCGTCTGTGTATGATGGTGTAAGATCATCTGTAAGCTCAGCTTTTTTCCATACTGCATATACAGTTAGAGAGTTTTCAATTGGTGTATCTTTTGTGAAGTCTGCTTTTGTAGCATTTGGAGTTGTTGCCCAACCTACAAATGTATAACCTTCTCTTGTTGGATTTTCTGGCATTACGTTTTTGCCATTATAGTCAAGTCCGTTTGCTGTGTAACCAGCGTTTCCTAGATATTGTTCGTTTTCTGGAGCTACTACTACCTTATCTTCAGGTTTTCCTTCGTAGTTTTGGTCAAATGTTACTCTAGACTTAACTTTTTCGATAACTGGGTCTGATGGGAATTGTCCTGGTCTAGCATTGTTGATATAGATAGGCATATCTTTCTTGAGTTTTAGAGTTTCTTTTCCATCTTCAGATTTAAATTGACCTAAAGCATAGTTATAAACTTCATCAAATTTTCTATCGCCTTTTTCTACTTCCCTACCATTTTCATCTAGGACAATTGCTCTAGCTTTATCTGAGTTTTCAGATTTAACTAAGTTGAAGTAGAATTTAGATCCATCTGGTGTCATATAGTAGCCAGTTACGTTATTTTCATCTCTTCGAACAGTACCTTTTATTTCAGTATCAGTATCAAAAATTTCTTCTACTTGTGCTACATATTTATGTTTTGTAACCATAACACCGTCAACGCTCTTAGAGTGTTGGAAATAGTATGGATTGTAGTCTCTTGTAAAGTTTTCACCCTCAACATTAACTATTTCTACATCTTTTGTTGCATCACCATTGTTAATATATAGTCTCCAGCTTTGGCTTTCATATTTATGTCCATTGTCGTTTATAATCCAAAGTCTGATTTTTTCACCTGCAGATAGGGTTCTACCAGCTTTCATATCGATGTCATATTTCATGTTTCTAGAATTACCAATACCGCCAGCATTTCTCTCAGTGATAGTTTCAAAATCAGTTGCACGGCTTGGAGCTGATGAATCATTCATTAAGTGATAGGTATCACCAATTTGAATTACATATTGGTTTCCTTTATCTTTCATTTGATCTTTAAACTCTAATGTAAGTTTACTACCTTTATCAATGATAGTTTCATTCTTTACTTCTTGTTCAGATTTTAAGAAACCATCCTTATTTTCATGGATAAATCCGCTCTCAAACGCATAAGATTGTAGATATTTGTTTTGAGGGAATAACTTAGAAATCATATCTTCATCTACATTATATTCAATTTCAGTGTTAACATAGTTTATAGTCATTGTTTTAAATAAAACAGAATATATTCCCGTTGTAATATTTCCAGACGTAGCACGAACTACTTTATTGCCAGTTTTATCTAGGTTTGATTGGAAGTCAGCACCTACTACATAGATAGTAGCAACACCATCTTTAACATTGATTTGATTTCTCTTAATCCCTACTTTTGGTGTATCTTTGTATGCTTTCTTGTTGTCAATTCCCTTTACTTCAAGGTAAGCTACATTTCCTTGATCATCTTCTTTTAAAAGGTCAAGAAGCCTTGCATCGAATGATTGCTTAAATCCAACATTACCTAAATAGGAGTCAATGGAGTCGGATTTTACATAGTAGTGTTTAGTCTTTATAACCTTATTTTCACTATCATACTCACTAGAACCAAAGCTAAAATCATTAGATTTTTTGTTTGAATTTGGAGGAATTACAGTGCTTTTAAGATTTGAGCTTAGGGGTATTACTGTTGATCTTGTAAATTGACCATAAGCAACATCATTTAGCTCTCTTGTCCCTACTGTTCCAGGGAAGTTAGCTAGTACTTCTTTATACTTTGTATCATAACCTCTGTGTTGAACAAGATAGTCCTTCTTTCCTAGATCAGAAATCTTTGTTCCTTCTTTTAGAACAAGGTTCATTGGTAATTCGTAATTATTACCAGTATAAGTTTTTGTAACTTGTGAAAGCATGAATTCTGCTTGGTAGTCAGCAGCATTTACGTTGTTAAATAGGAATTTTTGTTCCCCTTTGTTTGTTGAATATACATAAGACCTATCCCAGTCAATTTTTTCAAACAAATCTTTTTGGAATTTGAAAGCCAATGAAAGTTTGTCCATCCATACAGATTCTGAAGTTCTTGAGTCACCCTTCCATTCAAGTCTAACTACATCTCTTCCACTTTCATCTGTATAAGTTCCAAGATAATTTACTTCAAAAGCTCCCATACCACCGTTATTAAGACCACCAAGGTTTTTAGCTTTATTGTATCCTTCTGGTGCTTTCCAGTAGTCATTATCTTCTCCGATTGTTTCTTCCCAGTTATTTGCTGATTTTCCTGCGTGTTCTTTTTGATCTTCAGTAAGACCTACTTTGTCTTCTCCTGCTTGTTGTTTGCTGTCTTCAGCGCCTGTTGTTTTACCTACTTCAAGTGCGTCTTCTTTTTCTTCTACAACATTAACAGTGATTTCAACTACTTGTGTAGATCCATCTTTGAATTCTATTGTAGCTTGTACTTTCTTTTCACCTTTTTGTGTAGTATCTACATTAGCTGTAACTTTTGCGCCTTCAGGTAGATTTGCAACAGTCTTTGAGTAATCGATATTAGCTTCTCCAACTTTTACAGTAATAGCTTTTAGTTCAGCTATAAATTTTTCAGCTTCATTATCAGATGCTGTAGCTACTTCAGTGTTAACTTCGGGTGCTCTTACATTTCTATCTTGTGCATTTGGTGTTGTAGCTTTTGAAGATTGAGCATCAAATTGTTCAGCTGATTTCTTTTCTGGCTTTGCAGTGTTTTCTTCAGCTGGTTGTTCTTCATCATCAGTGTGAACTTTTGTTGATTCTACCTTCGCTTCTAAAGCCGCTGGTGTAGTTTCTACTTTATCAGCTAATGTTACATTTGGTGTCATGAACATCATGTAACCTAAAAGACATGAAACTACGCCTACTGTTAGTTTCCTAAGACCGTATTTTGGTCTTTCATTAGAGCTTTTTGCTCTTTTTTCGGTAATGATTTTTTCAAAAATCTTTTTGTTATTCATTACGTTTTCCTTTCTTTTTTTATAATTTTTGTTTAGTTTATTACGAAACATATTATTTTGCAAATTGTAATTATTACAAAATTGTAATTTTTGTAATGTTTCTGAAAATAAACCTCACAATTTCTTTCTAGGAATTGTGTTTTCTATAATCAAAAAAATTATATAATCATTTAAGTGCTGTATTTTCCAATATTTTCATGCAAAATATTTTTTTGATCATTTGAAAACACAAATTCCATATATTCATATTATATCGCAAAGGAAAGATAATTCAACCCTTTTAATAGAAAATTTTAAAAATCTTTTAAAATCATTAAAGTGACGTTTTTCTGTCACTTTACGTTAATGCACACGTTATTGATAAACAATAAAAAATAAATATTTTACAGCTATGTATTGGTTTTTTATAGTATTGTTTGGTTTTTTATGCATTTGCGGTTTTTTTATTTAATTTCAAAAATTTTTAAAGACCTAAAATTATGTTGAGATTTTATAATTTTTATATGAAATATTAGAATAATTCGTGTATTTTTCTGAAATCAAAAAATTTTTGATAATTAGATTCAGCAAAATAAATTATTAAACAATATCAAGTTCAATATTATTTCTTTAGTGTATTTATTTGTTCTTGATTTGTCAATATCACGCAATGGTAATTTTATCAGATTTTTAATGTTGTATATTTTATCATTATGAAAATAGTCTATTACCACATTAAACTCAATAAATAATTCTAATATAATCAGAAATCATTAATTGCGATTATAATTTGACGTAAAATATTTTTAGAAACTAGGTAAAATTTTTTTGTCTTGTGTTGATAGAATTAGTGAAGTGATTTTTTTGTATGTGTTAGTTTATGCCTTGAAGATTTATGTATTAAGTAGGTGACTTCTCAAAAATTTTCTAATACATTCTATTGTCTTAATTATAGATTTCTTGCAAAATGCTTCGATGCTGATTTTAATCAATATAACTAGGCAGAATCATTATTTTGTTTTATTCTGATAATTTTTTGGATTCTAGATATTACTCAAATCTACCACAAGATTTTCTTGATGAATGAGACACTTTTTTCAATACACGCTAGATCTGTAGAAAATGTGTTTTATTCGATCAAAAAATTTAACGATCGAGTAGGGCTAAATAAATAGCCCTCTCACACCACCGTACGTGCCGTTCGGCATACGGCGGTTCAATATTCTCTTGTATCATATTGTTTATTTCTGATGAAACTATTTAACTTTATTCTTTTTGTATCCGAACCTAGGGGAGTGAATACGTCACTCCTTGTATTCCATCAAGTCATAGTGCATCCTTTTCAAATATTACAATAAATATTGTTCCTCCCTTCGCTCCATTTCCATTACAGAAACTTCCTAACTACTATGGATTCTGCTGACTTCTCATAGTTCGTTGTTACTACTGTGTCGTCCATGAGACCTCACGGGATAAGCCCTAATACTCTCATCGTTTACTTGCAGAATTTACGCTTTGGGTTTACGGTTACCTTTTGGGTCTTTGCTATCTTTAGCTAGCTTGGCCACCTGTTACGCCTTATATTCTGTTCCTGTCCGTCAAGCCACGATTTCGCTACCTGTTCTTCTCTCCTAGATGTCACCACCTAAAACTTCGGGGTCGCTATTAGATTCGTTGGTAACTACGCTCTGTAGGGAATTTCACCCCAGCATTAGAACATGCCCGTCATACTAAAAAAAAGAGAGGACATATGTCCTCTCTAAATCTTTTTAGTATAATCTATTTGCGTAAATTATTTACGTTTTTTAAGTGAAAGATAAGCTCCACCCATAGTAGCCATTGCTGCTGCTGCTATTGTAGCTGCTTCAGCTGCTGCACCTGCTTTTGGTAATGCTTTCTTTTCTTTAGCTGGTTTAGCTGGTTTCTTAGTTTCTTTCTTTTCTGGTTTTTTGTTATCTTTCTTGTTGTCTTTTTTATCTTTTTCTACAACGATAGTTCCACCGTCAACAACTTTTTCATCTTTGTTGTCTTTTTTATCAGTAGCTTCTTCTTTTTCTTCAGAACCTTTTATTTGGATATATTTTGGTAATTTAACGTCAACGTCTTTAGCTTCTTCTTTTTTAGCTTCAGTTTTTTCAACGTTGTTTTCAGCTTTTACTTCTGATTCTGCTCTGAATAAAGCTTTAACTTCTGAAACTTGTTTACCATCTTGAACTACATGGTATCCGTTTGGTACGAATACTACTTCTACTTCGTAAGTTCCTTCATATACACCGTGAATTAAGATGTCTCCGTTTTCATCAGATGTTGCATTGTATACTTTAGAAGTATCTTCAACATTCTTTAATTTTAATGCTAAACCTTGTACACCTTTACCAGTTGTATCTTTAACTGCGAATTTGTAAGTGTAAACTGATTTAACTTCTTTGATTTCAGATTTTGCTTTGTTGTATTCTGATTTTGCTTTATCAATTTCTTTTAAGATTTTAGCTTGATCAGCTGCTTTTTCGCTACCTGATAATTTAGAATAATCTTCTAATTCTTTAATAGCGTCTGCTGCTAATTGACCTGATAAATCATTGATTGATTTGTTTTGATCCTTTAAGATTATTTCTATAATTGTATAGTTTTCTTTAAGGTCTTTTTCAATGTTTTTGAAGTCTTCAGTTGTCTTGTAAGTTTTTTCAATAGCTACTGAATATTTTTTCTTAGCTGATTTGTAGCTAGCTAATGCATCATTGTAAGCTTTTTGAGCTGCTCTTGTATTTTCGATAGCTGCTTTATGAGCTGCAACAGCTGCATCTTTTTCTCTTTGAATTAATGTTAAATCAGCTGCAGATCCGTTGTAACCTTCGCTTAATTTGTATTTTTTATTTAATTGGTTTAATTTACCTTTTAAGATATTTTCAGCAGTTGCAATAGCTGAGTCTTTAGAGTTTTGAGCTGCTTTAAGAGTATCGTCTATTTTTGCTACTTCTGCATCATATTTGTTTTTAGCTGTAGTTTCTACTTGTTTTTTAGCAGCTAATTCTTCTTCTAACATAGAAATACGAGTATCGCCAGATTGTTGTTTCTTAGCTGTTTCTAATGCTTCTTCAGCTGCTTCTCTGTCTGCTACTGCTTTATCATATGCTACTTTTGCTCTTTGTGATTCTCTTAAGAAGTTTTGTTGAGCTGTTTTGAATTCTCTGTTTGCTTTTTCAACAGCTGCATCACGTTCGCCTTTAGCTTTTGCAACTAATGCGTCATATTCACCAACTTTAGCGTTGTAAGCATCTACTGCTTTGATTTCTGCTAATCTAGCTTTTTCTTGTGCATCTTTTGCTGCTTCTAAGCCTTTTTCAGCTGCTTCGAAGTTAGCTTTTGCTGCTTCGTATGCTTTTTTAGCTGCTGCTTCTTCTTTTTGAAGTTTTTCAATCAATCCGTCTGGTGTTCCTGCTGGGTTGAATTCTTGAGTAACTAATTTAGCTCTCTTAGCTGAAAGATCGTTAATCTTAGCTGTTAATTTTGCAATTTGTTCAGCTGCTTCTTTTTTGCTTAATCCCAAATATTGAGTGTAAGAATTTTCAGCTTTGTTGTAAGCGAATGTGCTTGCTGGAACTGCAGTTACGATTAATGCACCAGCTAATGCTGCTGTCAATAACTTTTTGTTTAATTTCATTGGTTTATTCCTCCTAAAATTTTTAACCTTCATAAACTTAATTTGAAATCATTTATGATAGTTTATCTGTAATTATATTTTAAATCAAATAATTTAATAAATCAAGCTTTTGAACAAAGTTTACTTGAAAAATACCTAATATAATTACGAAAACTGTGAATAAATGATAACGTATGTCTATGTAACTTATATTATACAATAATGAATTTTTATTTCAACCTTTTTTGAGGATTTTTTTGTTATTTTACATGATTTTAATGAATTTTTGAGGATTTTTTAAAATTTGTTGAATTTTATGACTTTTTGTTCATTTTTTACGGTGGTTGATATGTTTTGCTAGGGGTGTTTTTTATGGAATTGCGCTATTTTATCAGGGGTTTTGTTAGTTTTTGCGATTTGATGTGGTTGTGGTTGGTTTTGGTAGTTTATTTTCTTCCTTATATTAATGTCTGTTATTGGTGTTAGTGTTTTTTGTTGATTTTTTTATTAAAATTTGTATTATTTTCGTGCTTTTCTGATGTTTGTCTTATTTTTTGATTATTGTTGGTACTTTTAGTACAAGTTGTGTGATTTATTGTGGTGTTTTGTTTTGTTGTAATGTTCGTATTTTATGGTGGTGTAATAAAGTGTTTGTTTTTTTTGTTGGCAATCAGTACTGTTAGTATAAATAATTTTTATTTTTGTAACTTTTTTGTAATTTTTACGATATTTTTTACAATTTTTTTGTTTTTTATAATAAAAAACACCAAATTTTTTTGGTGCAAATTTATTTTACGGTGTATTTCATTTTGATGTGTTGTATTCCATCTTCATCGAATGGTTTGGAAGTTGTTACGAATCCAAATTTTTCGTAAAATTTCTTGGCGTAGGTTTGTGCTTCGATGTTTATTGACTGTGCGTGAAGAATATTGCTAGCAAATTTTATTGCTGTTTTCATTATTTGTGTTCCGTATCCTTTGCGTTTGGTGGCTGCGATTACTCGTCCAATATGGTATGCATCATTTTGTTTGTATAGTCTGCAATATGCTAGGATGTCTTTTCCTTGTTGCAAGTAGATGTGGTGGCTTTTTAAATCGATGTCGTCTATTTCATGATATGGGCATTGTTGTTCTACTACGAATGTGTCGACTCGTAGTTTGTAGATGTTGAAAAGTTCTTTTGTTGTGAGTTGTTCGAATGTTTTGATGTGTGTTTGCATTGTTTCTCCTAAAAAAACTATGCAATTATTGTTGCATAGTTAGTTGTGGTTGTGTTTGTTTTTTGTGAATGATTTTGTTGTGTGTATGGTCTGTGAGTGTGATTGTAAATGTGATGATTAGTGACATTATCAAGAATGTTACGGCTGGTGTGAATCGTACGGGTACTGTAGGTGGGAAATGTACGAGGTAGCCGTAGTTGGTGTGCATGATTAGGTTGACTGTCATTATTCCTGCGTTCATTACGCTTGTAATCATGAGTGAGTCTTTTAGTTTAAGCTCGCTTTTTCTTGTGGATAATATTGTCACGCCACAATATCCTAGTAGTAAGTGATTGATGATGTATGTGAGGTTGGTTACGTGTGGCCACAAGTATTTGGATGGGTCTGGGAATGTAAATGCGATGATGGCTCCGATGAGTCCCATCCACGCGAAGTAGCGCATGAGTTTGTCGTTGTGTAGGATGTATGCTACTAGCATCATGATGGCGGATATTCTGCAATGAAATAGTGGCAATCCTTCTTTGATGAATAGTGCGTGGTTTCCTACATACCATGAGAACAGCAGTATTTGTCCGCATAATCCTAGGATTAATGCTGGTTTGAGTAGTTTGGTTTTGTGTTTGGATTTGTATGCTAAGAATATTACTACGACTAATGATAGTCTAAGTAGTGTTATGTTGATGTTGGTGTAGGCGTCTTCTGTGTATCTGAAAAATTCTGTCATTAATTTACTCCTCGTAGATTTACGGTGTGGCCAGTAGTGCAGACTTTTTTTATTTTTCCGTCTTTTATTACATAGCAATTTCCGTAGATTTTGTTTTCTGTTTGTATGATGAATGCTCCATCTTCTATGGCGTAGAATTTTCTTCCGTAGCTGTCGGGTAGTGTGACATCTTCCATGATGCGTTGGTTGTCGATGCGTTCGTGTTTAATGTCTGTGTAGTGTGGTAGTACGGATATGTCTACGATTCCCAGTCCTTCGAGAAATCTGTGGTAGTGCGGGGATTTGACTTCGCCAAAATATTCGGGCTGCGCGTAGACTTCACGGGCTGAGTTCATGCTTCCTGCGCTGATTGCGATGACAAGTCCTTGGTAGTCTTTTATGTATTGTTTGAGATGAATGTCATGGAAGTATTTGTTTTGCGTTGGCACGTGTCCTCCTGCAAGTATGATGAGGTTTGCATGTGATATGAGTTGTTGTAGTTTTCTTTTTTTAAAAGGATACAACACTTCCCAGCGTTTGACTGTGAATCCACTTTTCTTGAATGCTCTCTTGTAGTGCGAGCTTATCGTGTGTGTTAAAAATAGTGCGTGTGGGTCAGACGGAATGAATAGGCAGTTGATGTCATCTACATATTCGTGGATTTTATCGACAAATCCATTTAAGCTGTTAAGTTGTCTTTTGTCAGGGGACATTATGTCACTTGTCAATATGACGTTCATTGTTTCTCCTATGTTTCTATATTTCGCGCAAATATATTTCGATTGGATTTTTATTTTATTTTACCACAATATGCGTGTTTTGTAAGATGTGTCGTGAAAAAGTTGCGGTGGTTTCTTAGGAAAAGTAGTTTGCATTGAAAAAACAAAAAACATCGTAAATAAGCGAATCATTCGGAAAAAATCGGAATAAATTCAAGCAAAATGAAACGTAAAAAAATTGTGCTGTCTGAGCGTCAGCGAGTTCACAATTTTAGTTTCACAAGCGATGAATTTATCAATTTTTGTAGACAGATGAGCGTTTTGCGAGTTTTTGTGTTCCACTATTCCTATGTGATGTATATGTCCTGAGAAATCCCCTCTCCCCTTTTTATAGAATTGAAAAAAGTAGATTACCGTGTTTGCTTAGAATATCATACGGAGAAAATTATTCCAAATTCAAGTGAAATGAAACGTTAAAAAATCGCACTGTTTGAGCGTCAGCGAGTTTGCGATTTTAGTTTCATGAGCTTAGAATTTGTTAATTTTCGTAGTCTAGATATTCGTGTAAACACGGTTTTCTACTTCTAACCTAATCTACTGATTTTAATGCTTCAAGCATATCTACTTTTTTCAATTTGTGGTTGACTATTATTCCCAATGCGTAAAGTATTCCTATTACCAAAAGTATTGGTAGGATATATACCCACACTTCAATGTTCGGGTTGAAGAATATTTCCGCTGGTGCAACTTTGTCGAGGATTATTTTGTGGAGAATTTTTCCGCCAAATATTCCTGCGATTATTCCAATTATCGACAAGCAGATTGTTTCACGATAGATGTACATGGTTACTTCTTTGTTGAAAAATCCCAATACTTTTATCGTGGATAGTTCTCTAATTCTTTCTGCTACGTTGATGTTGGTTAGGTTGTACAATATTACAATCGCAAGTAATAGCGACATTATAGTTAGCACTGTCATTACTTTCGTGAGGGAGTTGGTCATCGATTCAACTTGTATGATGACGTTTGTGTTTTGCGATACTGCTTTGATTCCGTTTGACGCCATGAATTTCGCTGTGACCTTCTCGACGTTTGTCTTGGATTTATCTTTGAGTGCGATGAAGTAGCTGTTGTCGTCTACTTTTTCTCCAACTATCGTTTCGTAGTAGTCATCACTCATGAAGATAAAATGTCCGGCGTACATTTTGGTGATTTGTGCGATTTTGAATTTTCTGTCTTTGTTTGCGATTTTTAGCGTTATCGTGTCGCCTGTATTCACTCTCATCAAATCGGCGAGTTTCTGTGATATGACTATGCCATTATTTGTGATTTTGAGAGCATCTTCGGTATTTTTGTGTTCCAAATTAATATATGGAGAAAATGTGTCCGTGTGTGTGACAAGCATCGTAATTGTTTGTTCGTCGTCAATTCCTTTGATGTTTTTGGTTATATTTTCAAAGTGGATTGGAATGTAGCCTTGAATGTCGTCAGATTTTAATAGTCGATCGATTTTTGCTTGTTCTTTTTCTGTGACGAAATCTTTCTTGGCGACTACTGCATCGTATTGGATGATTTGTCCGTATTGTTTGGTTTGGATGCCGTTGATTGACGATGAAATCCCAAGTCCTGCGAATAATAGCGCAACGGATCCTGCAACGCCGAATATCGTCATGAACATTCTTTGTTTGTATCTGAAGATATTACGTGCTGTGACTTTTTGCGTGAAGGTCATTCTGCTCCACAACGGTGTAATTCGTTCCATGAAAATCTTGGAGCCTTTTGTTGGTGGTTTCGGTAGCAAGAGTTGTGCGGCTGTTTCTCGTAGTTCTTTGATTGAGATGTAAACTGCTGGCAGTACGCTGCAAATTATCGAAAATAGCACCGATAGTCCGAGTATTTTGAATGAAAAATAATATTTGACCGGTGGTAGTGTCATGTTTGCCAATAGCGACGTGCATAAAATATACGGAAGTGCGTACGTTCCAAGTAGCGTTCCCAAAATCGTACCCAATCCTCCGGAGATTAGCCCGTACAACACGAATTTCTTGATTACATCAGTATCATTGTAGCCCAATGCCTTCAATATTCCTGCGTTGTTTCGTTCTTCTTGGACAAATCTCGTCATCGTCGTGACTGTTACAAGCGCTGCAACAAGATACAAGACTACTGGGAACAAGTTGCTTACTTTGGTAATTCCTGATGATATCGTTTCGACCATTTTGATTCCGTCTCCACCCGGCATTGTCCTTCTCGTGTATGTCGAATATTTCGGCAAAGATAATCCGTCGATTTCTATTTGTGCGTCGTGAATTTTGGATTCTGCGTCTTGGATTTTGTCGTCGGCTTTTTTCTTTTCGGTTTCGAATTCTTTTTTCTTGTTGTCGAGTTCTTTTTGTGACGATGAAATTTTGTTCAATCCTTCTTGAATTTGTCTTTTTGATGAGTTCAGTTGTGCGATTCCATTCTTGTATTTTGTCTTGGATGCGTTAAGCTCGTTTCTTCCAGCGTTGTATTTCGCAACAGAATTCTTGTATAATTTCTTCTTTTCGGATAGTTTAGTTTGTGCTGTGTCAAATTCATCAATTTTTTTCATTCCAGATTTGTATTGTTCAAATCCCTGATTGTACTTCGCCAATCCTTGGTTGTACTGAGCTTCAGATTGTTGCAGAATTTTGGTTTCTTCTGCGATTGATTCTGCTGCTTCCTGGATTTCTGGAACATTGTCTGGGTTTATTCCCTGTTTTTTCAGTTCAGCCTTTTTTTGTTCGAGGTTTTGTTTTGCTTGTTGAAGCTTTCCCTTTCCTTGTTGGATTTGAGTTTTTGATGAATCGAGCTTTTTTTTCGTAGCATCAAGTGTTGATTTTGCTTGTGATAACTTCTTTCTATTCGCTTCGACATCATCTTTCTTGGTGTTCAACTTTTTTTGTCCGTCGTCTAGCTGAACTTTCGCATCGTCCAATTGTTTTTTCGTCGCTTGTAGTCTTTCCTCTGCTGATTCGAGTTGGTATCTTGAATTCTTGATTTCAGATTCCTTGTTAGCTATTTGTTTTTTCGCTGATACTAGCTTTGATTTTTCATCGTCGATTTTCTTTTGTCCATCAGATAATTTCTTCTCTGCATCTGCGATTTCTTTTTTGGCATCTTCGATTTTCTTCTTGGATTTTGCGATTTTGTCATTCGCCTTTGATTTGATTTCTTCTAGTCGTTGTTTTCCGTTGTCTTTCAAAATTTCATCGAGTTGTTTCTGATGTTTGTCGACTTTTCTGGTGTATTCAGAATCCGTGAAGTTGATTCCGCGCACATCTTTGTAACGCGCACGTGCAATGGTGTAGACGTCTGTGTCGAAGTTTTCTTCTGTTACAACTGCATATCCTTCCAAGTTTCCAGATCCCGCAGAAGAATTTCCAAGAGCTGTCTTGGAGATAATTTCTGTAGAATTCACAAATCCAGTTACAGTGAAGTCTTCTTGTTTCAAAATCTTACTGTCTTCGTCTTTTTCTTTGAATTTTATTTTATCTCCGATTTTGTATTTGGATTGGTATTGGTCAGTGAGTGCGATATCTCCGATTTTTTGTGGGAAATTTCCACTCACAAGCTCAAATTTGGATAAGTTTTTCGTATTTGAAAATATTCTGAATGAAGTTGGCGTGCCATTTATCGTCGCATCGGAGAAATATCCGTACTCAACCTCTGCGATGTTTTTGATTTGGTCGATTTCCTTCGCATCATTTTTCGTTATTCCATAATCGCTGATGACGTTGATATCGGACAAATTATAATCTTCGTAGTATTTGTTCGCCGTCTTGTCGATGTCGGGACCTGTGACTTTGAGTGCGACAAGTGTCATGGATCCGAGCATCATCAACAACATTATCGACAAAAATCGTCCCTTAGATTCTATAAACGATTTAAAAATCGTCTTGTTCAATGTTTTCTTCTTCATTTTAGTATTCCAATGTTTCTATGTTTTGTGGGTTTGAATTCAACTCGATATCTCGAATTTTCGCGTCATGCATGTGAATAACTCTGTCTGCAATCGGCGCCAACGCTTGGTTGTGCGTAACGATAACAACAGTTGCTCCTTCTTTTCTAACCATATCTTGCAAGATTTTCAAAACTTGTTTTCCTGTGTGATAATCGAGAGCCCCAGTTGGTTCGTCACACAATAGTAGCTTCGGATTTTTCGCAACTGCACGTGCAATTGCCACGCGTTGTTGTTCTCCACCTGATAATTGTGCTGGGAAGTTGTCGATTCTTTCTCCAAGGCCAACAGATTGTAGGACTTCTGTTGCATCGAGTGCATCTTTCACGATTTCAGATGCTAGCTCGACGTTTTCTTTGGCGGTTAGGTTTGGAACAAGATTGTAGAATTGAAACACAAATCCCACGTCATTTCTTCTGTAATTCGTGAGTTCTTTTTCGTTAAATGTGCTGATGTCCTTGCCATCTATTAGTACATTTCCCTCGTCATTAGTATCCATTCCACCGAGAATATTTAAAACGGTTGATTTGCCCGCTCCTGATGAGCCGAGAATAATCGCCAATTCTCCTTTTTCTATTTCAAACGATATGTCGTTGTTTGCAATTATTTCAGATTGTCCTGATTTGTAGCGTTTGTAGCTGTTTTTCATTTCAATGTATGCCATGTGTCACCTCTTAAATAAACAATGTGTTGATTTATCTTATAAATTATTTTATATTAAAAGTAGAATTGTAACAAAACAAAATTGAACAGTTTGTTGATTTAAGGAGATTTTATGATTAGAGAAACAGATACCAGGGACAAATTAAAAAAAGCGTTGACGATTTTGTTGAACGAAAAAAGTTTGAACGATATTTCGGTGAGCGAATTGACGAAAGAGGCTCACATCAATCGTGGAACATTTTATTTGCACTACGATGATAAAATGGATTTGGTGGATAATTTGGTGGAGGAAATCTTCGAGGATTTAAAGGAGATATTGACGTCGGAAAAAGTCGCAAGCAAATATTCTTACGATATCATCAAAAAAGTTATCGATTATGTAAAGGATGATTTCAATTTTATTTACGCGTTGACGATGAATAGCTACAACTACATCAACGATATGTTGAGGAAGTTTTTGCTGGCGTTGATTGATACGCTTCCAGAGTTGAAGCATTCGATTGACAATCACCCGTTCTTGCCAAAAGATTATTCTACGGAGGTATTCTTGTCGTTAAATTCGGGAATTATTTTGCATTGGATTAGAAAAGGTGGCGTGGAAAGCACCGAAGAATTGGCAAATTTCTTCTATCAAGTGAGCAATTTAAAAACGACTTAGTCAATGTGACTGAGTCGTTTTGCGTTTTAAATAAATGTTACTGTTTCTGATAATTCTTTTCTTTTGTTCATTAGTTTTCCTTTAGTTTGGTTAATTGGTTATTAAAGTTTTCTTCAATTAGCTCATACATTACAGAGGAGCGAATGTTCCCCAATTGATCTGTCCACGAATTTTCTTTAATTTCGGTATTGACAAAGCCTAGTTTTTCATAAACATGATGTGCCCTTTTATTCTCAGCAGTTGTTGACAATACTATTTTCTCAAATCCTTTTGAAAACAACTCACTGATTAATAAACTTAAAATAATTTTTCCCAGACCTTTATTTTGATATTCTTCTTCACAAATTTTAATTCCAATCTCCACTGATTTATGATCAAGTTTCTTGTAATTCATTTCTCCAATTGGAATTTTATTATATTCAATTATCAACAGAGTATTATTTAACATGTCGTGATCTTTAATATTTTGTATAACTCTGTTATCGGTAGTGTTTAGTCCAAGGGGAAATCCTGCATGTTCCATTACCCTGCCATCATTCCACCATTTTAATAAATTAGATACATCTAGCAAAGAGGCGTTTCTAACTAATATTTCGTTATATTTTAAATTCATTAAATCTCCAGATTAAGTACTATTTAAATAAATGTTAATGTTTCTGACAAATCTTTTCTCTTGTCGTGAAGTGGATTGATTTCACAATCTTCTGCAGGATAGCCGATGTCTAGCATCATAAGGACTTCTTCTTTTGCAGGAAGGCGGAACTTCTTGTGTGTGATGTCCGGATCCAAGAAATTGATCCAGCAACTTTCCACGCCTTGATTTTTCGCTGCAAGCATCATATGAGTAGCGACTATTGTAGCATCTTCGATTCCAGAATCTCTGCTGCCTCCTGGATATGTAAACACGTTTGTCTTGTCATAAGTTACAAGTAAAACGGTGCTAGCTCCATATCTACAAGGTGTCACTTCGTCGACTTTTTTCAAGTTTTTTTCTGATTGTATTACATAAATGTGATATTCTTGTAAATTTTTAGCTGTTGGAGCTAATCTTCCAGCTTCCAAAATCTTATCCAGCTTCTCCTTTTCGACCTTTTTGTCGCTATATTTCTTGCAAGAATATCGATTTTTGATTACTTCTTCAAAATCCATATTATTCCTCCCAAATTTTTTAGAATCTAATAATAATATACCACATTTGTATTTATTTGTAATATTTTGACAAATAAAAAACCAGTATACATTCTCACGCATACTGGTCTGAATTTAATATTATAATTTAACTACGTTAACTGCTCTGTCGCCTTTATCAGAAGCTTCAACATCATAGGAAACTTTTTGTCCTTCTTCTAATGTTCTGAATCCTTCTTCTTGGATTGCGCTTTGGTGAACAAAAATGTCCTTGTTGTCTTCTCCTGTAATAAATCCGAATCCTTTAGTAGAATTAAACCATTTAACTGTTCCGTTACTCATAATATCCTCCTTGTTATTCCGTAGAATAACCGTACCACTGTACTGTTTTTTATTTTTTGTGATAACTAATTAATTTAAGAGAATAAAATATTTTACAAAACTTTGATTCACTACCTTAATTACTTACTACCTTTTCAGTATACAGCTCAAATGTTATACTGTCAAGCATTTTTGAACAATAATTTTTCTGTTTTATAAGTTTATTTTTTCATTTCTTTGTGTTTTGCAGTCATGGATGTTACTTTTAATTTGAACACCCTAGTTCTCGGAATCGCCTTCGGATTGAATTCGAAATGATCCATGTGGTATTTGTCCGTCATTACAGTCAACGCTTGGAATTTTTCTTGCGGATCTGTCACATACTCCACGACACCCTTGCCCATGATGCTCGAATAATTCATCGTGCAGTATCCTATTTCTCTATTGGAATACAAATCGTGATTGCAATCCATCTCAAAAGAAGCCTTGTTGTTCTTGTCGATAAGTTCGTATTTGTAGCCTTCCAACGCGCCATGAAAATACAAAACCAATTCATTGTCAATCACTTCATATCCGAAATTCAACGGCAAAATATACGGATAACCCTCATCATCCACAAGTCCAAGCCTACAGACATCGCACGCATCAATTATCTTCAATTGTTCATCAAAACTTGTGATTTCACGATCTTTTCTTCGCATTTTATCTCCTTTTCTTTAACGATTTCAAATATTGTTTTTGTTCCGGTGTAATTCTGAAACTTTCTCTCGCTTTTTGGATTGTTTTGTTGTGCGTCCACTCATCTAGCAAATTATCTTCCAGCACAAATATAACATCGTCCCATTGTTTCGCCAACGCTGTCGCGAAAAACCACGCAACCATCATATTCACATAATATTCTTCGCTTCTGATTCGTGTTGCTATTTTCAAATGCTCAACCTTAAACTCATCATCCAAGAAATATTTCATCAACAAACAAATCGCAACCCTCACTGTGTAGGTGTGGGGTGATTTTGCCCACAATTTTATTTTCCCGATTAATTTGTCGGTGTTTTTTGTAAAAATTTTCGGTGAAATGCAATCGCACACCGCCCAATTATCGACAAACGGAAGAAATTTTTCCAAATTATCGATGCAATCATCGTAGTTTTTCATATTAGAAATCAAAATAGAATGAAGCATATTTTCTTCGTAGTATGTGTGTGGCAAATCTTTCATGAAAATTTGTGCCTGTTTCTCGTCGAATTTCTTGGCTAACTTTCTCAAATCGGGCATTCTAACTCCAATTATCGTGGATTTGTCGATAGTAGGGATTAGTTTCGATTGAAAGTCTCGGTATTTCAAATCTTGCAAGGATTGAAGCTCATTAATTACGTTCATTTTTATTTCCAAACGTAGTATAAATCTTGTATCCAACGCTTAATGTCATCAAAATTCCAAACACAAAAAGTTTTATCGCTACTGATGAGTTTCCATCTTTAAAATATCCGTAACCTGCCCAGTACAACAAAACCGTTACGATTGCAGCGATTATCCAGAAAATTCCCACAATTATTTTGTAAATTTTATTGAGAGTAGGATTGTCTTTTCTATTTCTGAAAATTTTTTCGAATAGAAATAGAAGTGCCAGAGCTATCAGCACGTAAATTACGTTGTAAAAAAATTTATCCATAATATTATCCTTTGCAAAAATTTATGTGTACACCTATTTATGTTTATATTATAATATGAATGGTGATTAAATGAAATACGTATTTTTGTTGAGTAGCAAGGCTGGAGCTGGCTCATTTTCAGAATTGGAACACTCCATTGTCAAATGCTACGAGAGCAATAATTTAAAATATAAAATAATAAAAACTGAATACAAAAACCACGCATCTGAAATTGTTCGTAAGTATCGCGATTGTTCAGATGTTTTGTTGTATGTGTGCTCGGGAGATGGAACGTTAAATGAAGTTGTAAATGCGATGAAACAAACCGCTGCGAAGTTCAGTGTGGGACTCATTCCATCAGGAACCGCGAATGATTTCTCCAAGAATTTCGATTATTCAAACTTCAAAATCGAAGACACAATCAAGCCCGTTATTGACGATATTGATGTGATAAAAGTAAATGACAGATACTGCGTAAACGTGCTTAGTTTCGGATTTGATACGGTGATTTTGAATTCCGCATACAAATTATTAAAGAAAAACCCAAAATTAAAGGCAAATGCATATCCAGTTGCAGTGTTACAGAATTTATTTAAAATACCAAAATACAAGCTAGAATCCAGCACATGTAACGGAGAAAACGGAGAGGTTAGTTTGAAAGGATATTATCTACTCGGTGCAATCTGCAACGGCGGATTCTACGGCGGAGGATTCAACCCTTCTCCTTATGCGAATATAAAAGATGGCATATTGGAATTGTGCTTGGCAGAATCAATGCCATTGTACAAGCTAATTCCGTTGATTTTCAAATACAAAAAAGGCGCTCACTTGTCACATCCTCTTATCCATTTTCAAAGATTAACGAAAGGATATATAAAATTCGAAAAAGAATTGATGGTCAATGTCGACGGAGAAATCTTCACGACTGATTTCTTGGATTTTGAAGTGCTTCCAAAAGCATTGCGATTTGCGAGAGTTTGTGATTATAGAAAGATATAGAAGTTTGCACGAAAAATAAGATATTGCATTTTTTTATTTTTGTCACGGATATGATACAATATCCGTGACAAAGGAGTGTTGAAATGAGTTCATATATTGAAATAATATCAGACAAAATAAATAGTTTTAACTCACATAAAGTATTTTTTGCAAATGACTTTTTAGATGTTGCATCTAATGCTACGGTTAGACAAATATTAAAAAGATTAGCAGATGAAGATAAAATTAAGCGTATCATTGATGGATTTTATTACAATCCAAGATACAGTGAATTAATTGGAGAGTACGAAGCAGTATCAATTCACGAGTTAGCACTTGCTATAGCAAGAAAATACAATTGGAATATTGCACCATATAATAGCACAGCCTTAAACTTATTAGGACTTTCAACACAAGTTTCAAGTCACTATAAATATATATCTAGTGGGAGATATAAGGAATATAAAATTGGAGATACCATTTTAGAATTTAAGAAAGTAAATCCAGGAGAGATTGCTAATATGTCTTTGAAGACAGCGACTATAATTCAAGCAATTAAGTCTTTGGGCAAAGAAAATATAAGTAACGAAGTTATACAAAAGATAAAAGAAAACTTATCTGAAAAAGAAAAATTAGATTTAATGAATGAATCAAAATCAGTGCCAGCATGAATATATGAAGTTATAAGGAAAATTAAAGAATTTAATAAGTAACAAGTAAAATTAAGGAGATTATAATGAATGCATTAATAGTATTGGATGTACAAAATGGGATATTGAAGAAAAAAGATTTTACTGATACTCTAAATAATATTAAAATTCTAATTGATGATTTCAAAAAGAATGATGATATTGTAATCTTATTCAAGCATCTTTCGAATGACCCTGACAGTCCCTATTTTAAAGGCTCCGATGATGTGGAAATCTGCGAAGAACTTCTAGGATCGGGAGATTATGTGATTGAAAAGGCGTCATGTAATCCGTTTTATAAAACTAATCTTGCCCAAGTTTTAAAAGACAATGAAGTGTCTAAAGTTTATATTTGTGGTTTCAATACGGAGTATTGTTGTTTATTTTCGAGCATAATATGTTCCGACAGAGGGTATGAAACTATTTTTATTGAAGATGCTTCAGGAACATTTGGAGATGAAGAAATTTATGAAATGCCCGGATTAGATATTAATGATTTTATTGGTTCAATACTTAATTGGTCCGGAGAAGTTCAGGTTTTATATACTGAAGAATATTTGAACGGTTTTGAATCTTGAGAGAGTGAATTAAAAATGATATCAATATAAGTATCTTACAATCGATGGATTTAAAGGCAATATTTATGATATCCAATTTTCCAGACACTGTCTGTAAAATTTGCCAGACCCCATTAATGTGAACTCTTATCCATAAGAGAAATGGTTGATTTAGATTTCCTGAAATAGAAAAAGATTATAAGGATATGTCAGAAATGATATATGGAGAATATCCAAACTTTGAAGAAATTATAAAAGTTCTTCAAGAACTAGAAAAAGAAATTAATAAGTAAATATAATATTTCTAAACTAATTTTTATTATATAGCAAAGTTTTACCGGTATAAATTGATACGAAAACTTTGCAGAACCTAAAAATCAGAGCCTTATACAGCTCTGATTTTCGTGTGTTATTTTATAAGATTTTTTAGTGAATCAACATTTTCTTGTGGAACATATTTTTCTCCACCAACAACTGTGATTTGTTTGATGTTTTTTGCTACGTAATCTTTTACTGATTTTGGTAATTCATTTCTACTTACTAATAAAATCGGTGAAGATTGTCCTCCTGCTACTGGTGATACTACAAGTGCATCTGCAAATACTTCTCCACTTGCTACGAATGCTTGTTTTCCTTCAAATAGTTTTTCTGCAATTTTTACTGCTGTTTCATATCTGTCAGATCCCGAAATTCTTTGTGTATCTTCAGGAAGTTGTTTTTGAACTTTTGATGATACTGAATTTAATCCTCCAGCTATACATGTTTTATTTATTTTATTGCCTTTTATAACTTTTGCTATGCTTGGATTAATGGATGATTTTTGTACTAAAAGTATTGGATATGATTTCTCTGATGCGAAAGCTCCTGCTGTTAATGCATCCGCGAAGTTTTCTCCGCTCGCAATTATTGCAGTGTTTTTGTTTCCTGCAACTTCTATTAATTTTGTTGCTACCGCTGCAGATGTTTCATATCTATTTTTACCAGCTATTCTTTCTATTTCGTGGTCTTTGTCATATTTATATAACAAGGATTCTACCGTTGAATTTATAGAACTTTCTCCACCTACAATTATTACGTTCTTAACACCAAGTCTCGCGATTTCATCCATTACCCTGTCATCCAACTCATCTTTTTGTGTCAATAAAATTGGTGCTTTTAATGCTTTTGCAAGTGGTGATGCAGTTAATGAATCAGGATACATATCGCCTCTTGCAATGATTACAGTATCTGCTGTCTTGTAGTATTTCTTTGATACTTCAATTGCTGTTGCAATTCTGTCAGAACCAGCAATTCTATTTTTATCAACTTTTTCTGGTTTATCTGATAATTTGACATTCAAAGTTACATTAAATTTAACATAATCACTTGTTTTATATTCATAAGTTACCTTTTTAGCGTTTTTATTTACAATAAGTTTATTACCCTTTATCACAGCTGATTTTAAATTTTGAACTTTTGTTTTATCAAAGTTTCCTGGAAATTTTGTTACATCAAACGAATTATTGTTGCTATTGATTGATATATCATACACTTGATTTAAGCCATAGAAACTAGTTAATCTAGGATTTTTAGAAGTGTTCAAGGACGTTAAATTATTGTCTGGGCAATGGAATGTTGTAAGCTCTGTAAGTGAAGATATATCAATATTTTCAAATTGATTCTTACTTGTAAGTAATGTCATTAATCCGCCATTATTACCCAAATCTAAACTCTTAAGCTTGTTATTTGAACAATCTAGATAATAAAGCTTCTTGTTGTTTTTTAGATTTATATTTTCAATTAAATTTTCTTGGCATTCTAATTCACCTAGTTCTAAATTATTACTAACATCAATGTTTTTAAATTTATTTGTATAAATTTTAAGCTTTTCTAGTTTTGTATTATTGGAAAGATCTAGTTTATCAAGATAATTTTCTCCAACATCTAGAACTTTAAGTTCGGCATTTTTACTTAAATCAAGATTACTAATTTCATTTTTTAAGCAAAACATTTCTCTTAGTGATGTGTTTTGGCTAATATCAAGATTTTTAAGTCTATTTGTGTAACACCATAAAACTTCAAGTTGCTTGTTGTTTGTTAAATTTAAAGTTGTTAAATTGTTAATTCCACATTTTAGTTCAACTAGCGATGTATTTTTTGTAACATCAAGATTGTTTAATTCATTCCACTCACAGTTTAATTTCTTTAGTTTAGTATTTTTACTAACATCAATTTCCTTAATTTTATTCTTTACGCATTCAAGCTCTTCTAATTCAAGAAAAACTTCAACGCCCTTAATAGATTTGATATTTTTTTCGGAAACGTCAATATTTTTTACCACGTTAATTTCAGTAGTACTTAATTTGCCATTCCTATTGTTATCAAACCTTTTTACATATTCCCTAAATGTAGCATCAGGAAAATTTGTTTCATTGATTTCAACATCTTGCCCAGCAGCAAATGATGAATTAAATGAAAACGCTCCTATAATCAATGCAAATACAAGGATTACTTTGATTAACTTGCTTGTTTTTTTCATATATTCCTCCGTTTTTTATATTTAATTATATTTTAACTCATTTATATTTAATTTCCAATGTTTGTTTCGCGTTTTATTTGTAAAATAATGTCTGTTTTTAAGACAGCAAAAAAGCTGTTCAATAATGAACAGCTTTTTCTTTAGGGTGTTTTTGAAAAATATATTTATTTTTTCTTCTTGTTTGTTATATAAGCTCCGCCCAAAGTAGTGATTGACGCAATTGCCAATGATATAATTTCATTTTCATATCCTGCTTTTGGTAGTTTTTTCTTGTTTGAAGCTTTTTTATTGTTTTTATTAGTTTTATTCTTTTCAGATTTTTCGATGTTTATTTCAACCTTTGTTTTAATAACTGTATCTTGTTCAGTTGTTTTTGTTGGTTCGTTAGGTTGATTTGTTTTTCCATCTTTTGCGAATAAAGAATATACTTTTGTAGTGGATCCTTTGATAGTTGCTACTACTGTCACAACGATTTTGTCTCCATTTTTGTATCCTGTAGTGTCTACTGATAATTCTCCAGTTTTTGGATCAATCTTAACGCCTTTTGGTGAATTCTTGTCTAATGAGAACATAACTCCTTGTGGCATTTTGATAATCTTTCCAGATTTGTCCTTGAACACTGGTGTTACTTTAATTTTTGCACCTTTTTTAACAGTTTTTATTTCGTAATGCAATGATAATCCATCCATTGATTTTTTGTTTTGAGTTGATGGTTTCTTCGCATTTTTTTCTGGTCTTTTCATTTCCGGTGTTTTTGTTTCTGGTTTTTTCACATCAGGTGTTTTTTCTGGTGTTTTTTCTGGTTGCTTTTTGTTATTTGAAGGATTTGTTGTTTTTCCAGGATTATTAACTTCTGGTTTCTTTCCAGGATTATTAACTTCTGGTTTTTTATTATCTCCAGGTTTCTTTTCACCTTCTGGCTTCTTTTCTCCTTCAGGATTTTTTGCTTCTGGCTTTTTATTGTCCTCTGGTTTTTTTACATCAGGTTTCTTCGTTTCTGGTTTTTTATTATCCTCTGGTTTTTTTGTATCTCCAGGTTTCTTCTCTCCTTCAGGATTTTTTGCTTCTGGCTTTTTATTGTCCTCTGGTTTTTTATTGTCTCCAGGTTTCTTTTCACCTTCTGGATTTTTTGCTTCTGGTTTTTTTACATCAGGTTTATTTGTTTCTGGGTTTTTATTATTTTCAGGTTTTTTAGTATCTCCAGGTTTCTTTTCACCTTCAGGTTTCTTTTCTGCTTCTGGTTTTTTTGCTTCTGGTTTCTTTTCATCTTCCGGTTTTTTTACATCAGGTTCCTTTGTTTCTGGGTTTTTATCGTCTTCTGGTTTTTTAGTATCTCCAGGTTTCTTTTCACCTTCAGGTTTCTTTGCTTCTGGTTTCTTTTCTGGATTTTGTTTTTTGTCAGATTTTTGAGCAACTTTTGAAATTCTTGGTGAAGCTTTCTTGCCTTTTTCTTGTTGTTGAATTATAAATTCGTCGCCTTCTTTCGCGGCTTCTGTCAAATCAACAGACCATTTACCATCTTCACCAACTGTAGTTTTCACTTCTTTGCCATTTTCGCCTTGTTTGGTAACTACAATTGTAGCACCTGCAACTCCCTTACCAGTTATTTGCGTATTCCCTGCTTTAATGTCATTTACTAATGGGAAGCTTGATAATTTATTGTCTTGAGGATTGTTTTCAAGTTTTTTATTATTTCCTGGTTTGTTTCCATCTGGAGTATTTGTTTCTGGTTTCTTAACTTGTGGTTTCTTTGGTACAGATTTCAAAATTCCGATGGAATCTCTCTTACCTTTTTCTTGTTGTTTGATTATGAATTCGTCTCCATGTTTTGCTGCTTCTTCCAATTCAACAGACCATTTTCCATCTTTACCAACTGTAGCTTTTACTTCCTTGCCTTTTTCACCTTGTTTTTTAACTACGATTGTAGCGTCTGGCACTCCTTGTCCTGTTATTTTTGCATCCCCTGCTTTAATTTCATTTGCAACCGGGAATTTCGACAATTCTTTTTCTTGATTATCTTGATTATTATTTTCAGGTTTTTTATTTTTTTCTGGTTGTTGTGATTTCTTATCGGCTTTTGCAACAGTTACTTCTGATTGATCTGAATATTCCTTACCATCTTCTCTTTGAACAGCGAATATAATATCTCCTTCTTTGAATTTTTTCGCATCAATTGTAACCGACCAATTCCCCTTTTTATCAACAACTATATCTTTAGCTAAAATAATACCTTTTGCCGAGTCTTTTTCTGTCCTTGAAATGCTTACTTTTGCTCCAGGTACTCCTGTTCCCGAAATTACTTTATCTCCTTCTTTTACAGGATTTATTGTAGGATTTTTTGTTCTTTCTTTTCTGGATTCATCTTCTTTTGCTGGTGGATTTGGTTTCTTATTATCTTCTTGTTGTTTTGATTGATTATCTGCTTTTACAACAGTTACTTCTGTTATATCTGAATTTTCCTTGCCATCTTCTTTTTGAACGGCGAGAATAATATCGCCAGCCTTAAACTTTTTCGCACTATCAATTGCAACTGACCAATTTCCCCTTTCATCAACAATTATATTTTGTGCTAAATTATCATTCTTAGAGTAGTTCTTACCAGTTTTTGAAATATTTACTTTTGCCCCAGGTACTCCCTTTCCAGAAATTATTTTATCTCCTTCTTTTACCGGATTTATTATAGGATTTTTTGTTTTTTCTTTTTTGGATTCATCTTCTTTTGCTGGAGGATTTGGTTTGTTTTTATCTTCAGATGGATTTTGAGGTTTTTCTTGTTTTGCTTTAACTGTTATTGTTTTTTCGCCATTTTTAAATTGTTTAGTTTGATAAACTGTAACTTTGTCGCCTTCTTTCAATTCATCTACTAAATTTGCAGACCAGTTACCATGTTCATCAACAGTCGCATCTTTGTTGATGACTTCACCAGGTTTATTTTTCAATGCTATGATTAGACTAACTTTATAGCCTGGAGCTGCTGTTCCACTTAATGTTTTGTCTCCTGCATAAGCATCTTTTATTGTTAATTTTGCCTCTTCTTCTTTTTCACGAGCTTCTTTCTCATCTTGTGATGGCGGATCTTGTTGTGGTTTTTTATTTGTATCAGGATTTTCGGCTTTCTTTTCTGCTACAACAGAACGTACTTGATCAGAAACACCTTTGCCATCTTCTATTTGAACAACAAGAACAACGTCACCTTTTTTCAAATCTTTTCCTTGAGGAACATTTAATGTCCATTTTCCCTCATTATTTACTTCTATATTTTCTCCCATGATTAGACCATGTGGACTATTTCCCTCTACTTTTGTAACATGGATTTTAGCTCCAGCTTTTCCTGTTCCCGAAATAGTAGTATCTCCTTCTGTAACAGGGTTTACTGTTGGAGTTGCTGATTTTTCTTGTTGATTTGATTGTCCATCGTCTTGAGGTTTTTGAGTTCCAGCATCAGGTTGTTGTTTATCTTTTTCGCTTTCTTGTTTGGCTGCCACAAATGTTTTTAATGATGTAGGTGTTTTGTTTTTTTCAGTTTGTGTAACTACTACCTTATAATCCTTTTTTAGTGAATCTTTCTCTACAACAACTTCCCATGTACCATCGTCTTTTACTGTCGTTACGCCCGCTGTTTCACCATCATTTACTTTCTTTTCGATTTCAACTTCGATTTTGGCACCTTTTACTCCAGTTCCAGTTATTTTTGTTTGACCTTCTACAACAGGGTTTATTTTAGGAACTGCACTTTCTTCTTTTCTCACAGTGATTGTTGCCGTTATTGTAGAAGTAGATTGATCCTTGTATGTTATCTTTACATTAACTGTTACGTTTTTTTCTTTTTCTCCATCCTTCAATACAGTAGAATCTGGAGTGTAGCTAATCTTTCCTGTAGTTTTATCAACTTTTGCTCCATTTACAGAATTTCCTGCCAACTCAAATGTTGTACCTGCTGGCACATTAACTTTATTGTTGTTTTGTTTAAATGAAATATTAACTGTTGTACCTTCTCCTACGTATGCCAATCCCGGTCCATAAGTAACAGTGTATTGTGTATTCATTTTTTCTACTTTGTCTTCAGTTTTTTCTATAGGATTGACCATGCTAAATTTTTGTATTGTAGACTTTTCAGTTACTTTATTTGTTGATAAATCTGAATGATCCACTTGTCCTACTGGAGAAACAGTTTTTCCTTGTAGCATGTCTTTGTTTTCTTTTTGTGTAGTTTTTGATTCATCTTTTGTTGTTTTTTCTGCTTGATTAGATGCTACAACTGTGTTTGGTTCAGTGTTTGCGTATGATAAATTAGGAGTTAAAGCAATCGCATAGCCTAAAAAGCATGACACAACTCCTATTGATAATTTTCTTAATCCGTATCTTAGTTTTTTGTTCAAACTATTTGCCTTCTTTTCTTCGATAATTTTGTTTAGTTTGTTTTTCTTATTCATCTCTTTTCCTCACAATTTTTATTTTAGCTTTTCTTAATTTTTTAATAAGCTAATTCTATAAAACACAATTTGTATTTTTTACAATGCATATTTTACCATGTGATAATAAAAATTAAAATATTTTTTTCTAAACGTTCGGCGTTTTCCGTCTAATGCCTTAATGTCAATCTTTTCAGCTTTAAAAATTTGAATTTTTAGACATTTTTAAATGATAATCCGTTTTCACAATCCAAATTTTTAAAGTATTTTTATTTTTTTATTTGTATTTTTTATTTATTCTGCAGATAATTCTCATCATTTTTTAATAGAAATTTTATTTGTTTTGTTGTTATTCATTTCATTTTCATTTCATAATTTTTTATTTTATTTTAGTATTTTAATGGGCTTAACGTAATTTGTGAGAAATTTTTTATTCTTTTTTCTGAATGATTCTATTATTTTTCACAAATTTCACTTAATTTATTTTTATTCATTCAATTTATCTAGCTAAAGTTACGGGTGATTTTTGCCCTAATCTGATATTTTTTTGTATTTTTATTCGTGTAATGAACTATATTTCACATTCATTTCATAATCTTTAATTATTTTTAAATATCTTTTTAATCCGTAATTACTAGCGTTGTTATCTATTTATGAATATTCTACAAATTGTTACAAAAATGAAATATATTTCGAGATAATCCCTTGTTTCTCACAATTAACAGCGTGTTTTTTATTCAAATTGAATATTTCCTAACAATATATTCATTATTTTTGCAATAAAAAACCGACCCTCACAGTCGTTTGACTGTTGAAGATCAGTTTTTTATTAGGATAAATTCTTTCCAGATAACTTGTACACTTTTTTCGCCCTGTTTTTGAGTCGTGAATCATGAGTTACACAAATTATGGTCATTTTTTAGAACTTCGTCTTTTCTGTCTTTATTGATTAGGTAGCTTTTTGGTATTAATGCTAGAATAATTGCAGCTACCAATTGTAAAATTTTTAAAACCTTTTTTCATAATTTTCTTTTTAAATATTTTGTTTTTTAATATTATTTACTTGCTATACACAAATTATTTTATCATAAATATCATTAGTTTATTGATTGAATTTTTCTATAAATAACGTGTTATTTGTGTTTATTTGCAAATTTTTTTCATCAATTTTTACAAAAACACCGTTCAAACATTGACTTAATAACACTTGTTGATTTTGTATCATTTATAGGTTTTTTCTATAAGTAAAAATTTGTTTGTTAAATTTCTTTACAATTGGGTATATTACTATAAAGTATTTGTGTATTTTGTAAAATAAAAGGTATATGATAAAATATATATTAAATACCACGAAAGAGATAATAAAATGGATTTAAAACAATTAGAAACATTCATCACGGTTGTGGAATGGGACAGCTTTTCTGAGGCAGCGAAAAGACTGTATCTTACACAACCTACGATTAGTACTCATATAAAACAAATTGAAAACGAATTGAATACAGAATTGTTGAAAAGAACAACGAAAAAGTTGGAGCTTACACCAGAAGGTAGAGAATTTTATAATTATGCTAAGTCGATTTCTCGAATTATGGAAAGCATGCAGGATTCTTTTTCAAAAAAGAGCCTTACTACTTTTAATATCGGAGCAAGTTCTGTTCCAGCAACTTATATTCTACCCTCTCTTTTATCAAAATATCACAAATCTCACATCAAAACTTTGGTGAATATAATTCAATCGGACAGTTTAACTACGATTGATGGCGTTATAAATGGTTCTATAAATATTGGAATTGTCGGCATGACTACTATGGATAAGGAGCTTACTTTCGAAAAAGTTCTCAGCGATAAGCTTGTAATTGTCACGCCTTATAACGATTATTATAATGCATTGAAGAAAAACAATGTTAAGATTAGTTCTATTTTAAAAGAGCCGATAATTTTTCGTGAACAAGGTTCTGGTACATTAAAAGAATCTATGAAAATGATCGACGCTTTGGGTATCAGCAAGAATTCTTTGAATTTGATAGGAACTGCAAATAGCACCGAGACTTTGAAGCAATGCATAAGAAGTGGGATGGGAATATCAATTATGAGTAAGCTTTCTGTAGAAGAGGAAGTCGAAAATAATCAATTGATTTCTTTCAAGATCGACGATTTTGAATCGGTACGTCACTTCTATCTTGTATATCGTTCCAACACATTATTGTCAGAACCTGTAATAGATTTTGTAAAGTTTGCAAAAAAATACTTAGAAGAAAATTTTTAGTTCATAAAAATAACCGCAATAGCTATATTAGCAATTGCGGTTTTTGAGTGTTTGTTTGGTTAATTTAGACGAATTAAATTATATCAAAGTATAGCGATCGAGTCCTCTGAAAAAAATTTTATAAAATTCAATCGAGAAATTCGTTAAAAATTCAATTGTTTGAGCGTAAGCGAGTTTTGAATTTTAGAATTTCGAGATTAGAATTTTCAAATTTTTGCAAGCGAGACGAAGTGAGTTATACTTTAATATATTACCTGTCATTCTTTATTACTTCAAATCTGTTTGTTTTTCCTTGTCTTTTTTGTCGATTATTTTCGCAAATATCAGGCTCACAACAGTAAGTCCCACTACCAAAATAATCGCTTGGTAGAATTCCTTGGATCCTACATTCAACACTTTATCCCCCAAATTCAAATATACAAGTGTTCCAGGAATTATTCCAAGAACTGATGCAAACATGTATTTGGATAGGCTTATATTTGTCAAGCCAAATCCGTAATTTATAAGATTGTATGGAATAATCGGAATCAATCTGCAAATAAACAACAGCGTGAATAATTTTGAATCAGGAGCGTTCAATATTCTGTCTCTGTTTTTTTCGGAGAATTTTTCATTAATCATCTTGACTACATAGTCGTGTCCGATTTTTCTTGAAAGTTCGAACATCAACAAGCAGTTCATCGAAGCTCCAACAACTGTATAAATGCTTCCTTTTACAAGCCCAAAGCTTACTCCTCCGATTAATGCCAATGCTGGAACTGGAAAGAATCCTATCGGGAGAATCGTGAACAATAAAATATACACAACCGCTCCCCATGGTCCAGATTTTTGCACCAAATTTCTAATCGAATCGTACGGAACGAATACCATTAATCCCACAGTTACCACAACTAAAAGGACTATCAAAAATATTTTTTTAAATTTTCCCATTTGTCACCTACCTATTATTTGAATTAATTGTATCGTATAAGTTTAATATCTTCAACCAAAAAAATGCACACAGCTTTAACCTGAACCCGTAAACACGGAATAATTTAATAATCTTTTAAGCGGAATGTAATCTGTACATAACAGGGGACATTCCGTTTAATTTTGTTTTAATCCTATCTTCATTGTACCATTTAATATATTTT
>NZ_JBRFJH010000012.1:0-48842 GCF_052932205.1 Finegoldia sp. P1-F-LS | reverse complement strand
GCGAGTTTATTTACCCTTGACTTTTAAAAAGCGAATGGTTGTTGCTCCCTGCAAGGGTTTGGCTCCGCAGGACGCAAGCACCCTTTAGGGTGTATAATTGCGCCCTTAGAAAATCTAAGGGAGATTTAATTATTTTATTTTTCTTAATTTTCACTCATTATTTTTAGTGTTTCTTTAAATTCTTTCGTCTCTATCGCTTCTTCTAGTAGGATTTTTATTTCTTCATCTGTTAGTTCTTCTGCATTTTCTATAAGGCTTTCTAAGATTGCTCCTCTTGTTATTAGCCTATGAGTTCTTTCTTTTCTTTTTTTCACTATGTCTTGTTTTAATATTTTCTTTTCTTGATTTTTTAGTTGCCTTAATCTTTCTTCTGTATTGTCAATTTTATCTTTTATTTCTTTTGACTCTTGTCTTATTTGTTCTAAATTTTTCATACTAATTTCCTTTCTTGTATTAAAAAAAGACGATAGAGTTTTTATTTTCTATCGCCTAGGTTATTTATCCTATTTATTTTACACCCATTTCAATTTTGCTAGCTATAGGTATCTCTATAAAAAATACTGTATATTCTCCAAACTCACTTCTTACTCCGATGTTTCCTCCCACATTATTAAGTATTTTTTTTACTATTGATACGCCTAATCCCATTTATTCTTTATAACAGGAAAATGTATCGTTTTATTGGGATTTAAAACCTTTATTTTTTTTAACTACTGGAATTATAACTTGTACACAGGCATATCCCTCTGGAGTGTTAGATAGATATAGTTCTCCACCATTTTCTCGTATTACTCTTGCTGTGAAATACAATCCGACACCTTTTATATTTTGTGTGTAATTATTTTTTTCAGAAAAGCCTTTGTCAGTTGCGTGGACTAAGGCAGCATCTGAAAAATGTGATCCAGAATTTGTGATTTTGTATTCGGCTTTCCCGTTTGAAACGATAAATATTAGATGAATTGATTGGGGTGAATGACCATGCTCACAGGCATTAAGAATAATATTAGTTAAGGCTTGATGAATTGCACTTTCCTCTGTAGTTGTATAATCATCTGTATCTTGAAATTGGCTTTTCCACTCATTCCCATATTGCTCACTTAATATATGTCCTTCTTGATTTATTTTGAGATTTAAACTATCTAATGGCAATGATTCCTTGACTAGTTGTTCGTTATCTTCATGACTAAGTTGTAGTTGCAATCTATCTGCTACCTCTTCCAATCGATTCAAATTAAAAATAATGGATTCGGTATATTTCAATAGATTTTCATTCATTTTTTCTTTATCATCGTCAGATAGGAATAGAGTTAATTGACTAAGATCTTCTTTCATAAACTCAGCATTTGCACGAGCAACGGTCAACGGAGAACGATAATCATGCAGCATTTGGGTTGTTTGTTCTCTTATTTTATGCTCGTTATTCCAAAGTTCTTCTAATGTTGCTTTTAGATCAACACGCATGTGGTCCATAAGGTTCCCTAGCTCTCTAAACTCTGATATTGATAGGGAGGAAGGGACAGGTATATTTAGATCTCCATTTCCTATGGAAACAAGAGCTTTTTGTAGAGGTAATACATCTTTATAAATATGTCTGGTAACAGACTTTGCAAACCACATGGTTGGAATAAGAAGCGTGAGAGCTATTATAAAAATAAAAAGTGATTCTACTCTTGGCAGATGTGCATTTGCCCAATCTGAAGAATACAATACACCTATTCTGTATTTAAAGACGCAGACTCTATTATTGTATACAACCTTTGAAAAATAGCCTTTAGAAAAAGGGATTTGTTTTCCATCTAAATAGTCTAAAGCATTCTCTTGATCCTCTATCTTCATATTTGAATTAATAACTTCATTTTCATTGTTTAGCTGAATGTAGCCAATATTATCAGGTACCCAAGTTGAGTTGAAATTTTGGCTAGAAATGATTTTTTCCTTTAAGATTTCAACTTGTTTTTCTTCGTGGTTGGCAAAAGTATATAAATCATGTCTAACTCCATAGTGGAAACCGATAACCAATAAAAGAAAAAGAAAACAAATTATACCTATGAACACTAAGGAATATATAGATAATATTTTCCTTAGTGTATTTTTCTTAGAATATATATTTTTTATTCCCATTTGTAACCGACTCCCCAAATTGTTTTAATTGGATCAAGTTGATAAGTTGAAAATTTTTTTCTGATATTTTTTATATGTTCAACTATAGCTGCAGACTCAGATTCTGTCCAAAATCCACCGACTTGTTCGAGAATATGTTCTCGTGAAAAAACTTGCCCCTTATGTCTAGCTAAGAGTTCGCAAATTTCATATTCCATTTTTGTGAACTTGATAGTTTCTCCCTTTATTTGTATTTCTTTGGCATTCAAGAGAAAACGAATATCTCCAAAAGATAGGTAAGAATGATGAACACGCTCTTCCCTTCTTAGATGTGCTTTTACTCGACTGACTAATTCCAATGGTGTGAAAGGCTTGCGAATGTAATCGTCCCCTCCAAGTGCTAACCCCTCAGCGACATCTGCTTCTGTGGATTTGGCTGTAAGAAATAATATTGGACAATCTACTTTTTCACGAACATTTCTGCAAAGTTCAAAGCCATCCATATCGGGCATCATCACATCGAAAATCATCAAATCAAATTGATCGAGAGATAAACTTAAAGTTTCTTTTGCTGAGGCACAAGTATATACAGAGAATTGAGCACGCTTTAAACTTGTTTCAATAACAGATCTAATTTGCTCATCGTCATCAACTACAAGTATGTTTTGACCCATATATTCACCTCTCCTTTCATTAAATTTAGCCTGAGCCAAAAAGAGTACTTATATTATGAGAGCACTCTTATCATTCAAAATCATAGTATGATATGGAGATCTTGAACTTTTAAATAATTTAATATTATTCATCACTATTATCGGCTCTACCATCCCATTTATTAAACCATATAGGAATTAAAGTAACAAGTGCAATGGTTACTATGATACATATCAATAGACCATATCTCAGCTCAGCTGCAATCTTAAGAATATAATCTGTATGAAAAGTATCTAGAATCATTAGAGATGAAAATCTAGCTGCCCATGTTGGCGGAAGGTAATACCAAAACTTATCCAAAAGTCCAGTACATCCTAAAGCCCCAACCAGAATAAAAATGACTCCAGAACCTATTGACCATGACGTACCAAATTTAAAAGCGATAAATAGATGGATAAAAACTAGGCAAATAAGTGGAATAAGCATAAGAATAGTAGCCAAGACGTATGATATAGTAAGCATCTTTCCATACAGCAAAGCAAACCCAGCAACAGCAATGATTAAACTAAGACCTGTCATAATAACCAATAAAATAACAAGTGATATTAGCATTTGAATTCTTGATTTTCCAACACATAAAATATTAAAAGAAGAACCCGCACGTTGTTCCTGCTGAACAATACCAGTACACAACATGACAACCAAGCAATCCATAAATAAGGATAAGGCTTGAAAAAATCCAGATATATTTTGCTCATTGCTCCATGAAGAAACGGAATAATAAGCGATAAAAAGTCCTACACAAATAATTGGCCAAAGAATGGTTATATAAAATAGCGGACTTTTTACTATTTTATAAATATGCGAATGTAAACATTTCAACATCAAAATCACCTCGCTTCTGATTTTTTATAAAGGGTGGTGGAAACAATGGACAAAACCATCGTTAGTACCACAGATGCAACAATTGCAATTAAAACATCATAAGATTGTGTATAAATCAAATCTTCTTCAACAGGCAAACCATTAGGTAAAAGCCCTAAAATAGAAATCATGGAACGATTTACCCATGCCCATGGGCAAAACATCCAATATGGTTTTAGTGCTAAAAACACACCTGAAAAAGAAATAGCTAAATTGACCACTACCGAAAAGATCACCCCTAATTTTTTTGAAATTATAAAGCTAAAAGGGATTTGCCACATGGTTGTGATAAACATGACTATAATCCCTAAAAATATTGAAGCAATACTTAATTGCTTAATCTGATTAATTCCAAACAAACTAAAAATAAATGGTATACAAACCACAGCAACACTTAATAGAAAACAGGAAAGAAGAGCATATCCTAATACAACCAAAAGTTTAGAGCTCCATATTTTTCCTTGAGAAACTGGTAGACAACGGATTGCACGAAGTCCGTGCTTTCCGTTATCTATATTAACAGCTGTTGCACTGATTAATGCGAATGTGGCAGGTAAAAAAACTACATAGTACCAGTTGAATAAATTCAAGGAAAAATAACCTTGTTGAACAATAGCCATTAGTGCTAAGCAAAGAGGACTAGCAATAGCAATTCTTTTTGTTGCAGTTCTTTTTGTTTTCAAGAACTCGGCCATTAATATATTTGAATTACTCATTGAAACCTCCTTGCTGATTACTAACAACTTTCATAAAAAGTTGCTCCAAATCCATTTTTGAATCAAATGCGCCTTGATAACCTAAATGTCCTGATGCAATGATTCCAATATGATCTGCAATATGTTCGACTTCAGATAAAATATGAGAAGACAGAATTACAGTAGTTCCTTGTTGTGAAAAACCTCTAATAAGTTCTCTCAATTCCTTTATTGCAATGGGATCAAGACCATTAGTTGGTTCATCTAGAATTAAAAGTTTTGGATTACTAAGTAAAGCCAAAGCAATTCCTAATCTCTGCTTCATTCCCATTGAAAATTGTCCAGTACGTTTTTTACCTGTATTAGTAAGACCTACAATCTGCAAAACTTCTTGAATTCGCTCTTCTTCAATCCCTAAAGCAATTGATCGTACACGACAATTTTCATAGGCTGTTAAGTTTGGATATAGTGGTGCATTTTCAATCAATGCACCAATTTCAGAGAGATTTGAACGATTCCAAGGATTATTATTGAATATTATGTCACCAGATGTAGGTGTAATCATACCGCAAATCATCTTGAGAAGAGTAGACTTTCCGGCTCCGTTTGGTCCCAATAATCCATAAATTTTTCCTCTTGGAACATTGATATTAACGCAGTCCACCGCTTTTTGTTTCCCGAACTGCTTTGATAGATTTCTAGTTTGTAATATAAAATCATCCATAGTATATTTTCCTCCTTATATTTCTTTACGAATGTAATTTTAGGAGAAAAAAATAAGGAAATTATAAGGATTTAAGAATTTCCATAGTAGGTAGTTATTGTCAAGATTTATCTCGCCATTTTAGTGAATTTGGCTATAATAAACCAAAAATGGCGAGATTAAATACAATTAATTATTTATCATAATTGAAAAATTAAATGAATCGTTACCACGTTTTATAGTTCTATCAAGAGCCAAAATTATAATGATAACAATAAACCGCTTTATATCTAAAATGAGCCTTATAATATTTCAAATCTCTTTCTATATCAACAAGTTGAGTATGGAATTCGTCATTTTTGTTTTTACTTGCTTTTTTTTAATTTTTATTACTAGCTTGTCTACCCATTCTTTAATCCTCTTCTACTTGTTTTGATTTGCTAATCTCTATAACATCTTCAATTCTGCAATCCAATGCCAAACAAATCTTTTCTAATGACTCTAAGTTCACATAAGAATTTTTGCTCATTCTTGAAACTATGTTGCTTGTTATGTTTGCAGCTCTTTTTAAGTCTTCTTTGTTCATTTCTCTTTCTACCAATAAATGCCATAATGGTTTATAAGAAATTGCCATATTATTACCCCTTATCCGTTTTATTGTTAAGATATATTATATCATAAATAGGCTTATAAGTCACTTTAGCCTATTTTATACTTGTGCTTGCGTTAGTATTTATTGAGATAGTCCTTGTTTTTTCCTTGTCCCACTTGGAACTGCTCCAAATCAGACGGTCTCCAAGGGACGTCTAAATCATGTAAGGCTATTAGTTTATTTTGTACATTTGTACCTGCTCCCATTTTTTGAGTAGAGCCTAATAATACCCTTACTTCTCCTCTTCTTACCTTAGAGAACAATTCATCTTTTTGTTTGTCTGTATCTGCTTCGTGGATAAAGGCTATTTCTTCTTTAGGTATTCCCATATTCACTAGCTTATTTCTAATATCATCATATATATTAAATTCTCCGTCTCCTTTTGGTGTGGACATATCTGAAAACACTAATTGTGTCGATGAATTTTCTTTTGTCTTATCCCAGATCGAAAAGATATTTTTTACACATACATTAACCTTTGAATTAGGATCATCGGGAAGTAGTGGATTTATTAATCTTTGGTCAAGAGCAAGTTTTTTACCATCATTTGTAATCTTTAGCATATTATCTTCTGTTGGCTCTACTTGGTTATTTCTAACTGCGTCTGCTCTTTCTGAAATAGCTTCTAATATTTCTTTTTGTTCCTCAGTAGGTTTTGTTTTAATAACTTCAAAATTTGCTTCAGGAACTGGCAAATTTAACATATCTGAAGTCTTTATATCTGCTACTTCTTTAAACATAGACATCAACTCTGGCAAGTTATAGAACTTTGAAAATCTTGTCTTTTGCCTATATCCAGTGCCTTCTGGAGATAATTCGAAGGTGTTTTCTGTTTCTCCAAAAGTAGAAGCCCAAGCGTCAAAATGTTCTAATCCTCTTGCCTTTAAATCATCATACTGAAGGTATCTTTGCATGGTATAAAGCTCTGTCATTGAATTTGATATTGGTGTACCAGTAGCAAATACAACTCCCTTGCCATCTGTCATTTCATCCATATACCTACATTTCATATACATATCCGAAGACTTAAATGCTTCACTCTGACCGATACCTGCAACATTTCTCATCTTGGTGTGCAAGAATAAGTTTTTGTAATTATGAGCTTCGTCTATAAATAACTTATCTACTCCTAGTTCTTCAAAGGTTATTACATCATCTTTTTTAAAGTCATCATTTAGTTTTTCAAGTCTTACCAAGAGTTTTTTCTTTGTCTTTTCTAGTTGTTTTACTGTGAAATTTTCCCCTCTATTTCTTTTGTTCTCATCAATAAAGGAAACTATATCATCTATTTGGTCTTGTATATGCCTTACTTGGTATTCCTTAGACATTGGTATTTTTTCAAATTGAGAGTGTCCTATGATGACCGCATCATATTCTCCCGTTGCAATCCTACCTATAAATCTTTTTCTATTTTTAGGTTGGAAGTCTTTTTTATCGGCCACCATAATATTTGCTGACGGATATAATTGCATAAACTCCCTACCAATTTGAGTAGTTAGATGGTTAGGAACTACAAATAATGACTTACTTGCAAGTCCTAACTTTTTAGATTCCATAGCAGAAGCTACCATTTCAAAAGTTTTTCCTGCTCCTACTACATGGGCAAGCAGTGTATTTCCACCATAAAGAGTTCTTGCTATGGCATTTTTCTGATGTTCTCGAAGACTGATTTCAGTATTCATTCCATCAAAAGTTAAGTTAGAACCATCAAATTCTCTATTTCTAATTGAATTGAATTTTTCATTATAAATCTTTTCTAGCCTATATCTTCTATCAGGATCTTCAAATATCCAGTTCTTAAATTCCTCTTTAATCAATTCCTGCTTTTGGCTTGCAAGCATAGTTTCTTTTTTATTTAATACTGAAGTCTTAGAACCATCATCATTTATTACTTGGTCAAATACCTTTGTATCTTTTAAGTTAAGGGCATTTTCAATTAGCTTATAGGCATTTACTCTACTTGTACCATAAGTCATATTAGCAAGGTCATTAGCTGAGTCAACACTTTTACCTTCAATGTTCCATTCACTTGTATGTGGTGAAAACCTAACATTTATATTCCACCTATCATAGCCAGGAGTTTTTAAAAGATTAAAAGTAAAGTCTTCTATATCTTTTTGAGGTATCCAAGTTGCTCCTAGCCTTACATTTATATCAGAAGCAGTAAGTTCTTCAGGCATAACTTCTTGTAATTTTTCTCTTTGATATTTGAGTTTGCCTAACTCGTTTAATAGTGTATCTTTCTTTTCAGAAGGTGCTAAATCTATTACATTTTCAATTTCTCCGATATATGAATTGAGGTAGCCAATCTTTTCTCTGATATTACCACTTAAATATTCATCAGCCGATACATATGAAAAATGAAATGGATCGTCATTGTCAAAGTTCTCAAAGGGCATTCTGTTATTTATTAGGTCTGTATCCTTAATATCTAAAAATATCTCGCCCTCAAGCTCACCAATTAAGGTGTTCCTATCTTTACTTGTGATAGATTCCATATATTCAAAATCTACATATCCTTTTTGTGAAACTGATAAGACTAAAGCTTCAAGGGAAGTGTCTACATGATCTACTACCTTTGCCTTTGTTATTGTTCTTTTTGAGAATATATCACTCTTAGCTTTGAAATTATCCTCATCATCAAGTATTTCTATTGATGAAACCAAAGGAAAGTTTGAGTCTTCCTTTAAGGCTCTAGTATTTGATAAGGAGTTAATAAAGCCATGTTTCTTTGAAAAGTTATCATAGACTTCATTTAACTTTGCTTGTGACTCTTTTATTTCATCGTCTGAAAAATAGTCCTTTTGTTTTTCTATTACATCTTTTAAAGCATTCATTACATCAAGATAATCTTTTATCTTTTCTTTATTTTTATCTGATATATTCTGCTTGATTAAGACTGAGTTTTCTCTTAGGTAGACCTCTTCATCAATAATAGTGTAAGAAAAATTCTTAACATCATCTGTTGCTGGAAGACTTAATTCTTCATCTTCCAATAGTTCGACCTCTTCATATTTTGAATTTGAAGATATTTCCTTACTTGCAATATCCATTAAGTCTTTTAACTTTTCATCTTCTTTTTCATCACAAGTAATAGTATTGCCAAATCTGCCAGATACTTCTTTCATATTCCCTAATACCATCTGAGGATTATCTACAAAGTATTTATTATAAGTCAAACCCTTTTTATCAGTTGCTAGATGAATCCAATCATCATCTCTTTCTATAACTGAATCTCTCTTTTTCAAGAAAATAATATCTGAAGTAACTTCTGTACCAGCAAGTCCTTTAAATATTGTATTAGGAAGCCTCATAGCTCCTAAAAACTCACATCTTGCATTAATATATTTTCTAACAGATTCATCTTTTTTATCCATAGTTCCAGATGAAGTTATGAAGGCAATAATTCCTCCATTCCTAACCTTATCTATTGACTTTGCAAAAAAATAATCGTGAATCAGAAAGTTATTTCTGTTATATTCACGATCGTTAACTTTAAAATCTCCAAAGGGAACATTTCCTATTACCAAGTCAAAGAAATTATTTGAGAAGTTTGTTTCTTCAAAACCTTTAATTTGAATATTAGCTTCAGGATAAAGTTCTCTTGCTATTCTTCCGCTTAGACTATCTTTTTCTACTCCATAGACTTTAGAGCTTTGTATTTCACTTGGCATACTTCCAATAAAATTACCGACTCCTGCAGACGGTTCAAGGATATTTCCAGTCTTAAATCCCATATCTGTTAGAGTCTTATATATTCCATCCATTACCTCTCTAGGTGTATAAAACGATGTTAAAGTAGACTCTTTAGCATTCAAATACTCTTCATTTGTTAGATTTTCTTTTAAAATATTTCTTACTTCAAGCCATTGTCCGCCCTTTTCTTCATCAAAGACATCGGCAAGACCACCCCAACCTAGATAGTCAGCAAGATAGGCTTGTTCATACTCCCTTGGGCTCCTATTTTCATTTTCAAGTCTTTTGAGCATTTTAATAGCTTTGATATTTTTATCTAACTTTTCAGATGGTGTAAGGTATTCTGAGTAGATATGATTTTTCAAGTCATAATTTCTAGCAAAGCTTAGCCTTTTCCTATCAGGTTCATAGCCTAGATTCTTTAAATCTTCTTTACCCCTCAATAAGTTTTCGGCTGCTTCTCTTGGAACATTGTATCTATCCATCATTTGGTCAATTTCAGGATTGTGGTTATCTATAAAGCTTTCTTGCTCTACTTGTCTTTCAATTTGTTTTTCATGCTTAGATAATTTGTATATCTCGTAATTTCCACTATCTAAAAGGTCATCAATCTTTCTACTTTCTTCAAATGTTTCACCCTTATATAAGGGGATTTCTTCTCCATTAACTTCTACCTTAGTTCCTGTTTCAATTAAGTTAATTCCATCAAAGGTATTCTCATCTTCTAAAATAAATTCCTTACCAACTTTTACAGCTAGTTTTTCTGATGTTTGACTTAGATTTTCAAAGATTTCTTCAAGGTATGAATCGTTTCTATATGGAATTACTTCCGAACCCCTAATCATACCTCCCATATATTCCATATTATCTCGGATAGTGATAGTTTTAAGTCCTCCACTTAGTTCATCAAAATCTGTAATAGTGAAGTCCTTATCTTTATATCTAACCTGATCACCTATCTTAAATTTAGGCTCTATATTTTCCTTAGTTTCTTCTTTTAATAATTTTTCCTCACTTAGTGCAACTTGTTCTTCTAAATATGAAAATTCACGCTCATTTACTTCTACACCATCACCAAGGTCAATCCTATAATGCTCGACAACTTCGCCGTCTACATAGTGATCAAAATAGAATTTAAAATATCCGATATAATCATCAGTCATTTCTCCAAATTCATTTTCTCCAAGAGTTTGATTATGGTCTTTAACATCAATATCCTTTTGTCTTAGGACATTTATTAATTCTTTGGTTACTATCTGCCCACTATAATCGGGAACTAATTCGTGGTTTTCATTAAATTCTACAATCCAATAATCTTTTCTATTTTCAGTGTTTTTGCCATCAAAAAAAGAAGCTTCATCAGCTTCCTTTTCTTGGCTTATTTCCTTTTCTACGCTTCCACGTATTCCTTGATTGCCATTCTCTTCACTGTTGCCATCAAGTTGTTCATCTGTCCTTGGAATTTCTCTGGATTTTCTCTCATCATCTTCTCTGTCAATCCTTGTGCTTTCATCATCTTGACTTTCTCTCTCTTGATATAGTCCACTGCCTGAGTCTGAATTTCCTTCAGGTGGTTCAAAAGTGTTTTCTCCTCGTACATTTCTTGAAGTTTCTTCCAGTTCTCCATGTCCTCGCTCCCTACCAGGTAAGACAGTCTTAGAACTGCGTATGTTGGATTCGGAAATCTCTCCATAAATTCCAGATCCTTCTCCATCATGTCCAATGTTTTCTCTTCGATCTTCATCGCTATTTCCTCTGTCGCTTCCATCTGTGAAAACTCGTCCATCTCTACTTCTTGACCTATCATCTCGTCTATATAAATCATTTTGACCTCCTCTATCTTCGTTTATATTTTCTATATCTCTATTATAGTCGCCACCGGCCCTTTCTGTCAGCAGCCTAGCTCGATCCATTTCCTTAGATTTTTCTATTGTGTTATCTATAATATCTTCACTAACCCTTGATATTACAAGACCTATCTGCTCTAAAGAAATTGTATTAATCCTCGAAAAATTATTTTTTAAATTTTCCATATCCATAGGATAAACTGTATTAAACCTATTAGCTACCGCATAGGATATTGAGTCTCTCATAAACTTTTCAAAACTTAGTCTATCCTCTATATCTATTCTCAAATCAGCAAGTGCCAAATTAATGTATTCATCTCCATAAATTCGGCTCAAAGAAAATATATTTTCATTGAGTGAATCACTAGCTTCAAATGAAGAATCTCTTATTATTTCTTTTAAAGCCTCCTTATGATTTTCGTGATCAAACTGCCATAAGCTAACCTCATTAATATTCCTATCCATTGATGTGGTCTGACTAATATCGAAAATATATGAAATTCTTTGATTTACATCACTTCCAACTAAAGTTGGAATACCCTTTTGACCTCTCATAACAACTCGACCAAAATATTTTTTCCACATATCAAAAGTCGCACAAGCTCTAGCTTCAGGTTCTTTGTTATATATACTTAGTTGGCTAGAAAAATCATATTTTTGATTGTTACCTATAACCTTTAAGAGTTTTAAATACTCTTTTTCATCTTGTAACACTTCATACTTTATTGCTTCTTGTATATTCTTAAAATCATTTACTTGCATTTCCTACCTCCATTCTATGAATTTCTTTTATAATAGCCATTAAAACATCAACCACAATAGAATTGCCGGCCTGCTTATAAAGCTTGCTTGAAGTACAATTTTTTCTTCTTGGATGTGCTTCTTCTAGTTTGTTAATATCAATGTCATCAAAACCCATGAGTCTTAAACATTCTCTTTCTGTTAAATACCTATATTTACCATTTCCAATATCTATTATTCCAGAATTAGGTACTCTCATCTGTTTTGTAGAAATAGTATAAGAAAAATCTTTAATCACTTTTAGTCGCCCTCTAAAACTATTATCTATGCCTTTATTTAAAAATTTCAGCATATAAGGTTGGGTCATTGTGTAAAGTTCACTTACATCCTTTTCTAAAAATTCACTTAGTGATCTTGTTTCTTTCCTCTCCAATTTATTAAAAGAAAAGTTATTTGCTCCAAGACACGAAACAACAAATATCCTTTCTCTTTTTTGAGGTATCCCAAAGTCCATTGCATTTAAGATTTCATATTTGCTTTCATATCCAAGGTTTTCTAGCTCTTTTAGATAAATAAAAAAGGAGTCCCTCATATTTCTATCAAGGACTCCCTTTACATTTTCCCAAATTATCCATTTAGGTTTATCTTTCATTTCTTTGATTATTCTAATTGTTTCAAATAGTAAGCTTGATCTAGTGCCTGAGTTTTTTACTCCTCCTTGCTTTTTTCCTATTCTTGAAAAGTCTTGACAAGGACTTCCATGCATAATTAAGTCTATCTTCTCATTAGGAGCTTTATATCCTACTACTGATTTTGGCTTATAATCTTCCCCATAAAGTGCGTTGTATGATTTAACACAAGCCTTATCTATTTCTACATAATCAACAACTTCATAAGGTATCTTTAAATTAATAAAAGCCTTTCTAATAGCACCTATGCCACCGAAAAGCTCTAATATTTTTACCTTATTCATTTAGATTATTCTTGTACCTATCTACAAGCTCCCTTATACTATCTTCTATTTCTCTTAAAAAGTCTTCTTTATCTACTTCACCAGAGCTAATCTTTGCAAGTTTCATTTCCCATTCAGATGTTGTTTTAGCTGACTTAAACTTATCCTCTACAATTGATACAAGTCTATTGCCTTTTTCTGTTACAAGTAGATTTTTCTTATCTCTTCTTATAAGGTCCTTATGGATAAGATTTTCAATAATTCCTGCTCTTGTAGCTGGTGTTCCTAAGCCTTTTCTCTCCACTTCTATGTCTTTATCCAAGGATTCTACTCCTGCATTTTCCATAGCTTTTAAAAGTGTATCTTCATTATAATGACTTGGAGCTTTGGTGAATTTCTCCGATATATTTTTAGAAGTTAGCTTAATTTTATCTCCTGTCTTTATATCTGGTAATTCATTTTCTTGTTTTTCTTTTCCATAAAACTTTAGATACTTTGTATATCCTTCATCTATTACAGTCTTACCACTTGCATTAAAGCTAAACTTGTCATATTCATATCTGATTTTTCTACTAGATTCCTTTAAGTTATCCGAACATGAAGCAAGTAATTTATTCTTAATTAGATTATAGATTTTACTTTCTTTATCAGATAAATCTTTGGCTTTTCCAATGCCTGATATAGTAGGAATAATTGCATAGTGATCTGTAACCTTAGATGAATTAAAAATAGACTTAAAGTTTGATTCGTTGATTTTAAAACCTTCTTCAAGTCCTTCTAATAATTCTTTCATAGTAGTAACCATATCATCGGTTAAATACCTGCTATCTGTTCTTGGGTATGTGATTAGCTTTTTTTCATACAAGCCTTGTGCCATATTTAAAGTGTCATTTGCTGAATATCCAAAATATTTATTTGCTTCTCTCTGTAAGGTAGTGAGATCATAAGGCTTATCTGGTTTTGTGCTTATTTCTTTATCCTCTACCTCTGTAATAACTATTTCATCTTCTAGTAGATTTAATAGTTGCTCTGCCACTTCGATTTTATCAATCCTATCTGATACAAGTTTCAATCCTCCATAAGATAGGTCAACTGTATAATATTTTTGCTTCTTAAATAGGTTTATTTCACTATCCCTCTTAGCTATTAAATATAGGGTTGGTGTTTGTACTCTACCAACGGAATATGTTTCCTTGTAAATGCAAGAATAAAGCCTACTTAAATTCATTCCTACCAGCCAATCCGCAATTGCTCTTGCACTTGCCGATCTATATAAGTCTTCAAAGTCTTTTCCGTCTTTAAGATTTCTAAAGCCATCTTCAATAGCTTTGTTTTCCATTGAAGATATCCAAAGTCTTTGAATCTTCTTCTTACATTTAGATTGATTATATACAAGCCTAAAGATAAGTTCTCCCTCTCGTCCAGCATCACAAGCATTGATAACTGTGTCGATGTTCTTATCGTTTAAAAGCTTTTTTAAAACTCCATATTGTTTCTTAGTGATTTTAGATACTTCATAAATATATTCTTCTGGAATTATAGGAAGAGTGTCTATTGTCCATTTCTTCCATTTTTCGTCTATCTTATCTGGACTTGCCATTTGAATTAAATGACCTACACACCATGAAACAATGTATCCATTCCCCTCATAATATCCGTTTTTTCTTGTTCTTGCTCCAATTACTTTTGCAATTGTAACTGCTACACTTGGCTTTTCTGCTATTACTAACTTCATTAATTACCTCCATAAATAAAAAAAAGAGCGAAAGATTTCTCTCTCGCTCAAAGTTTTTCTCCCGAATAATATATTATTTTCGGGAGAATTCTATTTATTAATTTCTTTTTCTAGTTCTTTAAGAACTTTTATAATCTCTTCAAAGTTTGGATAGTCTCCATAAATCATTTCTGACATAGCCTTATAATCTTTTTCTATTTCAGAAAATCGGTACTCTCGTGGGACTAACCTTAATCTACCATTTAATGCATCTTCATACCTTGCCCACTTTCTAGGGTAGAATTTCATTTTAAATTCAGTCACTTGCTTTAGTAATTCTTTATCCTCTAAGGCTTTGTTTTTAAAATCTGAATTTGCTATTTTATATAAGTCATAAAAGTGTCTTGCATACCTATGTGGCATAGGAGAAGATTCTGGTCTATTTGCTTCGTGGTGTAAAATTGTTGCTTTTTCCCAAAAAGTTCTCTCTGCTGATACTGTTCTTATATTAGTTTTTTCTTTAAAAACATTTGGATAGGCTTCTCCAATTATTGGCAGGATTTCCACTTCAATTGCAGGTGTCCATGCTGCAAGACTTCCTATTTCAATCCTTATATTTTGTGTCAAATAATTAGATTCAAAAATTTTAGGATATTTACACAAAATTGTTTGTGAATCTATACTATCTATAGAAAATTCAAAATCAAAATCCTTTAAATCTTGTTCTAAAACTTTTAAAAATTGGTCTCTTAAAAATACTTCTGTCTTTTCATTAACTGCTTTGTTGAATTTATCTTGCTTGGTATTTGATCTTTCTATCCATGGTTCTTTTTCTTCATAACCTAATACTCGCCAATCTAAGATTAAATCTATATCTTCAGAAAATCTTTCTATAAGTCCAAAACACTTTGAAAGTGATGTTCCTCCTTTAAAGGTAAAATATTCTTTCCATTTGTTTTCATTAAATAGATAATCTAAGATAAAAGTAACCCAATAGTCTTTTTCAATGACTGCTTCAGATATATTCCTCTTTCTTGCAGTATTTACTATTAAAGTCCTTAGATCTTCTTTATTTTTTATATAGAACTTATTCATTTTAACCCTCACAGATTTCCCTTATCACTTCATATATCCATGCAGGAACTGATTTTGATTCGTTCATTAAGTCTATTCTTTCTTTTTCACTTAAGTTTTCTCTTATCTTTTGTATAACTTCGCTGGTTATATCTTCTTTACCTAAAGACTTAATTGCTTGAATAGCAGTCGCTGTCTTCAAAGACATATTAGCAATCTCTCCTGGATTTACTTTTTTAAATTCTAAAATGGTATCTCCAATTTTATATTCCTTATATCTTCCACTAGATATATATTTATAGTGAGTTGGTACTTGTGTTGAAAGTCCTAATAAGTTTAAGGCTGTGCTATTATATGGTGCAATATTCCAATTGTATTTTCTTGCTATAGCAAGTGCTAATTCATGAATTGATACTGCTTCATACTCTCCGATTAATTCACTGTATTTTGGATTGTAATAAAATCCATTAATTACTCTTTTTATTTTATTTTCACTAACTAGTTGATTTAAAGTTCTACGAACAGTTTCATTTCCTGCTATATCTAAGAAATCATTGTTTATAAAAACTTTTCTGCTATCAAAATCATTAATTCTATTTTTTATTTGATCTAAATAGGAATTCATTTTGCTTCACCTTTCTCCCGAATATTGTATCATATTCGGGAGAAATAATCAATTTAGATTAAATTTTCATATCCTTATAATAGTTCATCGTCATCATCATCTAGTGATTCTTCATGACTTTCTTCGTTGTCAGACTCATCTTCTGACTCACTAATATAATCCTCATCATCTTCTTCAAAATCTTCCAACATTTTATCTTCCTTAGCTTTTACTACTTTAAAATAATATCCTGCTCCTACAACTCCTCCAATTACAAGTGCAACAATTAGAAATGAACCTATCCCTCTTTTCTTTTCTTCTTTTACTGGAACAGTCTTAGGTTCTTCTTTTTTTACTTCTTCTTTCTTAGGCTCTTCAACCTTTATAGTATTTTTATCTTCTGATTCAATCATATTAAGTAGGTCTTGCTCTCCTACCTCTGTCAATAACCTTACATTATCTTGATTTGATGAATGATCCACTATTAGGTGCATAGTTTTTCCACTTTTAGTTTGAAATGTTAAAAATTGTCTTACATCTACTGGATTTTCTTTATCTTTTTCTGTATCTCCACTTGGTGTAATATCTTTTCCATTCCTATCTACATTCTCAATTACTGAACCTCTTGCCTTATTTTCCTGTGTTGCAAGATTATTTACTGCCTTAGTATTACCACCTTTTACAAGTGGTGTTTTCTTAGGAAGATTATTTGAAGGCTTATTTGCTTCACTTGTATTTCCTGGTATTCTTGGAACATCTTGATAAGGAATTTCTTCTTTTGATGGTGTAAAAACATCATCTTTCAACATTTTTTCAAATTCTTCTTTTTGTGGTTCATATATTGATCCACTTTGATTTTCTATTTGCCCTTCATTTGTCATTGCAAATGTAGTTGCTGGTACTGTAAATGTAAAAAGGAGTAACGCTATGGCTACTCCTCGTTTAATACTCTTATTCATTTTTCTATCCTTTCTTATTTTACATTTTTAAATACATATACTGCTTTTCTAGCATTGTCCCATTCTATTGTTTGATTTTTACCATCTTTAATATCTCCATGACTTGCTCCAAAAGCTTTAGCAATATTTGAAATTGAAGCATGAATTCTTCCATTTATAATCACTGGCTTAACATCTGAATTGTAGACCTTTCCATCTGAATCTTTCATAACACCAGTATCAATATTTAGTCTTAATGTCTTTTTAGCTAGGATATTATTCTCCTTATTTGAGAAAATGGCTTCACGAGTAGAGTTGTCATACTCAACATTAAAACCTAGAGTATAGGCAATATATCTTACTGGAATCATAGTTCTTCCTTGGTCTACATAAGTTTTTACATCCATATAGACTGTTGTCTTACCATCTTTGTTGATAATGTTATAAAAGTTTTTGTCTACTTGGAAAACTGCAAATTCTTTTTCATCTTTAACTTGTTTTTTGCCTTGTTGTTCTTCTTGCTTTTTCATCTTGTTAAGATCAAATTGATTTAGGATATTCTTGTCATCAGCTTTTAAAAGTTCGTCCCACTTCTTATCTTGAGATTTCTTATCTTCTTTATTCTCTTTGTTTTCTTTTTGGAGTTTTAGAAGTTCATCTAATTTTTTAGATAAGTCTTGATTTAGATTTTTATCTTTTTCATCTTTAGTTTGTTTTTCAAGTTCTTCTTTTGCTTTTTTATTTGCTTCCTCGATTAACTTCTTGGCTTCTTCAATTTTCTTATCTAAATCTTCTTTTAGCTTTTTTATTTCTTCATCAGAAGATTTTTGTTTTTCTTCTAGTTCTTTAATCTTATCTTCTAATTCCTTTTTTGTATTTTCAGAAGATTCTTTTAAACTATCAATAGCTTTTTGAAGCTCTTCAATTTTCTTACAACATTCTGACTTAGTATTTTCTGTTTCTTTCTTTTTAGACTCAAGGTCTTTTATCTTAGCATCTTTTTCATCAAGAGCTTTTTCTAAGTCCTTAATTTTATTATCTTTATAATCAATTTCTTTAGTCTTCTTTGCAAGTTCCTCTTCTAAAGAGTCAAGCTTTTCTTGCATTTCTTTGATTTTATTTTCGTTTTTATCTGCCTTTTCTTTCTCAGCTTCTAGCTCCCATTTTGTAGATGAATAATCTTCTTTTAGCTTTGCATTTTCATCTTGTAATCTTTTTAATTCATCTTTAAGCTGAGTAATTTCTGCTATTAGTTCATCATTATTAGAGTTTTTAAGTTCCTCAATTTCTTTATTTAATTGAGCAATCTTATTATCTTTATCTCTAATCTCTTCTTCTAGCTTAGCTTTTTCTTGTTTTAGTTTTTCTCCATTATCTTTGCAAGATTCTAACTTTTCCTTTAATTCATCTATCTTTGATCGGTCTTCTTGTTTTTCTTCATTTAAGTCTTTGATTTGATTTTCTAAATCCTTAATGTTTTTAGTTAAATCATTAATTTTATTGTCTTTTTCATCAATATCTTGTCCTGTCAAATCTGTTTGAGTATCAATGGAATATTTATTTGGATTGTATATAGTCATCTTTCCTTGATACATATCATTGTTATAATCAAATTCAAGTTCTACACTATCTACATTCTTATCAAAGACAAACTCTCCATTTTCAAACCTTAATCCATTAGGAATAGATTTGAATCCTTGATTTCCATTGAAACCAAAAAGATTTTCGTAAAATGGATTTTGTTTTGGTCTATACTCAACTTCTTGATTATGGAATACTCCCTTACTGTTAATATTTGGATTGCCTAAAACTTTTATAGTGTGCAATTTGTTTCTTGAAAAAGCGTATTGTTCAATTGTCTTCACAGACTTCGGTATAGTTATTTCTTGAAGGTTATTTCTTTCAAAAGCATTATGTTCAATATTTACCAAAGTATCAGGTAAAGTTACTTCTTTAAGTCCACAGTTGAAGAATGCTAAGCCTCCAAGATAAGTTAGGCTATTTGATAGTTTTACCTCATCTATACTTGCTTCATAAAAGGCAGCATAACCTAAATGCTTAACAGAGTCAGGAATAATTACTTTATCCCAATGTTTGCCACGTCCAAATTCTCTTTTATACCTAAATTCATCGTTTGAATGATTTAAAGAATAATTTCCATTTATAGACTTCGTCCCTTCAGGAAATACTAGAATATTTGTCTTTTCTTTCTTTTCTAAACCCTTATCACTAAAGGCAATTATATTTCCCTCAGAAGAATACATAAAATCATCTTCCGTCCAAGTAACATCAGACTTTGCAAATGCACTTGTATGCACAGTTGATGTCAAAACTAATAAAAGAGCCATAAAAAAGGCTCTTAGTCTGTTCGTATTAAATTTCTTCATTATGAATGTTCTCCTTTTCTTTTAATTTTTCTTCTCTTTTTCTATCATTGATTTTCTCCATTAATTCTTCCAAGCTAATATTGTTCCTCCTAAGAGTTACAATTATTTCTTCATTTTCAACTTGTATTTCTTCATCGCAAATTTCCTTGTATTTTGCATTTAAATCTTTTAATTTATCTTCTATTTTTTTCTTCTTATTCCTAATGCTTATAAGTTTTCTGTTCACATAATATCTCCCTTCTATCTTGGTCTTCCAAAACCATAAAAGTGTGATTTCCAATATTTTGAATTTATTGATGTGTATTGAATTGGATCTCCTGCGTGAATCATCATTCCGTTACCTGCGTATATTCCTACGTGAGATATTGGTGTCCCACTGTTATATGTTGAGTGGAAAAATATAATATCTCCAGGTTGAGCTTCACTTGGACTTACTGGATTACAATAGTCTTTATATATTCTCCATGCAGTTGTTCTTGGCATTCTCTTTACACCAGACTTTGTAAATGACCAACATACAAAACCTGAGCAGTCAAAGTTAGATGGTCCACTTGCTCCAAACACATATCTTTTGCCTATATGTTTTTCTGCTTCATTAAAAAGAGCCTTGGCAGTAGCTGAATCAAAAGCAAGACCAGGATTTCCAAAGTTTGGATTGTCTACTATTTCTCCTAAGTCCCCATTACCTGATCCAAAAACATCTCCCATATTTCCCTTAGTTTCAAGAAGAGCTTCATAGTGAACTACATTGTCTGGATAATTTTTAAATATTTCCCTAACAACTTCATCCATTTCTTTTTTCTTTAAAGTTACAATTAACTTTTTATATTCGTACTCTTCTTTTTCATAGCTAGTATACGGATTGCCACGACTATCATATCTAGTTCTTGCTACTGTTCTTGTTCTGATTTCAATTTCTTCCTTAAAATCAAGTTTATACATCTTATCGAAAAGCTCTTTTAAAATTCCTTTTACTTCAGATGCTGATTTTACTTCACCACATCTTGAAGTTATATAGGATAAAAGTTCATGGGTATTATGACCAATTTCTCCTTCTTTGTTTATGATATATTCGTCATATCCAGGATGACTTGTTTTTACACTTTCGATTTTTGATTGTAGGTCATATTCCATTGATGAAAATTCTTGATTAACTTCACTTAGAACTGTATCTTGTGATAGGTATGTTGTTGTCATTACTGAGTTGACAGAGTTACTTAGTCCACTCATACCAACACTACCACCACCAATCATGATTGATAGCATAAGACCTAGTCCTATTACTAGAAATAGAACCATCTTACTTTTTCTTACGATTAGCTCTTTAGAAGCCTTACCTAAACTTAAAATAGCTTTTTTAACTCTATCTACAAGTCTTGTTTCGTGCTTTTTAGCTATCATGCTCTTCATTTGCTTTCTCTGGTAAAACTTCTTAAATCTATTTTTCTTTATATAGGCGTCTGACTTTTTTAAATCTTCCAAGCCACTTTTAAACTCCAACTTGCTTTTTCTCTTTCTTATTTTCTTATCAAGTTTAGATAGTTTTTTTAAGGACTTTTTCTTTTTGTCTAACTTATACTTCCTTATTCCATGCTGGAGTTTAGAGCTTACATTAGCGACCTTTTCTCCAGATTCTACACCAGTATTATCAGACCCTGAACTTAAATAATCTCTCACTAATTCTGAAGACTTAGCTCCAGATAATAAAACCCCAGAAGATAGACTTCCTTTAGTTTTATTCTTTAAAATATTATCCTTTAGCTTGCTTTTAGACTTTTCAAGCTCTCCAATCTTTTTATCTGATATAAAGTCTTTAACATCTTGTGCCTTCTTAGAATCTTTCGGTGTAACTTTCTTAGATTCATTTTTTAAGTCATCGATTTTCTTTCGAGTAAATTTATCACTTTCATAATTTTTTCTCTTGTAGTAAGTCTTCTTTTTATTAACTTTCTTTTGTTCTGAAGGTTTAAGGCTTGTTTCTTTTTCATCTTTTATAAATTCTTGATTATTGTCTTTAAACTCAGGATTATCAAAAGTTTTATCTGTATCAACTTCGTTTAGCTTATTTTCTTTATCTTTTTCTTTAGAAATTTTCTCCTTATCTCTAAACTTCTTTTCTTGATAAAGTTTCTGTTTTCGCTTTTTATCGATATTAGCATTACTGTCGTTCTTGCTCACTTCATCTTTAACAAGCTTATCTTTTCTATATATTCTCTTGCTTTTCTCTGCTTCGATAGGTTTATCTTCACTTGTCTGGATTCGCTTAGACTCTTTCTCGTTGATTTTGTCTTGGAATTTATCCTTACTATGGATAAGTTTATCCTCATAATTTTTAAGAACTTTTCTTTTACTTGATGCCTTCTTATTGCTTATTGGTTGAGCGTTAGCTGAAATATCATCTGTTGTTAATTTATTAGAATTAATATTTCTACTATTTTCACTTTCAAAATTTACCTTTTTGAAGTCTACATCTAACTCTTCATCAAGTTTAAAGCTTTCATCTGTCCTTATTTCAAGATTAGTTTGTTTTGTTTCTTCAACCTTATCCTTATTATCTAAAAATTCTTTTCTGATTCTTTCCTTGTTTTTAGCCTTCTGAAAATCTTTTAGTTTATCTTGTTTTTGATCTTTAGCTAATACATTCTCATGAATTAGTCTAGATTCTTTTTCTGAAATTTTATCTCCGAACCTATCCCTAGTTTTAATTATCTTATTGGTATAATCATCTGAATGAACAAGTTTACTATCCATATTTTTTTCAGGAGCGTCCCTATTTCGTGTAATTTTCTTTTGAAAATCTTTTTTTAGTTTTTTATCCATATCACACCTACTTAGCTTCTTCTGGTTTTGTTGTCATAAGCTTATATAGCATGGTGTCTTTAGGGAATTTATCAATAAATGGAACAATAGTATTTCCGAAGAATAATAGTCCCTCACCTGCGTTTGAATTAGTAATATAGTTTAACTGATAAGGCGATATTTTTAATTTCTTAGCAAGAATATCTCTATCTCCAGATGCTTGATTTAACATTAGAACAAAGTCTGTATTATCAAAGATATTTTCAATTTCCTGACTTGTTAAAAGGTCTTTTACGTTTTGTGTTATACCTGTTGGAATACCTCCCCATTTTCTAAATCTTTTCCAGATTTCTACTGAATATGAAGCAGTTTGTGGGTCTTTTAATAAAAGGTGGAACTCATCTATATAGTATCTTGTAGACTTACTTCCTCTATTTAGGGAAACCTTGTTCCAAACCTGGTCTTGAATTACAAGCATACCTATTTTTTTAAGTTGTGTTCCTAGCTCTTTTATATCAAAACAGAGCAGTTGTCTATTTAGATCAACATTTGACCTATTATTAAATACATTAAGACTTCCCTTAACATAAATTTCCATTTCTGTTGCTAGTTTTCTACCAACTCCCTCTTCTTGAGATAGGAGCATATCGTATAAATCTCCTAATATTGGCATATTTTCTGGCTTAGGGTCTTCAAAATATTTTTGATATATCTTTGGTAAGCACCTATCTATAACAGATTTTTCTGCAGCAGTAAGACCAGATCCTCCTACTACAAGTTCAAGCATAGACATTATGAAGTTTGCCTTATCCTTTAAAGGTGCATCCCCATCTCCATAGTTCATATTTATATCAAGTGGATTTAGATAGTCCTTTGACTTTGCTGAAACTTTAATAACTTCTCCATTAAATTGTTTTACAAGGTTTGAATACTCGCCTTCAGGATCACAAATAATTACATCATCGTCTGTTACAAGAATTGCATTTGCCATCTCTCTCTTTGCCGAGAAAGATTTACCAGAACCTGGTGTTCCTAATATTAGTCCGTTAGGATTCTTAAGTTTCTTCCTATCTGCCATAATCAAGTTTTGGCTAAGGGCATTTAATCCATAGTACAAAGAATTTGCCGAATCAATAAATAGCTCTTCTGTTGTAAAAGGCATAAATACTGCCGTTGATGATGAAGTTAAAAATCTTTTTATCTCGACTTGATTAACTCCTAAAGGTAAGGCAGAAACAAGTCCTTGTTCTTGTTGGTGAGATAATCTTTTTACCTGACAATTATTTCTATTTGCAATTGATGATATTTGAGCAATGGTGTTTTCTAATTTTTGATTAGTCCTTGCAAAATTCATCATTACTATGGTAACTACAAAGAGCCTTTCATCTCTATTTTGTAAGTCAGATAACATGGACTTAACATCAGCCCCAAAAGTATTTATGTCTGATGGAATAATATCCATATCATATCCAGCACGAACTGCTTTCTTTTGTTCTTCAATTTTCATTCTGTCTAGGTCTGTGTTCTTTCTCTTAATAAGTTTTATAGCTTCTGCTTGTTCAACTACATCTATATGAAAAGCTACATAAATATTGTCATCAATATCTAAAAACTCGGATAACATTCTGTCTGATAACTCACTTGCAAGTATTTGAAAATGGCTTACTGCTCCAATGAATTTGCCAAATTTAAAATTATTTGCTGGTGCAAAATTAAAGATATTGGGAGTTATATGTGATTTTGTAGACTCTTTTTTCTTCAAATCCTTATATGAAAAATCAAAGTTTTTGTCTGGATTTAACATATCGTGAACAAGTCTTAACCTTTCATCGCCATCAAGACTCTCTGCTCTTACTCCCATAGATTTAAAGTTGGATAAAATATCCACTTCAAGTCTATTTAACTTTGCTCTTGCTTGCTCTAGGTTATCGGCTTCTGTTGTAAAGGTTATATACTTCATCTTTTTAAGTCCGTTATTGCCCTTTGCAAGTTGAAGCTTTAACATCTCCCTAAACTCTTTTCTTACATCGTCATAAAAGTCTCCCTTATCAGCAATTTTAATTGCGTCTTGTAGGTCTTTATTTCTCCCTAATTGATTTACATATGAAAGTTCTATGTGGACACTTGGATCAAAAGAATTTAAAAAGTTGGCAAATTGGTTAAAGATTAAATCTCTATCTTCTTCCAATGCCAACTGGTAATTTATATCTTGAAATGAAATTGTCTTTGAATAATTTTTTTCATCTAACTGGCAAATGCCCTCTGGTAACATTCTTTTATATGGAATTGTATCCTCAACTGTAAATCTCTTTTTCTCTTTCTTTAAAAGTACACTTAGAAGACTATTTGTCGGATCTTTCTTTGTTTTTAGCTTTCTTACTTCCTTTCGGTCTTTTTTTAATTGTTTTTCCCTTAGATTTAAGTCGCTGATTTGCTTTTTTCTATGCTTCAAGGTATGCCTCCTTTCTTATTCTCTTAGTTGGTTGATAAAACTTATGAAGATAGAAAAATTTAAAATATTTTTCAAAAGTTAAGGTGTCTTTTTCATATAAGGTTATAAAAAAGATTGGCAGGGTTACTATTAGCATTACAATGATAGAAACATCATTAGGTAGATATTTTTTCATAAATAAATAGGTTGGTATACCAATTAGTCCTGCCACAGAAAAACCTATAAGTTGTCTTTTGGTTAAGTTAAAGGCAACCTTTGTTTTAATCTTGTCCAAATCTTTTGGTATTGGTACATATGCCATTTTAATCTCCCTCTACTTCTTCTTTGGAAAGTTCAAGTATATGGTCATAATTAGATGTTGTTTCCTCTTCCAGGTAGCTAATTCTTTCTTCTAATTCTTCTTGTTTTTCTTCATTTCTGTCATTGTATTCGCCTTGATACATAACAAATTCATTGTGACATCTTCCGAGTCTATTTATTCTCCTCTTTAAGTTTCTAATCTCTTCATTTCTTTTTTTCTCTTTTAAGATTTCATAAGTTCCTCCTAATAAAATTCCAAGTCCCAATAAAGCACAATTTTTCTTTTTTAACATTTATTCCTCCTAGTGCGTATTCATAATACTTTTTGCAACTGTTCCACTCTTAAACATCATAAGTCCAAGTAGTAGAGCATATCCTAATATACTAAACAAGCTTGCGTGAATATCTGTAATCTGTACCGTTCTTATTAAAACGGTGTAGATACCTAAACATACCATCAAAAACAAACCTTGTAGTCCCAAGGCAAAAAGTCCCTTGATATAATTTGTTCCAATCTGACCCCATTCTTTATTTCCCATAGTCGCAAATGGTATGGATGATACTGATGAGTAGACATATATTTCAAACATACGCCCATATACTATTAAGGTAATAGTTAAAGATATACATTGAATTGCAATCCTTACAAGGCTTGTTTCAACTAATATCATTAAAAGCTCACCTATTTCTTTTTCTTTTAATGTATCAACCATTGCAACTATCTGATCTCCTGAAACAGTGGCAGAAGTAGTGATTACCCCTGCCGCTTTGTTTACAAGATTTTGTGCCACATCAAAGACTGCCATTGAAAATTCAAAGGCATGGCTTGCAAGGTAGACTGCTATAAACATCTTTATAATGTATTTGAAAAACTCAAAAGTATCTGTATCGTGCATATTATTCTTTTGCATAACCATATTTATGAGTTCAATACATAAAACTGCTGTTATGATAAGACCTGCTATTGGAACGATCACATTATCATTAATGTTTTTTATGAAGTTATACACTTCTCCATTCCAACCCATTGGTGTCTTCCCAACATCAGTTGCAATAACTCCTACCTTGTCATTTATATCTAAGAACATGGACTCAAGATTTGCTTTGATACCTCCGAGTAGCATATCCTTAAAAAATTCAGTTAGCTTGTCAAAGATACCAAACATAGACTTTCTCCTATTTTAAAGCATTTGCAAGTAGTGGAATTAATTTAATACCGATTAGTACAATTCCCCCACCAGCCATAAGCTGCTTAATACCTTGAGATTTAGCACCAGGGTTATCATTACCATAACCTTCCATTAAGTTAATAACTCCCCATGCTCCTAAACCTGCACCAATTGCAGTTACAAGTGTCTTTAAAACTCCAACTCCAGCTGTAAAAAATTCCATATTATTCCTCCTCGTTTTCTTTCTTATTTTCTATTTTATTTAGTGATTTAACTATAAAATTCTTGTAGACCTTATCTCCTTTTTTGTTTTCTTTGAAATATCCAAAGACATGGATTAGATCTCCTTTATCTAATTCTTTTGCACGTTCGCTTTTTTCTCCGTAGACTGAACAATTTATATATTCTTTTCCTTTACCATATTTTTTAATGAGAGTAAAATTTGCTACATCTACTTTTTCTCCATCTCTTTCAAATTCTGATAATTCCACTTCTTTAACTAAATTTGCATTAATATTTATCATTTCTCTATCCATTAATTTCTTCTCCTTAATCTATAAATTTCAATTAAAAAAGCGACTGGATCTATTTATTTCCAATCGCTATACATTATTCCTTATTAAATTGTTCTAAGTAGGAGCTCTTATCCTTAACATCTTAACCTCCTAATTTTGAGTATAAAAAAAGCAGTAAACTTTATAATTACTGCTTTAATAAAATATCCTATATTATTAATCATTAAATGAACAATCTCGACAAATACCACCTACATCTTCTCGCCTATCCTTAAATCCCTTTCCACATTTAGAGCAAATAAATGCATAATCATTATTGTAATTCTCCTCTTCTAAATAAGAGTCATCGTAGTCTTCTTCATTTTTGTTTATAGAATCTTGATCTATCTGAATTTCAATTATTTCAATATCTGTATATTCTTTATCATTATTAATATAAAAAGAATCTTCTTCGATATCATCTTTATTAATTAATCTTGTGACATTAACTATGACACTTCCACTAAATTCTTGTTCTATTGGTGGTGATTGTATGACTTCTTTTGTATCATCATCACGTCCCCAATAATCAAAGGATACACAACTTAAATTTATTAAATATTCTAGCTCATAAGTTATACTAACAATCTCGTCTGTAAACTCTTCATAAGTATCTAATATCTCATTGAATTCACAATTATTTATATCTAATTCTTCAATACCCTCACTTCCAATAACATACGATTCTAGATAATAATAGTTGTTATTATAAATACTGTCAACTATATCATTAGAAATATCTTGTTTTACTCTTTCTACATATGACACATCTTTTCTATTTAAATCTACATAAACATTAAAATCATATCTATCATATACTTTTGAAGCGAAATTCTGAAACATTCCTGTTGTTAAAAATTCAATATTTACATTTGGATTTTTTTCTTTAAATTCACTTAATAATTTATCGTGAACTACTAAATTATCTTGACTATCCTTACTCCACCAGTCTTCTTTTATATCATTCGTAATAAAAATAATATCTTTTACTGATTTTTCAACTGGTAAATCTAATATCTCTTTCCAAACAAATAAATCTCCAAATTTTTCAACTCCATCTTTATTAATGTCCTCATATCCAGGCGGAATTTTATATTTATACCTAAGTTCACCCTCTCTAATAATTTTTAATTGTTCACTAAACCTTATCCTATTACCTATCCTATTATTTTTTTCTAAATATGAAATAAGATTATCTATATCTTTAATTATTTCAGGAGAATCTGTTGTTATTTCATCATATTCAATACCAACACTATTTTTATAAGATTTGATTATTTGTTTTAATTCAACTAACTTGTTATTTAAATCATTCTCCAAATTTTTTCTTCCAAAATAATTATATTTAGATGATTTAATCAAGACACTCTCTAAATTTTTTTGACTCCTTTCAATTACTCTTAGTAAATCTTTTTCAAAATTTTGATACTTTTTTTTCAATTGTCCGAATACGCTATATTTATTTTTATTAAATTCTTTATACACTTGATTCGGAATCCATATTAAATCCTTACACTCCTTGAAAATTTCTAATATGTTTTTGCTACTGTATAATGAATATCGAGCTAAGTCAAGTATTACATTTGTATCTAATACTATTATAGAGGTTTTTCTATTTATTATTTTTTTAAATTTTTCATAATTCAATTAAAGCACCAACCTTATTATTTAATTACATTCACAAAATTATTAAGTTTTTTCCATTTTCTAATCTTAGTCCTAAATGTTCCAAATGGTGCTACTGTATTTACATGGATAAATTTATATACTTCCCAAGTTGCAGTTTTTGTTGCTTCATCTGCCCATTTTCTCATATGTGGTTTAAATAATTCTTCCTCTGTAAGATTATCTATCAAAGAGTAAATATCTTCTATATTCTGTGATAGTTGTTCTTTTAATTCCTTTAACGATTTATGAGCATGGGTATCTGTAAACCATTGATACAATTCTCCAAGTTGATTCCACTTAAATTTGTCAGATGGCGTTTTAACCTCAATTCCCTTTTTTTCATCTTCTTCCCATTTCAAAACTAAAGTTGTCCAACCTACTTGATATGCAAGATTTTCAGCTGGTGTCCTATCAACTTGATCTACTCTTTTATCTTTTAATTCTTCTGGGATATTATCAAACTCTGAAATATATTTTCCAAAAGTTTTCTTTATCTCATTTTTTAATTCTTCCTTACTTTCATAAGACCTCATATGCCTACCTCCATGGTTTATATAGATATTATACCAAAAATATTTTTATCCTAGGCTTAATTCATAATCTTGTAATCAAACTGTTCCTGTTTATTTTTATTTTATCTCTATTTGTTAAATACTCTTCCACATCAAACAAGTTTTTCTTATCATAATCTTCCAACAACTTGTAATTCTTATGCTTTGTAATATCGAATTTATCAGATAGAAAAGGTCTTACTCCTCTTAACTGATAAATACACTTACCGCCATCCATTACAGTTATTTCATCTTGACTCATAAGTTCCTTGCCAGTTTTTTGGTAATTTAGACCAAAAGATTTTTGATTGGATCTTGTTTCTGATGTGTTATATAGGTCTATGGTTTCTTTTCCTAAGGTTTCAGATAATTCTTTTACTGTTGTTTTTTCTTTTCCTCCTAAAAAGAGTGTAGAGTCGCAGTTACCAACTATTGTATCTGCATGGTCTTTATAGATTGCTTTTAATTGAGATTGTGCTTGCAGTATTATGCTTGCCGATATTTCTCTTGAACGAATTGTTGCAATCAATTTTTCAAATTTAGGAATTAATCCTATATTTGCAAACTCATCAAGTAGACACCTAACATGAACTGGAAGTCTTCCACCATACACATCATCTGCCTTATCACATAGAAGATTAAATAGTTGAGAATACATTATTGAAACTACAAAGTTAAAGGTATCATCTGTATCTGATATTATTACGAATAAAGCAGTTTTTCTATCTCCAATTTTATCAAGCTCTAATTCATCTTCGCTCATTAGTTCTCTAAGCTCTCTTATATCAAAAGGTGCAAGTCTTGCTCCACAAGATATTAGAATTGACTTGGCAGTTTTTCCTGTAACAACTTGTCAAGGACTTTCTAATCATTTTTATCTCCTTTTTGATGTTTTTTCATCTCCATTTCTCTAAGCATTATCCTTTTCAATTTATCTTGCATAGTTTCAGTCGCATTTTCATTAAAATGGACAATAACCTCATAAGTTACTTTTCCAATCTTTTTTATAGTCTTTGTTCCTGTATTATGTTCATTTTTATTTTCGTGCATATTAGTTTCCCTCCTGTTAGTTGCAATCAAAAAAAGACGATAGAGTTTTATTTCTACCGCCTTTCACAAGTCTTATAGCTATTCATTTAATAACGCTTTACCATTTACATATTAAATTTTCAAATCCTTATTGTTCAGCATTCCGCCAAACATCGTATGATACATATCCTTGGAAGATTCCTCTATCTTTGTAATACTTGATATTTTATTTCCTGCATCTTTTGATGAAGCTCCGCAAAGATAAAAGGCTTCACTGTCTGTTCCATAGTCAATGGCAATATATCTATCGTGATACTTTTTACCTGCAATTTTCATCTTCAGATTGATATTAGGGTAATCTTTTCTAAAATCGTTTAGGATATTTTTTGTCAGCATATCCTTGTTTTTCACATTGTCGCTAAAGACTATAATTTCAACATTGTCTTTTGCAGCCCTTAATAATTCTAAGGTTTTCAAGCCTATATAGTTGTCTATCACATAAATACTTTTCTTTGCAGACTTATATATTTTGGTATAGGCAACATCTGCTTCAATCTTATCTCCGTTCATTAAAAGGAAATGCTTGTATGTGTCCGGATCTATAAAATTATCCATAACCTTTTTCAAATCTTCTTTTGTAGCCATTTGCGACTTTATTTCAGCTATATCCTTTGTGTTTTGATTTGTCTGTACTGCTATTTGTACCAATTCTTTTGAGCTAATAAAATCTTGATTTTCGATTATAAAGTCTTTCATCTGCTTAAATGTTCTAATTAAGGCTCTACTTTGCCTAATCGCAAGTTCACCTCTTAATACCGTCATAAGCATATAAATACCTTGTTCTGTAAAGGCATTTGGTAAGTATCTTGAACCGCCCCAACTTGAGGTGAAATTTTTGCACCTCAAGTTTTCAAATTCATTCTCGGTCAGTTGAAACATAAAATCTTCGCCTTCAAACTTCTCAATATTGTTTTTCACCTGTCTATTAAAGTTTTTTGTTTCATAACCATATATTTCAGCTAAATCTGCATCAAGCATTACTCTTTGCCCACGAATAAGATATATTTTTTCTTGTATAGTTTTATCATCTACAATAACTATCTCTTTATTCTCTTCTGCCATGAAATGCACCTCCAACATTATCTAAATTCTTTTATATTTTTCTACTCCGCCTTCAGCTTTTCCGATGTGTTCCACATTTTTTACAAGTCTCTTATTTACATTTTCATAAAACCATCTGCCAATCAATGCCGGCGGTGTTGCGATTAACTCTCTCAAAACAAATTCTTTGCCCTTCGGTAAAGAGCTAATTTTGTTTAATAAGGTAGTATATAGGTCAGCATAGCTTGTATTTTCTTGTAAACTGCTACACTTACAATATTCAGTAACGCTTGGGAAACCTCCCTCTATTGCTTTTTTAGTTAAAATTTCAAGTTCTTCATCGGTTACAGTAAATTGAATTCGCATTTATATATCCTCTCCTTATAACTGAGTTTATTACCATATCACTATCATTTTATCATAAATACGATATTTTTTTCATACTGCAATTTTAAGCCCTATTTTACACTTAGCTATAGTCTGATACCTATTTTATCATTAACGCTCTAAAAACACCTTTCCACCGTCTTATACGAGGTCTACAAGTGTTCCCCCTTGTCATAATCTTCAAAGGTATATACTTTTGATTTATGGCTTTCTTTTAATTTACCTTTATCTTGCTCATACCAATGAACTAAGGTCGCATAATGATCTTTATAGTTTCTTCCCGTGCTTTGCATATAGGTTGACAGCTTCTCTATCATTTCTTCCCTATGACCTTGCATTTTATCCTTTAACTTCCCATATTCTTCATCGGTTAAGGAAACATTTTTATATTCTCCATAAAGGTTGGGGGATATTTTTTCTATCTCCCCCTCTTTTTCTAACTCTATATCTATCTCTTTATCTATCTCTATATCTCCGTTGCAGTTTTGTTGCAAAAGGTTGCAAGGTGTTGCACCAGTGTTGCATTGCAACGCTTTTTGTCCTCTCGATTTTCTTGAACGCCTTGTAGAAGCTGTTTCTGAACCTATAAGACTTGGAATTTCTGTTAAAAAATACTCGTCATTTTCTGTAATTATCTCCATCAATCCTTGTGCTACAAGATAATTTACTATAACCATTACATCATCTTCCGTTTCATCAATCGTTAAGGCAAGCTCTTTGATAAAGTCTGTTTCTACTCCATCATAATACAGCTTCCCACTATCTTTTAAGCTAAGTAAAAGCAATTTAAGATAAATGATTGTATAGGTATCTCCTCCTGATATTTTTCTTAGCCTTTTGATTCTCTTATCTGTAAAAAAATCTTCTTTCAATTTTAACCAATAGTATCTTCTGTTGTCTGCCATTTTTATCTTTCCTCCCCTTTATTTTTATAATTTTCTTTAGCCTTTTCTTTTGCTTTTTGTTTGTACTGACCCTTTCTTTCCTCTTGCTCTTGAAATTTTTTCAGTTGTGCAATTACACTTGGTTTATCTCCCCTCTTAATTGCCTTGTCTATCTCTATAGATAAATCTATTCCATACTCATCATTGACAATCTTTACTGCATATTTGATATGATCTATCTGCTTAAATTCGTCTTGAACTTTAGCTTTATCTTCAGTTAAGTCTTGTATCTCTTTTTCAAGGCTTGATATTTCTTTCTGCCAATCACTCGACTTTATAGCTGATGTTCCAGTAAATTTTTCTATAGTCTTTCTTGCTTTTTTGTAGTTTTCAATTTCATCTTTATGTGAATTGTAAAATTTATCTTTAAGAAAAGTTTTATCTTTATATTCCTGATATACCGCCTTATTTTCTTTGATGATGTCTGCACAAATAAAGCAACGATTTAACTCCTTTATTCTTTGGGTTTTGCTTTGAATATCTTCACTTATCTTTTTACTTTGCTTTGCCAGTTCAAAAACTTTTTCTTGTAGGTCTGCTATGGTTTGAAGATGATTATCTTTTAGATAGTAGATTGCTTTTACAAATCTCTTTAGGTCTGCATTTCCCTTTTTTATCTGTCCATAGTAGGATAGATTTTTTGTTTTTTCTCCCTGTATTTCGTTGTAGATAGAAATATATTCATAAAGGTTAAAGAGTTCTGCTTTGTTCTCCAGCTCATCTTTCTTGGTCTGTTTATACCCATCGTATTTTGCTTGCAGATTTCCAAGTAAAGAGTCTATCCAAGAAGTGATTTCTTTTATCTTGTTCTTGATAGCTTTTACTAAAGAGTTATGTTTTTTTATTTCTCTGTTGATGTTTCCTTTGTCGGTTTCGATTCCTTTTTTCTCTAAGGCACTGGCACTTGCTCCCATGTGAATGGTTGGGATTTCTTCTATCCCTTGTCTTTTGTAGGAACGATGATCCACTCTCTTTTCTTGATGATTTTTTTCTAAATACTGATTACAAAGTCTTGCAAAATTCTCTCTCCATTTCTCTGCGTTTCCTTTATTGTTCCAGTCTGTCAGCTCTACTTTTCTTGTTTTGTAGTTCCCGCTTTTTAGTTTTATCTTTTCTCCATTTTCATCAATTACATATTCTTTTTTGCTTTTTGCCTGCCACTCTCCTTTTTCATTGATTGGTCTAAGGGTAGTCATAATATGAGCATGTATATTGTTGTTATCTTCACTTGTTCTATCATGGATTGCAAGGTCTGCTATCATTCCTTTTGATACAAAATTTTCCTGTATAAAGTCGGTAATGAGTTTCTTGTTTTCTTCAAAAGATAATTCTTTTGGTAAAGCGATAATGAAGTTTCTTGCAAGCTGTGCGTTGCTTGCTTTCTCATTTAGTTCAACGCTGTTCCATAAGGTAGTTCTATCTTTTAATGCTATGGGGACATTCTCCGGCAAGAAAATTTCTGAATGTAAAAGTCCTTTTTTATTGTGATAGTCATGAACTTCTCCGTCCCATTCATTTTTGATTTTCTCGCAAGAGATATATGCTGCACTTGCAACTGCCGATTTACTTTTTCCTCTGCTTATCATTGAAATATTAAAGTGAAATGTTTCTGCCACTTTTAAACTCCTTTCATTTTTTTATTTGTTTTCAGGTAAAGAAAAAAGCAGACGGGTTATTTTTTGTATCTTTTCCTATCTGCTTTATCCGTATGTTTTTATTAGGTTTTGGATTTTCAAAGACTTGCTAAAATCCCTTAGTTTACTAAGGGCGCAATTATACACCCTAAAGGGTGCTTTGCGTCCTGCGGAGCTTTTTGCCCTTGCAGGGAGCTTCTGAAAAAACTAAGGTCTTTTATTTTATCTACTCTATGTCTGTTTCATCTTCCATATCTTTCCCATTTATCATTTCTTCATAGGCTTGTCTGTATTCTTCTGTGTGAGTAGAGATATTTAACAGTTTTTCTATCTCCTCATTGGTAAATATTAGAGGTTTTTTAATGACCCTTTCTACTATCAATCCCCTTTGTATGAGCCTGTGATTTCTTCTTTTTCGTTCCTTTTCATTTGCCAGTTTTTCTAATTTTTTGCCTTGATTTTGTAGTTGTTTCAGCTTTACATCGCACTTTTCTCTTTCTTCCTGAAGTTCAGAAATTTGTTCCTGTACTTCCTGTAATGTTTTTTCTTTCTTCATTTTTAATTCCTCCGTTTTGGTATCTGCTTGTTTCCATAAAGAAAGGTTAAGCACCTTTTTTGACACTTAACCTTTCCAAGTTTTTAGATTTTATCTTCTAAAATCTTTCTCAGTTTTTCTAAAATCCTATCCCTCCTCCCACTGATTGCTTGATGTGTAACTTTCTCTCTTCTGCTGATTGACCTTAGACTTTCTTCTTTGTAGAAGATGGCTTCCATTAGTTCTCGTTCTTCTTTTGTAAGAGTATTTAATGCTTTATGAAGTTCTTCAATTCGCATTTTTACTTCTACAATTTTTTCTAAGTCTATCTTTTCATCTATGATGTTATCTACAAAGTGTCCATCATGATCCAGTGCCGAAAATGGTATTACATTATGCTTCCAATCTTTTCTTTGGAGATACTTTTCATGCTCTGTTATCTTCCAATAGGCTTTGTAGACTTCTTCACTTACAGGTACGGCTTTGCCTTTTACATAAAGGTAATATTCTTTCTTTGCCACTTAGTCATCCTCCTTTTTAAGTTCTCTGTTTTGGTTTTGAGAATAAAAAAGGAGGACTTCTACACTTTGGCGTAAAAAGTCCTCTCGGCTTAAAAACTAATGTTTTATATAATTTTCTATTTGGTCGTTTCTGGTAAAGTATTATTGCTATGTGTAAGCAATTCCAAGAATAAAAAAGGATAATTATATCGTTCTGTGAAAACCGAAACTATAAGTTTTGACATAATTATCCCTCCATTATTTTCCCTCCTAAGTAAATTTATTATTAAATCACTCCTGCTTTTTCAAAATGCTTTTTGAGTATCTTTGTTGCAACGAATGCTCCTATGCAAGCAAGAACAAATGTTATCAAGGCAAAGCCTACTGCCCATGAAACTTTGAAATAAGATAATGCTTCATTTATTTGTGCTTCACTCATTTTCCATTTTGATGCTCTTTCCACAAAAGAAGCTGTTCCGAATAAAATCACAGGAATTACTGTCCCTAAAAAATCCGCTAATGCAAATATCCCATATCCAATAATCATTCGTCCCTTGCTCTCATAATTTCCTATAATCAAATCACATATAATTCCACCGATTACAGCAAAGACTGCATGAGGCAAATGTCCTCCTGACAATGCAATTAAACCAAGAAGCGTTCCTGATATTGTAAATACGCCCTTCTTTTTAACTTTCAAAGCCATAAGGATATAAACGGTAGCAGCTACCATAAAGCTAACTCCTGAAGCAATAAATCCTCCAATCACTGTTGTTGCCATAGCAAATGCAACCGCCATGTATATGACAATTCCAATTGCATTAAAGATTCCGATTGTAATAAAATCACGACCATTTAATTTGTTTTTCATAAAAGTCCTCCTAATAAATTTTCTGTATTACTATCACAAGAGCAATCATCAAAGCTCCTAATAGTCCAATCAACAAATCCGTTGTTCTAAACCTCAATTTTGTTAATGTAACCCTGTTCTCATCACTATCAAGTCCTCTAATGAGTGCTGAAGCTGACAGTTCATCTGAAATCTTAATCATTCTCATTAAAAGCGGAACAAGCGTATATTCAATATATTTAATTGGATGTAGCAAGGGGAAAAATCTACTTGTTACGATTCCTCGAATCTTCATATTCTCTTTTAATGCCTTGAGTTCTATTTTTATAGTTGGTACAAACCTAAGCAAAACACTAAAAGGTATACCAATGCTTCTTGGTACTTTCATTCTATTTAATGCTTCAAGCATTTCACTTACACTTGTAGTCTTTGTTATATATCCACCAAACATAGCAATTAAGGTCATCCTTGATGCAAAGTAAATAAACATATATATTGCAAATACGATACTTGCTTCACAAAACTTTCCAAGCCATAACTCTATGCAGTATAAAATCACAAAAAACAAAATAAAGCGTAATGCTCTTTTCCACATACTGCTGTATACATACAGAAAAAAGGCAAAGAGAATCAGTCCGAAAAGTAGAATTGTATCGCTTATAAAAAAGCTCGTAAATCCAACAATTGGAAGTAGAGTAAGTTTTATTCTCGGATCGACTGTTTTTCTATCCATCAAGTTATCTACCTCCTCTCATCTTGTCCAATATGAGAATTTTATTACTTTCACTCATATTCAAAACACTTTCTATTTTTCCATCTCCCATTACCCAGAGCTTACTCACTGTGTTCGCTAAAAACTCAAAATCATGACTTATCACCAAAACTGTTGTTCCATTTTTTAATTGTTCTTCAATTAATTTTGCCACTGAAAGCATTGAGTCTTTATCACAACCTGATGTTGGTTCATCATAGATAAAAACTTTTGCCTGTTTCATCATTCCACAAGCTATTGTGAGTCTTTGTTTTTCTCCTCTTGATAAAGCAAACGGATGCTTATCAATATATTTATCTAAGCCAAGTACATTCAAAATAGACTTTGCCTTTTGAGTATTTTCTTTTTTATCTTTACTTGAAATACCAAGCAGCATTTCATCAAGTACACTTTCCGAAAACAACTGATAGTCTGAATCTTGAAAGACAAAATATGACATATCCATTAAATCTTTATGATTAAGCGAATTATCTTTCCCCGTCCATATCTTCCCCTCTTTTATCTTCTCAAGTCCTGAAATCACTCTTGCAAAGGTAGTTTTTCCGGTACCATTTAAGCCGATAAGACCAATGGCTATTCCGCACTCCATATTAAAATCAAGATGATTTAAAATGTACTGTTTTTGCTTCTTTCCATCCTTAGCTACATTCGGATAGCAAAATCTCAAGCCTTTTCCGTTTATACTTTCATCATTTAATTGATATGAGTCTTTCTTCTCACTTATCCTATATTCTTCTAATTCAAGAGTTCTTAGTCCATTCTCATCCCAAAACTCCCCTTCAAGATGAATAACTTCTTCCCGACTCAAGTCCAGTGCAATTTCTCCATCTTTCACCAAAAGAAAACGGTCAAATAAAGATTTTACATAGTACAAACGATGTTCAATTAGAACAACTGTTGTTCCTTTTTTCTTTAATTTTTCCAAAATTAAAAATAGGTCAAATGTTGCTTTCATATCCAAATTTGCTGAAGGTTCATCTAAAATTAAAACTTTCGGATTCATCGCATAGATACTTGCAATAGCTATCTTTTGTTTCTGTCCGCTTGATAATTCAAAAACAGATTTTCCTTTCAGTTCCTCAATATCCAGTTCTGCATATACTTCTTCTACTCTCTGTTTTATTTCATCTCTTGATTTGCAAATGGTTTGAAGCCCAAAAGCTATTTCTTCATCTGTCGTTGTCGTAAAAAATTGACTTCTTGGATCTTGAAATACAGTCCCTACAATATGCCCTATTTCATGAAGCGATAATTTGCTTATATCTTTTCCGGACGCAAAGGCTTCCCCTTTCATTTTGCCTTTGTAATAATGTGGAATAAGACCATTCATCACACTTCCAAGAGTACTTTTACCACTTCCACTTTTCCCTGAAATTAAAACAAATTCACCTTTTCTAATTTCAAGATTGACATTTTTTAAAGCAGTTCGTCCATCTTCCCATTCATAATAAACATTTTTTAGCAAAATCATGGTTATACCTCATACTGAGCTTTCCATAATTTTGTGTAGTAACCATTTTTTGCAAGAAGTTCGCCATGCTTTCCTTTTTCAAGTAAATTTCCTTTTTGAAATACGAGAATTTGGTCAGCTTTTTGAATTGTTTTTAAATGATGAGCCACTACAAGTACAGTTCTATTCTTTGCAAGTTCTGTAATAGCATCCTGTATCAAAGATTCGTTTACAGGATCAACATTACTTGTCATTTCATCAAGAATTAAAATCGGTGCATCTTTTAGAAAAGCTCTTGCAATAGATATTCTTTGTCTTTGTCCACCTGATAAAATTCCTCCATTTTCGCCAATATCAGTTTCATAACCTTTTGGTAAGCTCATAATGAAATCATGTATCCTTGCCTTCTTTGCAGCTTTAATGATTTCCTCTTTTGTAGCTCCTTTTTTACCTACTCTAATATTTTCTTCAATCGTGTTATCGAATAGTTGAACATTTTGCATGACAATACTGATACGATCCAAAAGCTCATCATAAGGAATATCCCTTATATCAGTTCCTCCGAGTGTAATTTTCCCTTTATGCACATCATAAAATCTTAGAAGTAAGTTTGTTATAGTAGTCTTTCCACTACCTGATTCTCCAACTAAGGCTGTCATTGTTTTTTCAGCAATAGAAAAACTCAATTTTTCCATTTTAAATTCATCTTTTTCATAGGAAAAATCTATGTTTTCAAAAGCTATATCATTATCTTTCGGAACAATTCCATTCACTTTATCCGGGATTACATCTGCATATAAAATTCTTGAAAGTCTTTCGTAACTATCTACCGCCGAAACATAGTACATATAGTGTTGTTCCATAGAAGCGAACGGCTTATAAAACTCTTTTGAAATTACCGCAAAGATAATAAAATTAAGCACATCGAGATTTCCCTTTATAACAAGTATTGCTCCTGCAATTAAAAGAACTAAATATCCAATATCCAGTAAAAAACCAAATATAGATAACTGTTTTGCCTTGAATCTTGAAGCTGCTTTACTTGTTTCTCCGAACTTTTTCGTTTTGTTCATAAGCTCATTATCTAAGCTCTTATTGTTTGAAAAACTCTTTAGTACAGGTATTCCTCTAACATATTCAACAAATAAGCTAACCATATCAAGAAGTGCTGAGTTGTTCTGATTTTCTATTTTTTCAGATTGCTTAATTGTCAGATATAGAAAGATAAGTGCAATCGGAACAGATACAGCCATAATAATAGCAAGTTTGAAATCAATACTTGCAAGACCAACAAATACGACTGCACCTATCAAAAAATCACCAAACATTCTTGACCACATGTGTCCTACAACAAGGGACATATTATCAACATCTTTGTGTAAAATTGTATTGATCTCGCCCAGTCTTTCGTTGGTATAAAATCCTAAGCTGAATTTTTTTAATTTGATAATCATGCGTTCTCTGATTTGCTGAACAATATCAAAACCTGCACTATGCTTTTTCATATCTGCAACCATATTACAAATACCTTTGAACACTACAAGTAATCCAATCGCAATAAAATATTTATATAGACTTGCTAAGCTCGTTCCATCGAATATTTGGAACAGTATAGAAAATACGATCACAATCATAGCTATGGAGCTTAGTCCATAAAGGGCAAAGAATACACTCGATATAATCAAATCTCTCTTGCCAGTTTTTGTAAGTAGTTTTAACATTTCTCTAAACATTTTCTGTTACCACCTCTTTCAAATTCCATCTATCTACCTTGTTCTGTGCTTCAACCATATCCTTATAAAAATCACATCTTTTCATCAGCTCTTCATGGCTTCCTGCATCAAGAACAACACCCTTATCCATAACAATAATTTGGTCTGAATCTCTAATCGTATTTAGATGATGAGCAATTGTAATGATGGTTTTATCCTTGCTTAAATCGTCAATTGCTTCGCCGATAAGTCTTTCATTTTCACTATCAACAGCCGCCATTGCTTCATCTAATATTAAAATCGGTGCATTTTTCAGTATCATTCTTGCTATAGAGATTCTTTGTTTTTCTCCACCGGATAACTTAACTCCCATTTCACCTACTCGTGTTTCATATCCATTTGGCAATGCTGAAATAAAATTATGGCATCTTGCTTTTTTAGCAGCTTCTATGACTTCTTCTTTTGTTGCATTTAGTTTTCCAATTGCTATATTTTCAAAAATACTTAAGTCAAAAAGGATAACTTCTTGTTGCACACTACCAATCAGCATTGAGATATTTTCTTGACTATATTCTTTTATATCTTTTCCATTTATCAGTATTTGTCCTTCATCTGCATCCCAAAATCCCATAAGCAAATTAGATACCGTACTCTTTCCACAACCGCTTGCTCCTACAAAGGCGTTCAAACTATTTTTCTTAAAATTCAAATTGATATTTTTAAGCTCAAAGCTATCTTTTCCGTATGCATAATTCACATCTTTAAATTCTATGTTTCCAAATTCTAAACCTTGTTCTGTCTTTTTGTTTGGAAGTGGAACTGTTAATACTTTCCCTATCGCCTTTAACGCTTCCTTAAACACAATAGAAAAATGTTGCAATGTAGCTGTCTTACTTATAGAAGCAGTAAAAGCAGACGATAAAATAATGGCAAGGATAAAATTAGGCGTTGTAATATTTCCATGATAAAGAAATATGCTTCCCAAAATCATGACAATAACCACTCCAATTTCCATAAATATGTCAATGAGTCCCATTGGAATTGTAACCATCCCCATGCTCTTTTTAACCCAGTAAATATATTCTCTTGCCGTTTTTAATGTTCTTTCACTAATTTCCTCTTCTTTAGCAAAAGCCTTAATCACAGAAATATTTTTTACATATTCCATTAGCTCTTCTCTCATTCTGTTTTCATGATTGAAGTAAATCGCAAAGTTTTTATCCATTGTTTTCTGTGAAAGAACTTTTACCAAATACATGAGTGGAACTCCGGCAATCATCCCAAGAGCAAGACGCCAATCCACAAAAATCATAGCTACAAAAATAATGGTAGGCAGAAGTGTAACTGACATTATTTCAGGGAGACCATGAGCAAGATATACTTCCACTTGTTCTACATCATGTTGGACAATGTTGGTAAGCTCTCCTGTATTATGTTCTTTAAAGAATCCCAAACTTAGTTTTTTCAGATGACCGATAATATCTAACCTAAGTTCTGTTAATTTTTCGTATGCTTTCTCATGGGCAACCTTTGTTGCAAAATAATAAAACACTCCTTTTAATACAAACGATATAAAGATTCCCAAAAATATATACTTTAAATTACCTTCGTTAATATTGTTTGTAATTAAAGAACTAATCAAATATACGAGTAAGATTTGTGGTATCAAATCAAATACTATTTTTAAAGCAAGAAGTGAATTGGATAAACCGTTTTTCCCAATCACTTTTTTTCTTAATTCTTTTTCCGGCATGAACAACTCTCCTTTCAAAATTGAATAATATTGAATTTTAATTCAGTATTAAGGTTTAAATTAAGACTTTGCTGATTACGCAAAGTCTATTTTTTTGTGCTGATTATAGGGATTCCACTCCCTTGTAATAACACCTTGCAATAAGTTTTAGCATATCTTTTGCCCACTTTTCACTTTGATAATGCCTTGCTATTTCAAGAAGTCCCTCTGTAAAGTTACTGGCTAAAATATGGGCAAGCATTGGATCATATTCCTGTTTCGATTGTCTTTTTAAACTTACTTCAATATGAACCTGCATTTGTGATATGAGTTTTTGTTTTGCTTCTGTATGCTTTGTACCTGAGCTTTTATCCATTAAAATAATTAACTTCTTACGATCTTTTAAAAGTTCATGAATATAATTTTCTCCAACCTCATCAAACCTTTCAGAAGCAGAACCTTTTTCCAAAGATTCTTCCTCATTAAAAGCTGACTCGAAGTTTATATAAACAGAACTTACTACTGCATCAAACAAAACTTCCTTATTTTTGAAATAGGTATAAATGAGTGCCACAGGAATATCTGCTTCTTTTGCAATTTCTGTTAATTTGGCACCTCTATAATCCTTTTTATAAAATACTTTTTCTGCTGCTTCGAGTATTCTATTTCTAACTTCTTCTTTTAATACTTGTGCCATAGCACACCTCTTTCTATTCCAATACTGAATATATATTTAATAATAAATCAAAATTCAATATTTGTCAAGATAGGTTTAAATATTTGTTTTTATATACTCACTCACCGGTATCCCCACTCTTTTCAAAACCTTTATTTTCTCCTGTTTCTTCTGTTCTCTCCTTGCCTTATATTTATCTTCATACTCTTTCTGTTTTCCGCTTGCTTTTCGTTTCAGGTAATTTTGATGTAGCTTGTCTTTTCTTTTCTTTATTTTTCTTTCTTCTTCCTCAAGTTTTTGTTTTTCTTCATCACTTAACTCCGCCTGTGGCAGTTCATAATTGCCTATGAAATTAAAGTAAATTTCTATCTTTTGCTTTGATGTCTGACTTCCTTTTCTATCTCTTTCATGTACGACAATCTTTTCTACAAACTCATTTATCATTGTGGTTGTAAGTTCATCAAAGTTTTCATAACGACTGATAAGAGATATAAATTTTTTAGCTCTGTCTGTTTCTTTTTCATATCTTGATACCTGCTGCTCCAAATCCTTAATTTCTTTACTTAAAGTTATCTGCTCCGTTTCATATTGGTTATTTAGTATTTCATATCTGCTATTTGGTATTTTGTTAAGGATCATATCTTCATAGATACGACACATCAGTCTTTCTAATTCCTGTAATCTTCCTTTGCTGTCAATAAGCCTTGTGCGTTTCTTTTCTATCTCTATTTTTTCCTTTTCTTCCATTTCATTTTGAATGGAACGGATAAAGGCTTCATTATCTTCATTAAGGTATTTTTTAATATCTTTTAGTGTTTCCCTAATAAGGTTTAAGACCGCTTCTGCTTTTATTCTGTGTGCTGATGGACAAAGTGTGCCACAAGGTGTTTTGGTATAGGCACTGCAAGTGTAATAGGGAATATTCTTATAATTGCTTGTTCTATGAACATACATCTTGCTCCCACAATCTGCACAATGCATTAGTCCTGTGAGTGGGTGATATTCTCCCCAACCGTCAGGATACCTTTTTACATTTCCTCTTATCCTTTGCACATTATCAAAGGTTTCTTGGTCTATGATTGGCTCGTGTGTATTTTCAAAAATAAGCCAGTTATCCTCGGATACATATTTGCTTTTCTTGTCCTTGAAGTGCTTTCTTGTTTTGAAATTGACTGTATGCCCCAAGTATTCCTGTTTCTTTAAAATGCTTGCTATTGTTGAGCTGCACCAACGATAGGGATGTTCAAAGTTTTTGCTTTGATATAGTCCATAGCCTAATTTCTGTTGATGATAGGCGGGTATATCTACTTTTTCACTCTCCAATATCTTTGCTATTCGATACGGACCATTGCCTTGCATGGTCAGGTTAAATATTCGCCTTACTATCTCTGCTGCTTTTTCATCTACTATCCATTTGTTTTTATCTTTTTCATCTTTGATATAGCCATAAGGCGGTGTGCTTGCAGTATGTTTCCCACTTTCGCCTTTTGACCTGAAAGTCGATTGTATTTTTCTTGATGTATCTCTTGCATACCATTCATTCATGATATTTCTAAAGGGAGTAAAATCATCTTCTCTGTAAAAACTATCTACATTATCATTGATAGCGATTAGTCTTACGCCCTTTTGTCTTAGTATCTCCATACATTGACCGACTTTGAGATAATCTCTGCCAAGTCTGCTCATATCTTTTACAATGATACAACCAATATTTCCTTGATTGACTCCGTTCATCATTGCCATAAATCCCGGTCTGTCAAACTGTGTTCCGCTGATTCCGTCATCTGTAAAGTGAATAATGTTTGACAGGTTATTTTTGCTTGCGTATTCTTCCAATATTTTTTTCTGATTGATGATAGAGTTACTTTCTCCTTGCAGTTCATCATCACGACTTAATCTCTCATAGAGTGCTGTTATCTTTTCAAAATTCCTCATTTTTACCCCCTTTCTCTTAATTTTTCAATAAAAAAAGAATTAAGAAGTACATATTTCACTAAAATAGTGATTAAGTGTTCTCCTTAATTCTATTACTCCTGCTGCCAGCTTATATTTCTTGTATTGCTTAACTGCAAAATGACTTGGATCTTTCTTTTCAAGAGCTTCAAAAAGCCTATCAATTGGGTTCATATAGGTTTCGTCATCTTCTCTAACCTCACTTGCGTCAATCATATCTAAGAGTGTTTTAAAATTCTTTTCTTCTTCAGGTGCTTCATAATAAATATACCCAATAAGAGCAGTGTAATATAACTTTTCAGCCTTTACCCAAAAATCTTCTCCTGCCTTTTCTCCATTTCCCTTGGTGTTGGCAATAATTGTTTGAACAAGCTTTAAAATATCTTTTTCACTTCTCAAATATGCAAAAGGATTGTATTTCATAGATTTTTTAAAGTTTATTGTGTTTAATATCTTTATGTCATATCCATTTTCATAAAGCATTTTTCCACACTCTAACACAAGTGTGCCTTTAGGATCTGTTACTACATAGGAAGAGTGCATTTGCATTAGATTTGGCTTTACATAAAATCTCGTTTTACCCGATCCAGAACCACCTATTACTAATACATTTTTATTTCTAGCATATTTAGGGTTTTTAGGTCTTGAGTTCATTGTAAGTCTTTCGGTATTAGTTATTAGTACATTATTTTCAAACTTAGGGTCAATGTATGGAGCAATATCCTTACTTTCTCCCCATCTTGCAGATCCATACTCTTTACCTTGCCTATATTTCTTTTTGTTTTTACCTTTGCTATAAACAATTAGCTTAACAAGACCAGCAACTGAAATACCTACTAACAAGTCCCTTGGATTTGGACTTGGTATATAAGATAAAGTTCCTATATCAGAAATTCCCACCATTATTCTATCAATAATATCTCCTCCTACATAAGAATTAACATGCTTAGAAAGGATATTTCCAATGTAGCAAAATGATAAATAAGGAATGTTTGATAATATAAATTTCTTTGGGTTGTCTATTTTAATTAAGTTTTTAATATCAGAAAGAATGGCTTCCAATATCTTATTCATCGTAGAAACCTTCGCTATCTAATAAAATTAGTAGGTAGTGTCTTCCCTTTTGTGTTATAAATGTTTGTATTCCTACAAGTGTACCTAATGGATCAACCCATTCTTTTACTTCAAAATATCCCTTATTCTTATCTGCATAAGGTAAGAGTTTCTTTTTCTTATCTCTATAAATTAATCCCTTATCCATTAAAAAACTTATAAGCTGGTTTTGTGGTATTCCTAACTCCTTGGCAGTATTTCTAAAGTTTGTAAGTAGATTATAATCTACTAATTTGTCATAATAGTCTGCCTTTGGTCTTAATTCTTCAATCTCTTCTTCTCTTTCGGCAATAATTCTATTGGCTACAAGAATTGCATCTGCAAGTAGCTCTTCGTTAGTTTTCTTTTCTTGCCCTACTATATATCCTCCATTTTTTCTAATACTTGGTAAGACTTCTCTAGTTACCCAAGCTTTGAATATTTTTGCTTGTGGTAGTTTTGATGAGAGGATAAGTGAATACAATCCTGATTCGTTAATTATTGAAATATTCTGTATTCCTCCAGGGGTGTTCCATTTCGTTACACCCTTATCTTCCTCATCTACATGGTCATAAACAGCTTTTCTTGGATTAACATATCCTAACATAGTTGCTACTTCATTTGCTATAAAGAAAAACTCACCGTCTTTTTCTATAACAGTGAGTTTCCCAAAATTCTTATTTTCAAATGTTTTTAAATTACTTATCATAAGCTTTGCTCCTTATGTTTATTTTTAACTTTATCTTTAATAATGGTGTCCTTAGCCATATCTTTAAACTTATTTATAGTCTTCGTTATTGAGTCTTTTCTATCGGCCTTTCTTTCAGAAGCCTTAACCGCTTTTTTAAAGGCATGTTCCATTACCTTTATATCCTTAGATTGAAAAAACACAGAGTGGTTGCCAGTTTCCTTATCCTTCATAACAGAAAACTTCACTCCGTGTTTATTTAAAATTTTCTTTAATTCTTTTAACTCAGGATCCTTTAGATTAATTTCTTCTAACTGTCCCTTTTTAACCATATCCTTTAGCTTTACTTCTTCTCCGTTATTTTTTATTACATTTTTCAAGCCTCCTTGTTCTTCTATTTGCTTGTGTACTTTCTTTAAGGCATCAAGAATTGCTTTACTTGTTGCTTTTGCAAGCCTTACTTCAAGGTTAAGGCTCGACCTAGATACTTCTTCATTAATCATCTATTCCACCTCCATATAAAAGTAACTCTTTATATTTTCTTAACTTCTCTTGATGGATTTTTCTTCTAAAATCTTCTCCCGGAACTTTAACTGGTATTGTCATTTCAAGTATTCTTGAATATATTCTCTGATACTCAAGGTCAATGTTTGGATTTTGAATGATTTCCAATGATAAGTTTGTAGTAAAAATGGTCGGCCTACCCTTTAAGTATCTTGAGTTTATAATGTTATATACTTGTTCTCTTGCATAAGATGTATCCCTTTCAATTCCAAGGTCATCTAAGATTAACAATGGAATATTAGAGAGGTTACTGATAATTTCATTTGAATCTAGCTTAAATGCTGATTTTTGTATTTGATTTATAACCTGAGATAAATTCATAATCTTAACTTTAACTTGTTTTCTTTCGATTAATTCATTTGCAATTGAGCAAGCAAGATAAGTTTTTCCGCTGCCAACATCTCCATAAAATAAAAGTCCAACATTGTCTTCCTTCATTTGCTCAAAGCTTTTGGCATAATTATAGGCAACCTTGTAGGCTTGACCTTTTTCATTTAAGTATTTCTCAAAAGTATATTGGTGTTGGATAGGCGATGAGAAGCAATCTCTTTTCAATGACGATATTTTCATCAGTCTTTCTTTTTCTTCATTTTCCTTATCTCTTTTTATTTCACACTTACATTTAATTCTTGGAATAAACTTTGTAAATCCAAGGTCAAGTAATTCTCCATCTACTCTTTTACCACAGACCTTGCAATAAATATGTCCATTTCTTTCAATATCATTTTCTCTTAATACAAAATCTTTTAATTTCTTCATAAACTCTCTCCTATATCGTAATTCATTTTCCTTGTTGTATTATCATTAATGTTTTTTGTCTGATCATTAAGATACCAATTGATTATCGTTGCCTTGTGATCTTGATACACTCTGTTATTTGCTTTCATATATGACGACAACCTATCAATATACTCACTAATCCTGCTTCCTAACTCATTCGTTAAGTCCTTATATTCTTCATCAGTCAAAAATATGTTTTTATATATTCCGTAAGGCTTTTGCCCCTTACTAAAATCATTATTTCTTAACTCATTATTAATAATATTGTTATAGTTACTTTCCGATTTTCGAAAATCTTGACTTTCGATATTCGAATCTCTTGAATTTCGATTATCGAACTTCTGGAATTTTGTTTTTCGAACTTCTTGATTTTTTAATTCCATATTATTAAATATGCTCATAAAGTCTTTAACATAAATTCTATTAGGCTTTCCAAGTCCTTGTCTTTTCTTTTCAATTAGTCCTATTCCTGACTTAATATCAAGCTCAGCTATTAATTTATTTGCTTTTTCACTTGCACAATTAAATTGATCTTTTATACTTTCAATTGTGTAATAAATAAAAACTTTTCCATCTTCATCTATCCACCCATTTTTATATGAAAGACCCATTCGATTAAGCATATATGAATACAAAACTTTAGATTCAATAGAAATACTCTCAAAAATTTCATCTTCCATTAATACCATAGGTAACCTAATGAAGTTATACATCTCAGATTGCCTATTATAAAAATAATCAAAATTCATTCCTGCCTCCTTTCTTTGAAATAAAAAAGACGACAGAATTATTACTTTCTATCGTCTACGATTGTCTAATATTTATTTTTCTTCAAATTGATTTTATTGTATAGTTTAATAATTCTAATAATCCAATAACATATATACCTAATTTAGGTAATCCAAATGGACTAAATAAAAATGCTAATATTAGTGCTTCAATTACAATTTGCTTGTCTCCTTGAAAAATGCTAGCTAATCCAATTACAAAAATCAAAGTAGAAACTACGCTTAACAACGCAGTACTCAAACTTAATATGAAGGTTAAAAAAGCTATGAGCAAACTAAACACTAATCTTATCGGTAATAAAATTATTCTAATTATCCATCTCGTACATACCCCTAAAAATTAAACTGGGATTAATTACAAACCCCAGTTTCATTTTTAGCGTGTTCTTTAATATAATTTTGATCCTGCTGGAATGTTTGAATCTAACATTATAAGATTCAATACTTCTTCTCCTTCATATTCGCAGATTGCAGATAAAAG
>NZ_JBRFJH010000011.1:0-49022 GCF_052932205.1 Finegoldia sp. P1-F-LS | reverse complement strand
AATGATTTAAATGATAACTTAAGTTTAATGAATAATAGACCTAGAAAATGTATACAATATAAAACACCTAAAGAAGAACTTTTTGGTTTCTTACCATAAGTGTTGCATTTGATTTGACAATTCGTCTGGTAAAAAAGCAGAAGAAATAACTGGAGTAGCATATGATATCTACAAAGAAGAAGATGCAACTCAAGAAAAAGCAGCAAATGGTCCAGAGTTAAACACTAAGTTTAATACTAATGAGTTTAAAACTGACAAGTATTACTCAATTGTAAATCAAACTCTAATTACTAAAGATCAAACTGGAAAAGATTATTCTAAAGGTACTGATGAATTAACACTTGCTGACGGATCATACGTAATAGTGGAAAATGCTAACAGAACAACTTACCAAGACCCAACTACAGGACAAACAGTATCTAAACAAGGTAAGGCAATTCCAGTTAGAATAACACTTCCATTTATTCTACCAGATGAAAATAAAACTGGTATTTTACACTTATATCCAAAGAACACAACTGTAGATTCTCCAGATACAGAAAAAGACTTTGCTGATAAAATAAAAATTACAAATGCAAATGATACAAACGCACAAGACGCAAAAAAAGATGAAAAAAACTACAGAGTAAGTGGTGTAGGTCAACCAGTACCATATACTGTAGAAACAGTATTTAAACCAGGTACAAACTTTGAACACGCTTACTGGAATGACCAAATGACAAAAGGTTTAGATTTTAAACAAGCAGATCTTGATGCAATGAAGATTTACGTAAATGGAGTAGACAAAACAGCTTCATTTGATAAAAAATTAGACGGCAATGGATATAAAGTAGTTCTTAATGACATGACTTTAGTAAATGGTAAAGATAAGAACGTAACAGTTAGACTTGAATACTCAGCTAAATTAAACGAACAATCTAAAGTTGATATTCCAGAATCAAACGATGTTACTTTCCACTATGGTAACAACCCATCAGAAGGTAACACACCAAAACCACAAACTCCAGATAATGGAAAAATCAAAGTTACAAAAACATTTGAAGAAAAACTTAATAATAAGAAACCATCAAAACTATTAGTACAACTTTACAATGCTAATACAGGGGCAAAAGTTGGCGATGAGGTAGATTTAGCTACAACTAACTGGACAAAAGAATGGACAGGACTAGACAATAAATACCAATACAAAGTAGTCGAAGTTTCTACAGGATACGAAGTAGTTTACGGTCTTGGACAAGCTGGTGAAATAACAATCAAGAACAACGAAAATGATAACCCAACTCCAAAGAATCCAGAAGAACCAAAAGTTGTAAGATATGGTAAGAAATTCGTAAAAGCTGATGAAAAAGAGGGAAAGAGACTACAAGGCGCTGAATTTGTAGTTAGAGGCGAAAAAGGTAAATATCTTGTAAAGAAAACTGATGAAGAATTAGCAAAAGATAAAAAAGATTACGACGATGCCATAGCAGCATATGATGCAGTATATAAAAACCCAGAAAAAACACAAGATGACTTAAATGCTTTATTTGAAAAAGTTAAAACAACTGCAGAAGCATTAAATAACAAATACAAATGGGCAGAAGCTGAAGCAGGTCAAAAAGAATTAGATAAAAATTCTGCAAAAGATTTAGCAAATATTGTAAAATTAACTTCAAATGAAAAAGGTCAATTCGAAATAAAAGACCTACAAGCTGGAACCTATTACTTGGAAGAAATTAAAGCTCCAAAAGGATACGCAGTAAGAGATGGAGAATTTGAATTCAAAGTTGGCAAAGGAACTTATTCTGCAGATGCAAACGGAGTAGTATACGAAGGAACAGAAAATGTTGTTGATAAAGCTCAAGGCGCAGACGCTCAAAGAGTAAACAACAGAATAGTAACAATCCCACAAACAGGTGGTATTGGTACTATTATCTTCACTGCTATTGGTCTTGCAATAATGGCATCAGCTGTTATCGCTATCAAAAAAAGACAAGCAACTGAAGCTAGATAATAACTAGAAGATCCAGAATGAAGGAAAAGCAATTTTCCTTCTTCTAAAAGTGCAAATATGTGATGTATTTGCACTTTTAGAAGAGTAAGCAATTAATGTTAAACATAAATGGAAGGTAAAATTATGAAGATTTTAAGAAAAATTTTAATGGTTATGATAATGGTGGCGATGGTTGCGACTAGCAGTTCCTTTGCTGCGGGAGATTATTCGATAACTGTGACGGTTGACAAGAAATACGGAGATGTTACTGGCAAGATGAGCTTGTGGAAGGTTTCCGATGAACAAATTCCAGGGTCAGAAAAGTCTACTGTACTTGCGGATTTGAATAAGTTGTCCGTAGAAAATCTGAATTCTACATACAAGAACAAGTCCGATGTGGAGTTTTCCAAAAATGAGGCAGTGTTTAGGAATTTGGATAAGGGTGCGTATTATGTGCGTGACACTTCGGGCATCAAACGTAACAAGGAGATTGCTTCAATTTTGGTGAACCTTCCAGATGATGTGGAGAATGACAGCAAGAATGTGACTATTCATGCGAAGGAGTCTTCTACGAATGTGAGACTTGTGAAGGTTGACGAGAGCGGTAATCCTTTGAAGGGGGCGAAATTCAAGCTTCTTGTGAGACGTGGCAGCGAGTATGTTGAGTTAAAAAACAAGGATACTATGAAAAAAGATGACAAGCTTGAACTATCTCCAAAAGATGACGACAGATCCAAGGTGCAATCTGAAGATAAAAGCTTAGATATTTTCTCGGATGATTCGAAGAATTCTGAAAAAAAGGATGATAAGAACAAAGAAGACAAGTCAAGTGATGAAGGCTTGTATATTTCAAATGAATCTGGTGAGATTATAATCAACGATATTAAAAGAGGAGATTATATTTTCAGAGAGGTTGAAGCACCTGCAGGTTATTTGATTAAAAATATTGACACTAGGTTTACTATTACTGACAAGTCGGTAGAACTTAGGGTTGTGAACAGTAAGACTTTTGAAAAAGACAAGGGCAGACACGATTTCATGAAGAATGATGAAGCGAAGAAGCCTTTGGGTGGTGCGATGTTCAAGGTTATGACGAAGAATGCGGACGGAAAGTTCGAGCCAGTGAAAAAGGACGGCAAGGATTATATTGTAACAAGTGCCGATAATGGTAAGTTTTCTGTTGAGGACATGGATTATGGTAAGTATTACTTGGTTGAGATAAAGGCTCCGGAAGGTTTCATTTTGTTGAGTGAGCCTGTGGAATTTGAAATCAAAAAACAAGCCGATGATAAGACTATTTCCATTGCTTTCATTACTAACAAGAGTGATACAATTACTAGAAGAAGAACTACTCCAGGTGGAGATATTACTCGTCGTAGAATTCCAAAGACTGGGGATATAAGATTTTTCATGAGTATGATTGGTGGTTTGATTATGTTCTTTATTGGTAAGTGGATAATTGCGAAGGACGATAAGTTAATAGGAAAAAATATTAGGTAAATCGAAGAATTATTTGAAGTATAAATGTAGCGGGCCCTCATGCTAATGATCTACTGTTGTGAGTTGGGTTATGGTGTGGGGGCCGATGTTTATGCTGATGAGTCAAATGTTTTTCGATTTTATTTTTTGAGGTATAATTGACTTGGAAATCGGTGTTTGAGAAAGGTTATTGTAATGTGGAAGAAGATTAAGCATAATTTTGTGTTTATTTTAATATTTTTATTGGGATTTGGCGTGATGATGTATCCTGTGATTTCTAGGTTGTATTATAGGGTGGATTCGGCAAATCAAGTAAAGGAGTTCGACAAGGCTGTGAAGGGTTTGTCGAAGGAAGAATTGGCGAAGAGGTTGGCGCTTGCGAAGGGCTACAATGATTCGTTGAATAATGTGGTGACGAAGGATCCTTATGATAAGAAGAACCAAGAAGAGGGCAGGAAGGCTTATGCGAGAATGCTTGAGGTGAAGGAGAAGATTGGTCACGTTGAGATTCCGAAGATTAATCAGGATTTGCCGATATATGCAGGGACTAGCGAGGATGTGTTGCAGATTGGGGTCGGCCACTTGGAGGGGACGTCCCTTCCTATTGGTGGGAACAATACTCATGCGGTGTTGACTGCTCATAGTGGGCTTCCTACGGCGAAGTTGTTTACGGATTTGAAGATGATGAAGATTGGCGATAAGTTTTACGTTCACAATATTTTCGGGACGTTGGCTTATCAGGTAGATCAGATAAAGATTGTGGAGCCTTCGAATTTTAACGATTTGTTGATTGTGAAGGGTCATGATTATTGTACGTTACTTACTTGTACTCCTATTATGATTAATTCGCACAGGCTTTTGGTTAGAGGTCATAGGGTTCCTTACGTTCCTGCTGTTGACGAGGCGTTGATTGCTGATAATAAGGCAAGTTATATTTATAGGTATTTGTTCTATGTTTCATTGGTTATTATCGCTATTTTGTTGTATTTGATTTATCGTCAACGTAAGGCGAAGAAGAGATTGAGAGAACTTGATGTAGAGGATAAGCATGAAGAAGTCTAAGTTAAAGGAAAATTTGAAATATGTGTTGATTTTCTTGGTGGGGTTTGCTGTTACGATGTATCCTTTGATTTCGAGATTGTACTACAGGATTGAGGCTAACAGTGAGGTGCATGATTTCGATACTACTGCCAAGAAGATTGACAAGAAGGAGATCGACAGGAGGATTAGGCTCGCTCAGATTTACAACAAGACTTTGGATCCTAGTAAGCTTGCGGATCCTTATTCTGAGAAGGAAAAGAAGAATGCGATTAGTGAGTATGCGAGAATGCTCGAGGTGAAAGAGAAGATTGGTCACGTTGAGATTCCAAAGATTAATCAGGATTTGCCGATTTACGCTGGTACGAGTGAGGAGGTTTTGCAAAAGGGTGTTGGTCACTTGGAGGGGACGTCTCTTCCTGTTGGTGGCAAGAGTACACACACTGTGTTGACTGCTCACAGGGGGCTTCCTACGGCGAAGTTGTTTACTGATTTGAATAAGATGAAGAAGGGCGATGTGTTCTACATTCACAATATCAAAGAGGTGTTGGCGTATAAGGTTATCGACATTTTTGTTGTGGAGCCGAGCGATTTCGACAAGGTTTTGGTTGTGGAGGGCAAGGATTATTGTACGTTGTTGACTTGCACTCCGTATATGATTAATTCGCACAGGTTGTTGGTGCGTGCTGAGCGTACTGAATACAATCCTGCTGCTGTGGAGAAGGATTTGGTGAGTCAAGTGACTGGTAAGTACAAGTTTTATTTGATTATTTCACTGATTATTATCGCGATTTTGTTGTGGTATTACATTAGACAAAGAAGAAGGAAGAAGAATAATGAGATCAAGTAGGAAGATTGGTTATGTGATTTTGTTTGTGGGGATTGGGATATTGACTTTTTGTTTGAGCAATTTGTCGTATAAGATTTTCTCACAAGATAAAAAGATGGATGATTTTTTGAGGACACAAGGTGAGATGTCGACTGAGCTTTCCGAAAGAATCGAAAAATACAATTCGAATGTGAATGTGGATGAAACGGGTCTCGTGGATCCTTTTAATTCGGAAGATATTGAGCTTGAGAGTAGTAAGGTGATTGATGAGAATGGGATTTTCGGGTATTTGGAGATTCCGAAGATTAATTTTAAGAAGCCTATCTATTTGGGAGCGAGCTACAATCATTTGGCGAAGGGTGTCGGTCAACTTGACGGTACTTCGATTCCTGTGGGTGGTAAGGGCAGACGTAGTGTGCTTGCAGGCCACAGGGGTTGGTACGGCGATATTATGTTGTTGAAGGTGGGTCAATTGTATTCGAATGATGTGGTGTATGTGCATCATCATGGGAAGACGTTGACGTACAAGGTTGTCGGAAGACAGTACATCAGTCCGTCGGATTGGGATATGTTGAAGCCTGTTGAGGGCAAGGATATGCTGACTATATTGTCGTGCGATCCGATGTATCCTCCGTTCACGAGAAGGATTTTGATTAATTGCGTGAGGGTTGATGAGAATTCTTCGAAAACTACGGCTGATGCTACGAATAATGAGAATGCGGCACAATTGAACACGAAGAGCGATTCGTCATCAAAGACTGTTGATTATGTTTTGTTGGCGTTTACAATATTAGCGTGGATTGTGCTTATTGTGAATATCAGAAAATTTGTGTTGGATATTAGAAAAGACAGGAAATAAAATAAAGGGTAGTGCAATAGATTTTCTATTGTGCTACCCTTTTTGTTTGAAATGAAAATTTTATCCGAAATATATTCCGAAAAACTGTGCTACTGATGCTAGTATTATGAATATGTGCCATATTGAATGGAAGTATTTGCGTTTTTTGGCGTAGAAGTAGACTCCAATGGAATATAGAACTCCTCCCGACAATATGAGTATGAATGAAAGCATTCCAGAGATTTGGATGACTTTTTTCATAAGTAGAACTGACATCCATCCCATCACAACATATATTATAAGTGATTGCTTTTTGTATTTTTCTTGGAGATTTTTCCTGAATATTGTGATTTTGAGGATTATTCCTATTAGTGCTATAAGCCAAATGGCTACAAGAAATCCTACTCTTTGTGCGCCTTGTAATACTCTGACTATTATTGGCGTGAATGTTCCTGCTATGCAGATGAATATTGCGGAGTGGTCGAAATATCTGAGGACTTGTTTGGCTTTGGTGTTGGTGATGGCGTGATATAGTGTGGAGAACAAGAACATCAGCATTAGGCTGACTCCGTAAATTATGTTTGCGATTATAAGTGGGGTGTTGCCTTTTGATTTTATGATTAATAGTACCATGAACGCTATTGCTATTAGTACTCCTACTCCATGTGTGACGGAGTTGAAGATTTCTTCGCCTATTGTGTATCTTTTATTAGTTTGTTGCATTGATTCCTCCTTTTTTATGTTAATGAAATTTTATTCTTTAATTGTGGTTATTTTATGAGTTTGTGAAAATGTTTGTGATGCGATTGATACAAATGGCAAAAGTGTATGAATTAGGATATAATTGATGTAACGAATGATGAAAAAGAGGGATTTATGAAGTATAGATTATATAATGCGGATGATTACGACAGATGTTGTGATTTGTTGAGAGATTCTAATATGAAGTACAGTTTTTCGGAGAAGAGCGATATGAAATTATTCACGGATATTGTAGCTTCGGAGAGTTTCTGTGAGGATTGTACGTTTGTATTGGAAGATGAAGATGTGATTTGTGGGATTGTTATGTTCACGAGATGTCGTGTGAGAAAGTTCGATGGGTTGTTGTTGTCGATTTTCTACATTGACGATGAGCATTTGAGTGATGATAATGTGGATTTGCTTGTGGGAAATGCTGTCGATGATGTTATGGGTCGTGGTGTGAAATTTGTCTGTGTGATGGGAGAGCCTGATGTGTTCACGAGGTTTGGTTTCACGAGGGCGAGGGACTACGGGATTTTGTGTCCTTTTTATGTGGAGGATGATTATTTCATGGCGAGATGCGAAGAGGGTTTCAAGACTCGTGGTGAGTTGAGTTATGCAAAGGAGTTTTTTGAGTAATGAAGATTAGTTTGTGTGCTGTGGAGCAACGATTGAATGATAAGGTATTTAATTTGAAACAGATTGAGAAGTATGCGAGACAGGAAGCTGAAAACGGCGCTGACATGTGTGTGTTTGGGGAGAGTTTCTTGCAAGGATTTGAGTGTTTGAGTTTCGTGTACAAGGATGATGTTGGTGTTCCTGTGACGCAAAATTCGAATGAGATTGCGGAGATTCGTAGGATTGCGAGGGAGAATGAGGTTGCGATTTCGTTCGGATATATTGAGAATGATCATGGTGCATTTTATTCTTCGCAGATGACTGTGACGAAACGTGGCGAGATTATTAACAATTACAGGAGAATGAGTCCTGGTTGGAAGGAGCCTTCTGCTTGCAGCGATTACAGGGAAGGCAGCAAGTTGTATTTGTACAAGATGGATGGAGTGAGTTTTTCGACGTTGATTTGCGGTGATTTCTGGGATGAGAATTTGTACACTTATATTTCTATGATTGACTCGGATATTTTGTTGTGGCCAGTGTTTGTGGATTTTTCGGTAATTGACTGGTATAAGAATGAGTTTGAGGACTACAAGAAACAATCGCAGCTTGTGCCGATGCCGGTGTTGTTTGTGAATTCGTTCGTGGATGAGGACGACAGGGCGAAGGGTGGCGCTTATGTGTTTTACCAAGGTAAGGTTGTTGAGGAATTGGAGCCAGGGGAAGAGGGCGTGTTGAGGTATGAGTATAGGAAGTAGTGAGGTATGAGGGAGTTCGTGTGGAGATAGGTTTTGAGATGGAGTTAGAGTGTTCGTGATTAGGTAGACAGGGACGAGTTTTTGTTGCAGGAATTAGGTTGAGAATTCGTGTGTAGATAGACAGGGACAGGCTTTTGTTGCTAGATTTACGTTATTTCATACCAGAATAAAAGGTTTAACTTCACTCGTCTAGCTTCCAAAAATTGGAAAACATCTAATCTCGAAATCCTAAAATTTGAAGCTCGTGCTTCGCACTCAAGCGGTCAAATTTTGGCCGGATTTCTTCGATTGAGTTTTCTCAATTTTTTCCAGATGACTCGCTTAGTTAAAGCCTTTTATTCTAAAGGATCATACCTCATGGGAGATTTGGGGGAGAAAGTTGATAATTCAACTCTCAAAATCCTAAATCAGTCCGCTTGCTTGCGCTTCGTTTCCTGATTTTGACGGATTTTTTCGAATGAATTTTCGTTTGTATGGGGCTGGTGCATAGGTAGGTAAGGATGAGAGTTGTTTCAGGAATTAGGTTGAAAATTCGTGTGTAGGTAGACAGGGACAGGTTATGATTGCAGGATTTACGTTGTTTCATACCAGAATAAAAGGTTTAACTTCGCTCGTCAACGGGACGTAGGAGCGGTTTTGCTCGAATATCTGGTCTACAGAAATTTGTGATTTCTAAATCTTGGTCTCCTAAAATTTGAAGCTCGTGCTCCGCACTCAAGCGGTCAAATTTTAGCCGGAGCCCTTCGATTTGAAATCAGCAAAATTTCTTCCGAATGATATTCTTCGTCAAAACCCGCTTCCTACTAAAAAACTCTTAAAGTTGAAAACATCTAATCTCGAAATCCTAAAATTTGAAGCACGCTTCGCTTTTATAAAAGAAAATAAAAATTATAACCGTATGAAATTCGACACGTTTAGAAATTAAGCAGAAATTTACATAAAATAATGATAAGAAGGGATGGTGTTTGATGGGTCGTTTTATTGATGAGGAGCTTTTGTCTAAAAGAAGAGCTATTGAGCTTTGGGACAAGGGTTTGATTAATAATTTTGAGGTTGGTACTTACAAGGGTTTGCAGGAGATTCACGCATTTTTGTTTCAGGATATTTTTGATTTTGCTGGGAAGACTCGTGATGTGAATTTGTCAAAGGGAAATTTCAGGTTTGCAAATTTGTTGTATTTAGAAAGCAATTTGGCGATTATTGAGAGGATGCCTGAGGGGTCTTTTGATGAGATTATTGAGAAGTATGTGGAGATGAATGTGGCGCATCCTTTCAGGGAAGGGAATGGCCGTGCGACTAGGATTTGGCTGGATTTGATATTGAAGAAGAATTTGAATGTGTGCGTTGACTGGGCGATGGTGGACAGGGCTGATTATTTGAGTGCTATGGAGAGGTCGCCGGTGAATTCTTTGGAGATTAAACACTTGTTGAAGAATGCTTTGACGGACAAGGTTGATGACAGGGGTGTTTATTTGCGTGGTATTCAACAGTCGTATGTGTATGAGGATTTGGATAGATATGATATTGAGGATATAGAGGAGTAAAAGAATTCGTATGTAGATAGACAGGGACGAGTTTTTGTTGCTGGAATTACGTTGTTTCAAACCAGAATAAAAGGTTTAACTTCACTCGTCTGGCTTCCAAAAATTGGAAAACAACAAATCTCGAAATCCTAAAATTTGAAGCTCGTGCTCCGCACTCAAGCGGTCAAATTTTGGCCGGATTTCTTCGATTGAGTTTTCACAATTTTTTCCAGATGACTCGCTTAGTTAAAGCCTTTTATTCTAAAGGGGTCTAATTGGGAAATTTTAGGGATTCATACAGATAATTTATAAGGCACAGCAGTTCTAGAGTAAGATAAAATTTTAATTTGGGTTTATACATAAAATAATGATACGAATGGATGGTGTTTGATGGGCAGGTTGATTGATGAGGAGCTTTTGTCTAAAAGAAGGGCTATTGAGCTTTGGGACAAGGGTTTGATTAATAATTTTGAGGTTGGTACTTACAAGGGTTTGCAGGAGATTCACGCATTTTTGTTTCAGGATATTTTTGATTTTGCTGGGAAGACTCGTGATGTGAATTTGTCAAAGGGAAATTTCAGGTTTGCAAATTTGTTGTATTTAGAAAGCAATTTGGCGATTATTGAGAGGATGCCTGAGGGGTCTTTTGATGAGATTATTGAGAAGTATGTGGAGATGAATGTGGCGCATCCTTTCAGGGAAGGGAATGGTCGTGCGACTAGGATTTGGCTGGATTTGATGTTGAAGAAGAATTTGAATGCATGCGTTGACTGGGCGATGGTGGACAGGGCTGATTATTTGAGTGCTATGGAGAGGTCGCCGGTGAATTCTTTGGAGATTAAACACTTGTTGAAGAATGCTTTGACGGACAAGGTTGATGACAGGAGTGTTTATTTGCGTGGTATTCAACAGTCGTATGTGTATGAGAATTTGGATAGGTATGATATTGAGGATATAGAGGAGTAAGGGAGAGAATTCGTGTGTAGGTAGACAGGGACGAGTTTTTATTGCTAGAATTACTTTGTTTCATACCAGAATAAAAGGTTTAACACGCTTCGTCTAGCTTTCAAAAATTGGAAAACAACAAATCTCGAAATCCTAAAATTTGAAGCTCGTGCTTCGCACTCAAGCGGTCAAATTTTGGCCGGATTTCTTCGATTGAGTTTTCACAATTTTTTCCAGATGACTCGCTTAGTTAAAGCCTTTTATTCTAAAGGAACTTACGAATAAAATGATGAATCTGCTGGATGGGGTGCAAAGTATTCGTGTTGAGGTAGACAGGGACAGGGTTTTGGTTTCAAGAATTACGTTGTTTCAAACCAGAATAAAAGGTTTAACACGCATCGTCTGGCTTCCAAAAATTGGAAAACATCTAATCTCGAAATCCTAAAATTTGAAGCTCGTGCTTCGCACTCAAGCGGTCAAATTTTAGCCGGATTTCTGCGATTGAGTTTTCACAATTTTTTTCCAGATGACTCGCTTAGTTAAAGCCTTTTATTCTAAAGGAATTTACTTATAAACTTAAGGGTTTTTACGGTACATGTTGTGAAAATCGTGGATACGAATTTGAAATTTTAATAATGATTTACATATCTTTTAACGAGAAAAAAAGCAGATTACTACAATTGCTGTAGAATATCATCTGGAGAAAATAAGTATAAATCCAAGCGAAATGAACCGTTAAGAAATCTCACTGGTGCCAGAGCGAAGCTCGCACTTGAGATTTTAGGTTTATGAGCTTAGGATTTATTTATTTTCGTAAGCTAGATATTCGGGCAATTGTAGTTTTCTGCTTTGTACGAATTTATGATATGTTGGCAATATTTTATTTTGAGAGTTCCTTGTAAGCTTTTTTATTTTGTTTTAAGATTCTTTTTGAGATTTCTGTGATGGTTTCATCATCAGAATTTTGTTCTGATTCAAATGCGGAATATTCAATGAGTACATATTTTGGTTTGTTGTTTTTTAATATCACAGCAGATCCTTGTTCATCCACTAGTCGAGCGACTTTGGAGAAGTTTTGGTTTGCTTCTGTGATTGATACAAGATTTTTTGTATTAATTTTCATGATTATCCCTCCTAATAAAATTATACCACTATTTAGGATAAATTAAACCTATTTTCGCAAGCTAGATATTCGGGCAATTGTGGTTTTCTGCTTTGCATATTTTGAAGAGGTTTTTATTCTCACAAAAAAAGAAGCTGTTTTCAGCTTCTTTGATCATTTTTATTAAAATTTATTTAATACATTTTCCAATGATTCTAGTTTGATTTGTGGGTCCCATGTTGCGCCACTATCTTTTAGTTCTTGGATGTATTGTTGTTTGTTGGATTTGTAGTAGTCGATTGTGTCTTTTAATCCTTTTACTGACTGTTTGAAGTTTTCTTTGTCTTTTACTTCGGCTACTTTTTTCATTAGGTATTCTTGAGATTTTTCTGGTTTTGTTTCAAGTGATGTACATCTGTTGACCATTTCTGTGAATAGTCTATCCATTTTAAGTGATGCGCCTGCTGTTCCGTTTTCGTATTTTTCTAATCTTTCTACGAATTCGTCAAGTGTTGCTTTTTCGTCGTCTGTAAGTTCTTGGTCGTCTTTTTTGTCATCTTTTTTGTCGGCGTCATCTTTTTTATCTTCTTTTTTGTCTGTGTTTTCTTTTTCTTGTGTTTCAGCAGCCTTATCTTTTTTGTTTTCTTCAGCTGTTGATGTTGTTGTATCAGGTTTATTTAATGATTGTTCGCTGCTGCAGCTTGATAATGATACTGAAGCTATTAGTGCAAGTAATAATGCGAATTTTTTAATGTTTTTCATAATATCCTCCTCCGATTTCTTATATATATTATACCACTATTTCTATTTTCCAATCAGGACAATGTCTACAATATAGCTACAATTATACGACTAATCCTATTATTATTGTGATGAGGATAAGCATTATTATGTGTAGGTAGATGTCGAGATAGATTGCGGCTAATAATTCTATGAGGTATGTTGAGATTTTGGAGTTGAAATTAGATTGTGTTGGTATTACTATCCAGTTGACTTTCATTTTGTTGCAGATGAGTTTGGTTCTGAATGCATGAAAGTTGTTGGTGATGACGCAAATTTTTTTATCCTCAAAATCTGTATCTTGTTGTTGGATCAGTTTTTTTACGTATTGGATGTTTTGCATGGTGTTCATGGCGAGTTTTTCCAATAAGATGTCTGTGTCTTGGATGTGGTTTTCTATTGCGAAGTTTTTCATGGCGACTGATTCTTCGATGTCTCCGTTGGATTTGCCGCCGGAAAATATCATAATGCTTTTATTGGTTGTGTAATATGCAAATGATGTGAGCATTCTTTGTTTGATGAGTTCAGACAGTTCGATTCCTTTCATGGATCCACCGAGGACTACGATATAGTCAAAATCTTTGCCGTTTTTTTGGTATTTGATTATGAGGTTTCCAAGTAAATGCGACAGTACAATCAAGCTAAGATACAAATTCATTCCTATTATGTATTTGTATAGGTCAAATATTTTGAACAGGTTGACTATTATCATTGCGATGTAGAGTAAACTCGCCGATAAGTGAAGTGCGATGTTGGCTTTGACTTTTGCTTTTTGGTAGAGTCTGTAGGATATTATCGCAAGGACAAATATATCTGTGATTACGTTGATTGTAACTATTATGTTCAAGATTACATTTGAATGTGGTACAAATATCAGGCTAATGGCACTGACTACGAACAAGATGATGCTTGTTGCTGTGAACATGCTTATGAAGTTGTCTGTTGCTGCGATTATTAGAAGTATCGCAGATATGAGTAAAAGTGTGTACATTTCGTGTCCTTTCACAAAAAATTATATCACATATTAAATTTTTGATGATATAATTTAGTTAAAGGAGGGAGATTTTATGAGAGGTTTAGTGTTGGAAGGCGGAGGCGCTAAGGGTTGTTACCAAATCGGAGCGTACAAGGCGTTGGTGGAAATGGGCATTACGTTTGATTATGTTGTGGGAACTTCGATTGGCGCTATCAATGCGGCTATGATTTGTCAGGGCGATTGGGAGATTGCATACAAATTGTGGGAGAATATTTCTTATGAAGATGTGATTAGCCTAAAGGACAATGATATCAATTCTATTTTTGAAGAGAGCTTGACGTTGGAAAATGCGAAAGACAAGATAAGTTTGGCTAAGGATTTTATCGATAACAAGGGTTTCGGTGTGGATCCGTTGAACGATTTGTTGAGCGAATATATTGATGAGAAAAGAGTTCGTGAATCTAAGATGAAGTTCGGGCTTAATACTGTTGATGTGGAAAACAGGAAGGTTTTGAATTTGTTTATTGAGGATATTCCACAAGGTCATTTGTGTGATTATTTGCGTGCAAGTTCCAATTTGCTTGTTTTTAAGCAAGAAAAACTCGACGGGAAGAAGCTGATAGACGGTGGATATTTGGAGAATAATCCGTACAAGATGATTGATGATATCTGCGATGAGATTGTGATTGTATCGTTGAAGCCTTATATGTTGACGAATAAATTGAAGAAAAATCCAAAATACACCATTATTAAAACGTGGGACAGGGGTTTTCCGAAAATTTTGGAGTTTGAGAAGGAAAAGATGCGATACGGTTTGAAGCTTGGATACGAGGATACGTTGAAGGTGTATGCGGATTTGAAAAAAGAAAATTTGTAGAATTATTGGAAAATGTTTTAAAATTTTGAAAATTTTGTTGGAAAAAATTTTAGTTAGTTGTATAATGTTTAATATAGAGAATTTTTGAAAGAAGGAGGTCTGAATAATGAGCATTAAAATTAATAATGAAGTAGTTGAAATGATGCTATATTTCTGGCAATCAGCGTCAGAAGGTCAAAAGGTTGCTGAATCTTTTATCATTGATGTAGCTAATAGAGATGAAATGAAATTAATATACAATGACAAATTTGATGAGGAAGCTGTAAGAAGAGTTTTGTCATCTATTACAAACAAAGAGCTTTTGAATGGTGGAAGTCCTGAAGAAAAAAGATTCTGGAACAACAACATGTGGATGATGGAAGATATGGGTGTGGTTGATCAAATGGTACAACCTATCAAACATCTAAACCTTGATGATGTTGAAACAGACAAGAAGGAATTGATTTTCGTTCCAGGTCATGTTGATGAATATTATGATTTGGGAGACAAATTAGTTGTGAACTTCTTCAAGGTATCTGTGGATATTTTTGGTGGCACAGGTGCTGTTACTATGGATGGAGAAGATTTCAGAGAACACATCATTAAATTATTGCAAAAATAGAATTTGCTAATGGGCTCTTTATGAGCCCTATTTTTTATTGCAAAAGTAAAGGAGTAAATATGTTAAAAAGGTATAAGTGGTTTATTGATTACTACAAGAAAAGTTACATAATAGCAATTATCGCACTTATTTTTGATTATGCTTTTAAGTTGATTTTGCCGTACATGATTGGTAATGTGGCGGACAATATTTTCAACAAGAATGTGACTGCGGAGAACTTGAAGATTAATTTGGGGATTTGTCTGGTTGCAAGTGTGTTGTGTTATGTGGTTAGCGTTGTGTGGAATTTGAATGTGTTTAGGGGCGATGATACGATTAGGTATTTGGTGACGACAAAGCTGTACGACAAATATTTGAAGCAATCGCCGGAGTTTTTCGAGAAGAATTCCACGGGGTCTTTGATGGGGAAGGCTACAAATGATCCGTACGCATTGGGAGATTTTGCGGGATATGGTCTGATGAGTTTGTTCGATTCGACTTTTTATCCTATTTTAATTGTAATTGTTATGATTGTAACGACAGATTTTAGGTTGACTTTGTTGAGTGTGCTTCCACTTCCAATACTGGTTGTTGTGAGTAATAAAATCGGCAACAAATTGAATACGACTTTTGAAGAGTCGCAAAAATCGTTCGACAAGATGAACGATCAGACTTTGGAGACTGTAAGTGGTGTGCGCGTGGTTCGTGCAAATAATTTGAAGGATTTTCAAAGGAAGAAGTTCCAAGACAGAGCGGATGATTTGTACGAAAAGAACATGGCGACTGCAAAACTAATTGCATGGTATGGTCCAATCCAAAAGCCGATTGAGGTTATGACGTATGTGTTGGCGATTTCTTATGGAACTTATTTGATACGAACAGGAAGCATTACTGTGGGAAGATTGATGAGTTTTATGTTTTATTTGAATTTGTTGATTTGGCCGATGATTGGCATGGGCGATTTCATCAGCGTGAAGAAGCAAGCCGATGCGAGTATGGATAGAATTCAAGAGGTGTGGGATTACAAGGAAGACATTGTGAACAAACCTGATGCTGTTGATTTGAAGGAAAATCCTACGATTGAGTTTAGGAATTTGTCGTTCAAATATCCAACTTCGAAGGAAAATGTGTTGGAGAAAATTAGTTTTACAATTGAGCCTGGCAAGACGTTGGGTGTTTTGGGGAAAACTGGATGTGGAAAGACTACTTTGTTGAAGCAGTTTCTTAGATTTTACGATGTGGAAGATGGCGAGATACTTCTGAATGACAAAAACTTGACCGATTATACTGTCGAATCAGTCAGAGAAAGAATGGGATATGTTCCACAAAACCACATGATTTTCTCGAAGACTATTGGCGAAAATATCAAGCTTACTAACAAGGATGCAACGGATGAAGAATTGATGGAAGCTATACGAATGAGCGATTTTGAGAAGGATTTGGATAAGCTTGTGAATGGAGCGGACACGTTGTGTGGAGAAAAGGGAATTAGTTTGTCGGGCGGTCAGAAACAAAGGATTGCGTTGTCGAGGGCGTTGATAAAGAATCCAGATATTTTGATTATGGACGATTGTATGAGTGCTGTGGATGGAACGACGGAGAAAAATATCCTGGATAATTTCAGAAAGATTCGATCTGGTAAGACGAATATCATCGCAACTCACAGGATTAGTCAAGTGAAGGATGCAGATGAGATTATCGTTCTTGAAAACGGCAAAATAGTTGAAAGAGGTAATCACGACTCTTTGATGAAACAAGATGGTTGGTACAAGGAGCAATATTTGAGACAGACAGTGGAGAGTGCATATGAGAAAGAGTGTGACGAATAGAATAATAAAATACTCCCTAAACGAGAAGAAAAACTTGGCGACAGGGATGGTGTTTACGGTGTTGATGACGATATTCGAGATTGTCGGGCCGATAATACTGGCGTATATCATCAACAATTTACTTACAGGAGAAAAACTTGTTTATAATATCAGAAAATTAGCGCTTGTGTTGTGCTTGTATGCTGTAGTTTTCTTCGTGGATTCGTTGTGGAAGTACAATTCTACGGTGTATTTGGAGAAAACTGCGAACAAAATAGCACGCAGGATGCAAATGGATGTGTACGATCACATTCAAAAAATGCCGATATCTTTTTACGATAATTTGCCGGCTGGAAAAGTTGTCAGCAGAATTACAAACGACACGAAAACTGTGAAGAGTTTCTACCAAATGGTGTTGGCACAACTTATGGTAAGTATTATCGTGAGTATATTCATGATTGCGATGGTGCTGATAACTGACACGAAAATCGGGATTATTGTGTGCTTGTTTTTCCCGATTATGTTCTATATTTTTAAGAAATTTTTGCAAAAATCACGTTTTGCATTTACAAATATGAGAAAATACATCAGCGAAGAGAATGCGAAAATCAACGAGACTATCAATAATATTGAGATAATCAAGGCGTTTAATTTGGAAGATGATTTCAGCAAGGATTATGAAACTTCTGCGAAAAACGTGTACGATTACGGCTACATGGTGACGAAGGCTTACGGTACGATGAGCTATAATGTGTCGGAACTTCTTCGAAACTTTGCCAACATTACGATACTTGGACTTTACGCGTACAATGTTTTGACTGGAAATACTGATGTAAAGTTGGGGAGCATGTATTTGACGATGGAATACACGACTAGGACTTTCTCGTACATCAGCAACTGCGTACAAAGAATGGGCTCGTTGGAGCAATCATTCAGTGCAGCAGAGCATGTGTTTGAATTGCTGGACACTGAGGTCGAGGAATTTCCAGAACGAGAAATTGGCGATATCAAGGGCGATGTTAAGTTTGAAAATGTGGATTTTTCGTATATTGAAAACGAACCTGTGCTAAAAGATTTGTCGCTTGATATAAAAAGCGGAGAAAGTATTGCATTCGTAGGGTTTACTGGAAGTGGAAAGACTACGATAATTAATTTGCTTTTAGGATTTTACAAGCCACAAAAAGGTACGATCACAATTGACGGCAAGAACTTCAACGACTACAGCGTGGATTCTATAAGAGAGAATATTTCCTTGGTGCCACAAGATCCGGTGCTTTTCATGGGAGATGTGAAAAGTAACATCAGGCTCGACAAGGACTTTACAGATGAAGAAGTCGAGAAGGCGTTGAGGGATATCGGCGCTGATAGGTTGATAGATTTTAGAAATGGACTTGATGAAGAAGTCAAGGACAATGGCGCAAGTTTCTCTGCTGGTGAAAAGCAGCTTATTGCATTTGCGAGAAGTTACATCACCAATCCGAAGATTTTAATTTTGGACGAGGCGACGGCAAACATCGACACGCAAACGGAAGCTGTGATTCAGTATGCGATCGACAAATTGAAACAAAACAGGACTACTTTTATAATCGCGCATAGATTGTCTACGATTAAAAATGTGGATTGCATTTACGTGTTGGACAAGGGCGTTGTCGTGGAAAAAGGAACGCACGAGCAATTATTGGCAAATGGCAAGATTTACACGAGAATGTATCGTGAACAAAACAAGAAGGGCTAATATGAGTGACAATAGAAAAGCAGGGATTTTGTGTCCTGTGTTTAGTTTGAGTTCTAAATATGGAATAGGAAGTTTCGGAGAGAGTGCGTATGAGTTTGTGAGATTTTTGAAGAAATCCAACCAAACTTACTGGCAGATATTGCCTCTTGTTCCGATTAGTTCTGATGGCAACAGCCCGTATTTGTCGCCGTCAACTTTTGCTGGAAACTACATGTACATCGACATCGACAAGTTGATTGACGATGGTTTGTTGTGTGAGAGCGATGTTCGTGGCTACAAATTCGAAGACGATTTTGTAGATTACGATTATGTGGCAAAAACAAAGGAAGAGATTTTACGCAAGGCGTTTGAACGTAACAAGGATTTGAAGATAATCGACACGGAAAATTTTAGTGAGCGTGAACTTGTTCGTGGATTTTGCTTGTTTCAATCTTTGAAAAAGCATTTTAATGGCAAATCTTGGTTGGATTTTCCGTATGGTATAAAATACCGCAAGGAGAAAAGCGTCGATTATTACGAAAATTTGTTAAAAGATGAGATTGAATACAATGTGTTCGTACAATGTTTGTTTTACAAGCAGTATTTCGAATTGAAAAATTACGCGAATGATTTGGGGATAAAAATATTTGGCGATTTGCCGATTTATGTATCGAAGGAAAGCAGCGATATGTGGCAAAATCCAGATATGTTTGTGGTGAACGAGGATTTGTCGCCGAAACTTGTCGCAGGAGTTCCTCCGGACAGATTTTCTGAAACTGGGCAGTATTGGGGAAATCCTGTGTACGATTGGGATTATTGTGAGAAAACTGGATTTGATTGGTGGTTGAAAAGGTTGAAGCATAATTTGAAAATGTACGATGTGATTCGTCTGGATCATTTTAGAGGATTTGAAGCTTTTTGGGCAATTGTCGCATCGGAAAGCACTGCTGAAAATGGCCACTGGATTAAGGCAAAAGGCGATGAGTTTTTCGAGATTTTGAAGAAGGATAACTTGATTGACAGGATTGTCGCCGAGGATTTGGGCTTGATTACTGATGATGTTATCAATCTTCGTGACAGATTTGGTTTCAAGGGCATGAAGGTGATGCAGTTTGCGTTTGATTTGAATGAGGAATCGGATTATTTGCCGCACAATGTGGGAAAAAATTGTGTTTACTACACTGGAACTCACGACAATCAAACGCTTAGAGGATTTGTTAATAGCAGAAGTTCTGATGAGCTTGAATACATTAAAGATTATGTGAACGCTACGAATGTGGAATTATCGATGATAAAAGCTGCGTACATGACGAATTCTTGTTTGTGTATGTGTCAGATGCAGGATTTCTTGGGACTTGATGATGATTACAGGACGAATACTCCGAATACTTTGGGTAATTGGACGTGGAGAATGAAAAAAGATTGGCTTACAGATGAGCTTGCAGAAAAAATATCTGAGATTACGAAGCTCTACAACAGGGATTAGTTGAAGTAAAATGATTATAGGTATATAATTTAATTTACAGCAAATTATTTGGAGGAGTTATGAAGAAAGTTCTTACGATTGCAGGTTCTGATTGTTCGGGCGGCGCGGGAATTCAAGCGGATATCAAGACTATGTCGGCACACGGGGTGTATGCGATGAGCGTTATTGTTTCGGTGGTTGCTGAGAATACTTTTGAGGTGGTGTCGATTGAGGATTTGCCCGATGCGATTATAAAGGATCAGATTGATTGTATTTATAATGATATGGGCACTGACGGTGTGAAGATTGGAATGTTATCGAACAAGAGAATTATGAGTTGTGTTAGGGATAAATTATTGGAGTACAAACCAGAAAATGTGGTGTTGGATCCTGTGATGTACGCTAAGCACGGTGCTTGTTTGATGCAAGAAGATGCGATTGATTTGTTGATTGAGGATTTAATTGGCTTATGCACTTGTATAACTCCGAATATTCCAGAGGCAGAGAGAATTAGTGGAATGAAAATCAACGGTGTAGATGATATGAAAAAGGCAGCGGTGATTATTCGTAACATGGGAGCGAAATACGTTCTTGTGAAGGGCGGTCATCATGTGGGAGATGCTATTGATATTTTGTATGATGGCGAGAATTTCCACGAATTTGTGAATGAGAAGATTGACACGAAGAACACTCATGGGACTGGTTGTACGCTTTCAAGTGCGATTGCTAGTAATTTGGCGCTTGGAAAATCGATATATGACGCTGTAAAACTCAGCAAGGAATACATTACTAATGCTATCAAGCATGATTTGCATATTGGCAAGGGAAATGGGCCGACAAATCATTTCTACAAATTTTTTGAAGGAGAGTTGAAAAATGAATAAACAATTTAACTTAGGGTTGAACTTGGTCACGAACAAACAAACTCTCAAGGGAAGGGATTTGACGGAGACTATTGAGATTGCACTGAAAAATGGCGCGGATTCTGTGAGACTTAGAGAAAAAAACATGGACACTAGAAGCATTATGCAAGAGGCTTTCAAGATAAAGGAGATTACTCAACGCATGGGCAAGCTTTTGATTGTGAATGACAGGGTTGATATTGCGAAGGCGTGCGATGTCGACGGGGTGCATTTGGGACAAAAGGATATGCCGATAAAATACGCGAGGGAGATGCTTGGCGACGACAAGATTATTGGGATTAGTTGTCACACTTTGGAACAAGCGTTAGAGGCACAAGAGGCTGGTGCTGATTACATTGGTGTGGGGGCGATTTTTCCGACGTTCACGGGAGATGATTTCGTGAGGGTTACAATCGACACGTTAAAGGAGATTTCCGAGAAGATTCACGTTCCAATCACTGCGATTGGAGGTATTAACAAGAACAATATTAGGATGATTTTCGACAGTAATGTGGATTCGGTGTCGTTGACATCAGCGGTTTTTTCAACTGGAGATGTCGCAGCATCAACACAGGAGTTGAAACAAAAATTCGATATGATTTTGAAAAAATAATGAGAGGTGCGAGGGCACCTCTTTTTTGATGCGGTGAAATTGCTAAGGTAGGTTCAGAGCAAGAAAAAAGTAGAAAACCAGTTTGCACGAATATCTAGACTACGAAAATAAATAAATTCTAAGCTTGTGAATCTAAAATCGCAAACTCGCTTACCCTCAAACAGTGCGATTTCTTAACGATTCACTTCGCTTGAATTTATTCTTATTTTCTTCGTATGATATTCTTAGCAAAACTGGTAATCTACTTTTGTTTCAATGCACACTTAATAATTCGCTGGACATCTACGTTTTAGAGGGAAGAAGGAACAAAAAAGTCGTAGCACATTCGTCTAGCTTACAAAAATTGAAAAATTCTAATCTCAAAATCCTAAAATTTGAAGCACGCTTCGCTTACGCGGTCAAATTTTGGACGGATTTTTTCGATTGAATTTTGCACAATTTTTTCCAGATGACTCATTCAGCTACGATCTTTTTTGTTTATTTCAATGCATACTTGGTAAAATTTGGCAATTGCTTTTGTTTCACAGAAATACATTGCTGCTGGACATCTCCGTTTTTTCTATAGGGGGGAACAAGAAGAGCAAAATATCATCGCATCTTTTTTAAACGGAAAAGGGAGAGGTGGGTTGTAATTATCTCTAATTAGTGATAATATTAGATCAGAGGGATAATATGAATACTAAAAAATCAATGGCGGTGTATATTTCTATGAGTAGGGTTATTAATACTCTTCGCCGCGAGAACAACAAATTAATTTTGAAACACGGTCTTACTTTGGGACAGTTTGCAGTTATGGAGGCTTTATATTCTAAGGGAAGGCTTTCAACTGGAGAGGTTATGGAGAAGATTTTGTCTACGAGTGGAAATATTCCTGTTATCGTGAAGAACTTGGAGAAGGATGGTTTTATTACGAGAAAGCAGGATGAGGCTGACAAGAGAAGATTTATTCTTGATTTGACTGATAAGGGAAAAGATTTGATGGATGAGATTGTTCCTGAGAATTTGAAATTCATGGATGAATTGATTTCTCTGTGGGATGATGAGGACAAGAAAGAATTGATAATATTGATGAATAAATTCAGGAGGAAATATGAAGAGGAAAATTTTGAATAGGACGCAGGGTTTTAGGACGAAGGATGGCGCTGGTGTTAGTCTTGTGAGGGTTTTGAGTCGCAATACTACGAAGGAATACGATCCGATTTTGATGTTGGATTCTTTTGACAGCGTTGATCCTGATGATTATATTAAGGGATTTCCGATGCATCCACATCGTGGGATTGAGACGATAACTTATTTGCGCGAGGGTACGATGACTCACAAGGATTCGATGGGAAATGAGGACACGATTACTGACAACGAGGTGCAATGGATGACTGCTGGAAGTGGTATTATGCACGAGGAGATGCCGAAACCATCAAAGAGGATGCTCGGTGTTCAATTGTGGTTGAATTTACTTTCAAAGGACAAGATGGTTAGGCCTCATTATCAATCGCTTCGTGGAGATGATTTGAAAATTGTTGAGGAAGATTGCGCAAAGATTAAGGTTATTTCTGGAGAATATAAGGGTACAAAAGGATATGCGCCGAAATATTTGCCTCTAGATTTTTACGAGATCGAGATTAAGAAGAACGAGGAATTTACGATTGACACGAAAGATGATCAGCAAGTTATTTTGTTTACGTTGATTGGCGATATCGAGGTAGAGGGTGATGTTGTTTCTGAAAAAACAGCTGTGACGACTACTGATGGCGACAAATTGACAATTAAAGCGAAGGATGAGGATGTAATTGTTCTATTTTTACAATCTATTCCTACGAATGAGCCGATTGCTTGGGCAGGTCCAATTGTTATGAACACTAACGAGGATTTGAGACAAGCGAGCTTGGATTTGAGAAACGGAACTTTTATCAAGGAAAAACCTGAAGAGGATCAATAAAAAGGAGAGAATTATGACAAATATTGAAAAATCACTACAAAATAGAAGAACTATTTACAGTTTGGACAAGAATATAAAATCAAACGAAGAGGAAATCACAAAAACTATCAAGAATATTACTGAGTTGACACCTGATGCTTACGGTATCAGAAGTCAAAGAGTTGTGGTTGTTTTCAAGGATGGCCACGATAAGTTATGGGACAAGATTGGAGAGGTTTTCAACGGAAAAGTTGCCGAGGAAAAGATAAACATGTTCAAGAGTGGCTACGGAACTGTGTTGTATTTTTCTGACGAAGAAACTTTGAAGAAGGCTTCAGAAGACACAGGCGCTGATATTGAAAAGTTTGAGCATTGGTCAGCACAATCTATCGGTATGTTGGAGCTAAACATTTGGACTGCGCTTGAAGAATTGGGATTGGGTGCGAATATCCAACACTACAATCCAGTTATCGATGATGCGGTTAAGGAAATGTTCGATATTCCAAAATCTTGGAAACTTGACGCACAAATGGTATTCGGTAACAAAACTGCCGACCCAGATCCAAAGGAAAAGGAAGACATCAACAAAAGAGTTATTATAAAATAATTTGGATATAAAGGGGTGATGATTCACCTCTTTTTTGATGCGGTGAAATTGCGAAGGTAGTTTCAGAATACACGAAACACAAAAACTCGTAAACCGCTCATCTGTCTACAAAAATTGATAAATTCATCGCTTATGAAACTAAAATTGCAAACTCGCTGACGCTCAGACAGTGCAATTTTTTACGTTTCATTTCGCTTGAATTTAGAGCAATTTTTTTCGAATGATTCGCTTGTTTACGATGTTTTTGGTTTATTTCACAAATACACATAATCGCAAGATGTCTACATTTTACAGAGACATGCAAAACAAGAAAAGTCGTAGCACATTCGTCTGGCTTACAAAAATTAGAAAATTCTAATCTCAAAATCCTAAAATTTGAAGCACGCTTCGCTTACGCGGTCAAATTTTGGACGGATTTTTTCGATTGAATTTTACACAATTTTTTCCAGATGACTCATTTAGCTACGATCTTTTTTGTTTGTTTCAATGCACAATTAACAAAACTAGTAATCTACTTTTATTTCACAGAACAACAAAATCGCAGGATGTCTACATTGTACAAGGACAGACGAAAGTAGAAAACCAGTTTGCACGAATATCTAGACTACGCAAATAAATAAATTCTAAGCTTGTGAATCTAAAATCGCAAACTCGCCTTCGGCTCAAACAGTGCGATTTTTTAACGATTCACTTCGCTTGAATTTATTCTTATTTTCTCCGTATGATATTCTTAGCAAAACTGGTAATTTACTTTTGTTTCAATGCATAATTAGCAACCTCGTTAATCTACTTTATTTAACAACCCTACAAGCCACGCTCAGCTCTACGCCGCACTCACACCAACATCCACACTCCACACGCACCACACCCACATCCACAACTTACTCCACGCCCGCTCCACGCCATACCCTCCTAACTCCACTTCCGACAAACGGGGCGAGATATGGTATAATTATTTCATGGTTTGAAACGCGTCCATACACAAAGGCTATTGTGTGTGGGCGTTTTATTTTTATTTAAGGAGTTTTTTATGGGAAATCACAAGACTTTGAGCGAGTTTGGAAAGTATGTTTTTCTGAATATTTTCGCGCAGATTGCTTTTTCTTGCTATACTTTGATGGATACTTATTTTGTGTCGTGGAGGTTAAAAGCGGATGGTTTGTCGGCTCTTAATATTGCATTTCCGATGTTTTGCATTATTAACGGGATGGGTTTGATGATTGGTATTGGTGGTGGTATCAAGTATTCGATTTTTAAGAGTAAGGATATGGATGATGATGCGAATACTATTTTCACGAATGCGGTGGTTTTGGGTGTTAGCATTGCTTGTTTGTTTGTGATTTCGGGGATGTTTTTCTCTGATAAACTGGTGAGGTTTTTGGGAGCGGACGATAGTATTTTCGAGATGACTAATACTTATTTGAGAGTGATGATGTTATTTGCGCCGGCTTTTTTTATGAATAATATTTTGCAGTGTTTTGTCAGAAATGACAGGAATCCAAGGTTATCGATGGCTGCGATGGTTATTGGTAGTATTTCGAATGTGATTTTGGATTATGTGTTTATTTTTCCGATGAATATGGGGATTTTCGGAGCAATTTTTGCGACGGGTCTTGCTCCAATTATAAGTATGATGGTGATTGCGCTGTATATTATTTCTAGAAACAACGGATTTCATTTGAACAAGAATATTTTTGATTTCCATAGTATTAGAGAGATTGTGTCGAAGGGTATGTTTGCTTTGTTGACGGAGGCGACTTCTGCGAGTGTGATGTTTACTTTCAATATGATTATTCTAGAGATTTCTGGAAATGTCGGGGTGGCGGCTTTCAGCATTATTACTGTGATTTCTTTGGTGGTTACGGCTATTTATACTGGTTTGTCGCAAGGCATTCAACCTCTGATTAGCCATTATTACGGAAAGAACGATGCTGAAAATGTGAGGAAAATTTTGAAGTATGCTGTTGTTGTGCAAATTATGTTGTCGATTTTAATTTACAGTGTGATTTATTTGAACGCGGATATTTTAGCTGCATTTTACAACAAGGCGAATGATGTTTTGCTTCAAGATTACGCTGTGAGTGGCATGAAGATTTATTTTGTCGCGTGCTTTTTCATTGGTTTTAATATTGTGGTTTCGACTTATTTTACGTCAACTGAAAGATCAATTAAATCACAGGTGATTTCATTTGCTAGGGGATTTGTGATTATTATTCCTACGGCTTTGATTTTATCGAGGATTTTTGCAATGACTGGCGTGTGGGCAGCGTATCCTGTGAGTGAATTTATTGTTTGCGTGATGGCTATTGTTTTATTTTTCAGAGAAAAGTCTGTGATATAATCAAGAGAGATTGGAGGATTTATGAAAGGAAATTACGAGACGATTGTTCATCCGTTGAAACCTCTTTACGATGAGAATTCCAAGATTTTGATTTTGGGGTCTTTTCCATCGGTGAAGACGAGGGAGTATGGGTTTTTCTACGGCCATCCACAAAATAGGTTTTGGAAGTTGATGGAGAAACTTTTCGATGTGGATTTGGACGTTAGTATAGAGGAGAGAAAAAAGTTTTTGTTGGAGCATAATATTGCCGTTTACGATTCGATTTATCAGTGCGATATTATTGGCTCATCAGATTCTAGCATCAAAAATGTGGTGCCTTCCAATTTGAAAGAAATTGTGGATTGTGCAAATATTAAACATGTTTTTTGCAATGGTACTGCTTCTTTTAAATGTTACGAGAAATATCACGCAAAGAATTTGGGGGTGGATTGCACGAAGCTTCCTTCGACATCGCCTGCAAATGCGAGGTACAGGTTGGACGATTTGGTGGATGAGTGGAAGGTTATTTTGGAGTATTTATAAGTTCTGGAAATCATTTGCAACGAAATATTTCAAGTGTTATAATGATTAATGTATGGGAAAAATTGTTATAAATTTATTTTTTATCAAGGGGTACTAATGAAAAACTACACTGATTTATTAAAATCTGAATTGATTATGGCATTGGGATGTACTGAACCGATTTCTATTGCGTTGGCTGCGGCTAAGGCTAGGGAAGTTTTGGGGGATATTCCAACTAAAATCGAGGTTATGTGTTCAGGAAATATTATTAAAAACGTAAAGGGTGTTACTGTTCCAAATACTAATGGTATGAAGGGCGTTGAAGCTGCGACTGCTATTGGAACTGTTGCGGGAGATTCTTGTCTTGGTCTTGAGGTTTTGTCAAAGGTTACTGAAGATGACATCAAGGCTGCGAAGGATTTAATGGAAAAAAACATAATAACTGTTAGCTTAAAAGAAGGCGTGGAAAACTTAGACATAGAAATTGTAGCTGAAGACGACAAAGAAAACACTGTTGATGTTGAAATCAAAAACAAACACACAAATATTGTCAAGGTTACAAAAAACGACGAGATAATACATATTGATAATTGCTACACTCACACTCCAGAATACGAAAATTACGACGAACTTTCTGTAAAAGATATTTTCGAATACGCGAATAACGTAGATTTGGATGAGGTTAAGGATTTGTTGGAAAAACAAATTACTTTGAATTCAAAAATTTCAGACGAAGGTTTAACTGGGAAATGGGGAGTTGCAATGGGCAAGATTTTGATGGATGAAGATGATTCTATCAGATCAAAAGCCAAGGCAAGAGCTGCAGCAGGATCAGATGCTCGTATGAGTGGATGCTCCCTTCCAGTTGTGATTAATGCAGGAAGTGGAAACCAAGGTATAACTTGCACAATGCCCCTTGTAGTATTTGCAAACGAAAAAAATTACGACCGCGAAACTTTGTACCGTGGACTTTTGATTACAAACTTAGTTGCACTTCATATCAAGAGATTTATCGGTAGACTTTCAGCTTTTTGTGGAGTTACATCCGCAGGAGTTGCTGCAGGAGCTGGAATTTGTTACATGGAAACTAAGGATTTGGATTTGATTGAAAAAACAATCGGCAATGCCTTGATGATTGCATCTGGTATGATTTGTGATGGTGCAAAAGCATCTTGTGCAGCAAAAATCGCAACAGCTGTCGATGCGGGAATTTCGGGATATTATTTGGCAAAGAACAATCGAAACTTCGAAGCTGGAGATGGCTTGTTAAAAGACAATATCGAAGAAACCATCAGAAGCATCGGTTATGTTGCCAAGGAAGGCATGAAAGAAACAGATATTATTGTGCTTAACACAATGATTCAAAAATAAATTATGAGGAGTATTGGCTAAGCTGATGCTCTTTTTTTTATTTGTAAAATAGAAACATTTTCACGATAAAGTCTTATTTATGGCGTAAATTATAATATAAACACGTAAAATACAGATTAAATGTGTACTAAATTAATAGAAACGAGACGATTTAAATCAGGAAAATACTTGCATAATTTATTTCGTAGTATTATAATTTAATTAAATAAAATATTTTGAAGGAGGATTCTTATGGGATCATTTATTAGTGCCGAAAGTACTTGGATACTTTGGGCTGTGTTGGCTTCATGTGCTGCTCTTGCAATATTCTTGGAACAAAAGTATTCCTGGGCAAGCAAGGTTACAGGATGTATTTTGGCTTTGACTTTTACTTTAATTTTGTCAAACCTTAAAATTATTCCTACAGAAGCACCGGTTTACGATGCTGTATGGAGTTATGTAGTTCCTTTGGCTGTACCAATGTTGTTATTTAACGCTGATATCAAAAAAATTGGTAGAGATTCAGGAAGAGTTTTAATTATTTATTTATTAAGTGGTATTGGAACAATTTTGGGTGGATTTGTTGCATACTTTGCTTTGAAAAATGCAATTCCTGCTTTGAATGATATCGTTCCTATGTTTGTGGGTACTTATACTGGTGGTTCAGTAAACTTCGTTGCAATGAGTCAACAATACAAGGTTCCTGGAGCAACTGTATCAGCTGCATTAGTTGCAGATAACTTACTTATGGCTTTATATTTCTTTTCATTGATGGCACTTCCAACAATGGCTGTTATCAAAAAACATTACAAGATGCCACTTGTTAATGCTTTGGAACAACAATCAGAATCTGACATGGAAGCTAATAAAACTATGGCTGCAAAATATTGGGGAGCAAAAGAAATTTCCCTTAAAGATATTGCATTCACAGTTGCATTATCATTTGTTATTGTAGCTGTATCAGACAAATTAGCTACACTTTTTGGAGATTTATTCAAAGGTGAAGGTGCTGTAAGTGCTATCTTAGGCGGATTATTGGGAAACAAATACTTGTTAATGACAACAATTACTATGATTATTGCATCAGCATTTCCTAAACAAATTTCATCTATCAGAGGTAGCCAAGAAATTGGTACTTTCTTGATTTATTTGTTCTTCGCAGTTATTGGAGCTCCAGCATCAATTGGATTAATTTTAAGAGAATCTCCATTGTTATTAGTATTTGCATTAATCGTTGTACTAATCAACTTAGTAGTTTCATTGATATTTGGAAAACTTTTCAAATTCAATATCGAAGAAATCATCATCGCATCAAATGCGAATGTCGGTGGCCCAACTACCGCTGCAGCAATGGCTGTATCTAAAGGTTGGACAGAACTTATCGTTCCTGCACTTCTGGTAGGTACGTTAGGTTATGTAATTGGTAACTACTACGGTATTCTTTCGGGAATATTGTTACATTAATTTAGAAATTTGAACACATTCTTTGGGTTAATCTCAAAGAATGTGTTTGTTTGAACAGTAATTTGAACTAAAAAAGGAGAAAATATGTTAGAAAATTTAAAACCAGAAAGAGTGTTTCATTATTTTGAAGAATTGACTAAAATTCCAAGAGAATCTGGAAATGAACAAGCAGTCAGTGACTTTTTGTACAAGACTGGAAAAGATTTGGGACTTGAAACAATTCAAGACGAAAGCAACAATATAATCATCAGAAAACCAGCTCATCCTGATTATGTGGATCATCCTGCTGTTGTAATTCAAGGTCACATGGATATGGTCGCAGAAAAAGCTGACGGCGTTGAACACGACTTTTTGACAGATCCTATTCCTCTTGTTGTAGATGGTGACTGGGTTAAAACAGAAGGCACTACTTTGGGTGCAGATGATGGTATTGCAAGTGCTATTGGACTTGCAATCATGGAAGACAAAAACGCTAAGCACCCTGCACTTGAATTGTTGGTTACAACTAATGAAGAAACTACAATGGTCGGAGCAAGGGCATTGAAGAGAGAAAACATCAAAGGAAGAAAACTTTTGAATATTGACGCTGAAGTAGAAGGAATTTTGTTGTCGGGTTGTTCAGGTGGACACAACATAATAGGAACTAAAAAGTTAAATTATGTGGATAATAAAATGAAAAACACTTTTGTAATGAATATCAATAATATGCTTGGTGGTCACTCAGGAATGGAAATTCACCAACAAAGAGGAAACTCCATAAAATTTGCACGTGAAGCTTTGAAGTTAATCGAAGAAAAATCTCCTGTAGCACTTGTTAGTATAGAAGGTGGAACAAAACACAACGCTATTCCAAGAGATGCGAAGGTTGTGTTCAGTTCTAACGAAGACGATTACGATGTTGATTTTTCTAATTTAATTGCAAAATATCCATTGGATAAAGATATGAGAGTTAAAATCGAAAAATGCGAAAACGCAGACAAAGTATTGGATGAAAATGACAAAAAAGATTTACTATCTTTCATCGAAGAAGTTCCTCACGGAGTTTACAGCATGATGAAGGAATACCCAGATATCGTTGAATGCTCCAACAATTTGGCTATTTTCGAAATAAAAGATGATGTGTTGAAGGTAACTATTTCTCTTAGAAGTTCAAACCCAGAAACTTTCGATGCACACACTGAAGATGTGTCAAAAGTTTATGAAAAATACGGATTTGAAGTTAAGAATGAAGATTATTATAAACCATGGGCATTTGCAAAAGATTCTGACTTGAGAAACTTAGCGCTTGAAACTTACAAAGATTTGTTTGGAAAAGAAATGAAAGTGGAAGTAGTCCATGCAGCATTGGAACCAGCAGTGTTTATCGACACATTCCCAGACATGGAAATGATCTCCATAGGACCTACTATGAAAGACGTTCACAGTCCTAAGGAAAGACTTTCAATAGAATCAACACAAAGAACTTACGAGTTTGTGAAATCACTTCTAGAAAGACTTTAGTTTTTGACAAAATAAATCACAGAGAAAAATTGTGATAGACAAACCCTTATGCATAGAAATCGACGATTTTGTTGTCTTGTGCATAAGGGTTTTTTTGTTTTCTTGTCCCTGTCATGTTTCTGTGTCCAGCGATTTGTAATTATGTGAAATGAAGTAGATTACCAGCTTTGCTAAGAATATAATACGGAGAAAATTTAGTTGATTTCAAATCGAAAAAATCCGTCCAAAATTTGACCGCGTAAGCGAAGCGTGCTTCAAATTTTAGGATTTTGAGATTTAGAAATCACAAATTTTCGTAGTCTAGATATTCGTGCAAACTGGTTTTCTACTTTCGCCTGTCGTGAAACTACTTTTTATTTCACCACATAGCAAGACCGCAACTAATGTCGCGGTCATTGCTTAGGAGTATTTATTTGAAATTAGCTAGATTTATTTTAGTCAACCAACAAATCGTTGATTTTTCGGAGTCGATTGATGGCTTCAATTAATGTGTCGTCGTTTTTGGCAAAATGAAATCTCACATAATCGTTGTTATCGTCTTTGAAAAACGACGAACCAGGGACGGGTGTTACGCCGATTTTTTGTGACAATTCTACGCAGAAATCATAATCTGATTTGCGGTTGAACTTGGATATGTCGACCATTACGAAATACGTTCCTTGTGGAGAGTAGAAGTCTAGTCCGATTTCTTTTAATCCGCCTAGAAAGATATCTCTTTTGTGAGTGTATTTTTCTTGTAGTTTTTCGTAATATTCATCACCGAAATTAAGTCCAACTATCGCCGCTTCTTGTAGTGGGGCTGCTGCTCCGACTGTAAGAAAATCGTGCACTGATTTGATTGATTGTGTGATTTCTTTGTTTGCGATGGTGTATCCAAGTCTCCAACCTGTAATTGAGTATGTTTTGGAGAGAGATGTCGTGGTGATGGTTCTGTCTTTCATTTTTGGTAATGATGCAAAATATGTGTGCACGTATGGTTTGTAAACTATGTGTTCGTACACTTCATCTGTTACGACGTATGTGTCGTATTTTTCTGCAAAATCTGCTATTATTTGTAATTCTTCTCTGGTGAATACTTTTCCAGATGGGTTAGAGGGATTGCAGAGGATGATGGCTTTGGGATTTTGTTTGAATGCATTTTCCAATTCGTATATGTCAAAATCAAAATTTGGAGGGTTTAATTTTACAAATATTGGATCTGCTCCAGACAAAATCGCATCGGCTTTGTAGTTTTCATAAAATGGAGAGAATATGATAACTTTGTCACCGGGGTTGGTGATTGCCATCATGCTCGCCATCATTGCCTCTGTACCACCGCATGTCACAACGACGTTTTCTTCAGGGTTAGTGGTGTTTCCCGTGAATTTTTCGTGTTTTTTTGCGATGGCTTCTCTCAAATTTTTCGCCCCACAAGTTATGGAATATTGATGAGGGCCTATCAGAGAAATTTCTTGTAATCTGTTTAATATTTCAATTGGCGGATCGAATTCTGGGAATCCTTGCGCCAAATTGATTGAATTGTATTTGTTGGCGACAAGTGTCATTTTTCTGATGACAGATTCGGTGAAACTTGTCGCTCTATTTGATAAGTTTTTCATTTTATTGTCTTTCGTCTATAACTCTGTTTGCTTTGTGAGTTTGTCTTGGAAGATATCCGTCTTCGTGTATGATGATTTCGTGAGGTTTTACTCCAAGTCTAACTTTCAGTTCTTTCCATATATTTTCTCTTAAAGCTTCTACATCTGTGATGTTGTCGTTCTTTTCGACTTCAACAGAATAAGCTGTGCTTAAGCTCTTGTCGAAGATTCTGATTCTGTATTCGCCAGTGATTCCTTCGACTTGTCTGATTGCGTGTTCCACATCTGAAGGAAATACGTTCACTCCAGAAACTATGAACATGTCGTCTAATCTTCCGATTATGTAAATTCTTGTAGATGTTCTGCCGCATTTGCATCTGTCTTTATTTACATATCCGATGTCTCCAGTTCTAAATCTAATCATTGGTCTTGCTTGTTTTCTCAAAGATGTGAAGACTAATTCTCCGACTTCTCCTTCTGGTAGAACTTTTCCAGTTTCAGGATCGATTACTTCAACTAAGATTTGATCTTCAGCGATGTGAAGTCCATCTTTTTGTTCACACATTGCAGCACACGCTCCGAATATGTCACTTAATCCGTAGAAATCATACAAATCAGCGTCCCACAATTCTTCGATTTTTTCTCTTGTGGCATTGATTGATCCACCAGGTTCTCCTGCAACGATTATTTTCTTCAACGATAATTCTTTTGGATCATAGCCGTGTTTCTTGGCAGTTTCACCCAAATACCACGCATAAGAAGGAGTCGTCCAAATTATAGTTGGTTTGTAATTTACAATTATGTTCAATAGTTTTTCAGATGGAATTGTGCCTGCCCAAATACAAAGTGCGCCGACATTTTGTGCTCCGATTACATCAGGGCCTCCGACAAATAGCGAGAAGTTGAGTGCGTGAACGTATCTGTCACTTTTTCTCATTCCGATTTGGTAGAAAAATCTGGATTCTACGTTTTGGAATTCGTCGAGGTCTTGTTGTGTGAATGGTGAAATAGTAGGAACTCCGGTAGATCCTGAAGATGCGGAGATGAACACTACGTCGTCTTCACTTGTACATGCCATTTGTCCAAGAAAACTTCCTTTGTGTTGTGTGTCACGTTCTGTTTTCTTGTTGATAAATGGATAGTTTGCAAGTTCTTCAAGTGATGAAAATTCGTATGGATCTAACAAATTTTCGTCGAAGCTTTTTCTGTAGTATTCGGAGTTTTCGTAAGCGTGGACCAATATGTTTTTTAATTCGTGTAATTGTAGTTTTTCGATTTCTTCACGGCTCAATGTTTCTAATTCTTCTTCCCAGTATTTTGATGTTCTTAAACTTTCTAATTTTTCTTTTGTAATTTCTTTAATGTTGTTTCTAATCATGATAAACCCTCCTAAGTTTGTTTTCGTAATTTTTGATTGTGTTTTCTTCAATTAAATCTATTTCTTCATCTGTCAAATGTTTGTATCTTCTTTGTTTTCTGATGTAATCGTGAACTGATTTTCTATTTTTGATTTCTTTGATGGAATATTTTCCATTTTCGTATTCTTCTAATGGAAACATGCAATTGTCCACGATTTCTTTCGCCAAATCAATGGTATCGTCTGTATTTGTACCCCAACCGACTGGACAAGGGGACAATACGTGAATGTATTTCGTTCCACGGATTTTGGATGCTTTTTCAATCTTGTCGATGTAATCTTGGATGTAGCCGATAGATGCAGTGGCTGCGTAAGATATGTCGTGGGCTGCGATTATATCGAAAATATTTTTCTTGTTTCGAGTGTTTCCGTGGATGTTTTTTCCTGCAGGTGTTGTAGTTGTCGATGAGCCAAATGGTGTCAAGGACGATTTTTGAATTCCTGTGTTCATGTAGGCTTCGTTGTCGTAGCAAATGTAGATTACATCGTCACCGCGGTCTATTGCAGCAGATAATGTTTGAAATCCAATATCTGCCGTAGCACCGTCTCCTGCAAATCCAACAATTTGCAAATCTTCAATCCCCAAAGATTTCGCTCCTTCGTAAATTCCAGAAAGCATTGAGCCTGTTCCAGCGAACGTCGAAATAATCGAGTTGTTCTTGAAAGCTAATTGTGGGAAATTAAATCCAACTGCCGACATGCAACCTGCTGGAAGAACCGAGATTGCTCTTTCTCCGAGAACTTTCAAAGCGATTCTAACTGCAAGTGCTGCTCCACAACCAGAACATGCTTTGTGTCCGTAAAAATATTCGTCTTGTGTAATTGTTCGTTTATTTATGTTACTCATTGCACTTCGCTCCTATAAAATTAAGTTCTTCGCCTGTTTGTTTCAGTTTTTCGAAAATCTCCTTGATGTTATCTCTTGTGATGTTGCGTCCTCCAAGTCCTCCTACGAAGTTTTGTGAATCGATGTCTGTGACTGATTTCACGTTAGTGTAGACAGTTCCGAAATGTCCGAACGAAATATCTTTTTCCAAAACACCGATTCTTTTAGCACCTTGAAGTTCGTTTCTCAATTTTTCTGTTGGAAAAGGTCTGATGTATCTTAGCTTCAAGTATCCGACTTTTTCACCTTGTTCTCTTAATTCATCGACTACACTTCTGATTAATCCAGAAATTGATCCTATAGAAATCAAAACATAATCTGCATCTTCAACTTTGTAGGAATCAATCACACCACCATGATCTCTGTTGAAAATCTGTTTGAATTTTACTCTGGATTCTTCGATTATTTCCAACGAATCTATAACAGCTTTGTTTTCTCTGATTTTCCATTCCAAATTATCACTTGGCCCCACTGAAAACCCCAAATTTCTCGGATGATTGACATCGAATTTGTTTTCAGTTTCAAATTTCGGTAAGAACTTATCCACATCACAGTTTTCTGGAACATCTACAGGTTCATAAGTGTGTGTAAGGTCAAATCCGTCCAAGTTAATCATCACTGGAGTGGAGACTTTCTTGTGCTCAGCTATGTAATAAGCTTCAATCACCGTATCCAAAGCTTCTTGTGCATCTTCAACGTACACTTGAATCCAACCGCTATCAAGTTGCGACAACGAATCACGTTGGTCTCCGAAAATATTCCAAGGAAGTGCAGTTGAACGATTCGCATTCACCATCACGATAGGGAATTTGCCGCCAGCTGCGTAGGGAAGACATTCTGCCATGTACAACAGTCCTTGTGAACTTGTTGCTGTGAAAGTTCTTGCTCCGATGGCACTTGCACCAATCGCACAAGATAGAGCAGAGTGTTCACTTTCAACATGAACAAATCTTGCATCGAGCTGTTTTTGTTCTACTATTTCCGATAGTTTTTCAACCACTGTAGTTTGTGGAGTGATAGGATACGCCGAAATTACGTTTGGTTTCGATAATCTAACGCCTTGTGCTACAGCTTCGTTTCCCGATAAAAATCTTCTCATTTGCTCCTCCTTTCTATCGCATCGAAACTGCAAATCTTCTGGCAAATTCCACAACCCTTGCAAAAATCTTGATTTATACTAACGTATGAGTCTTGTTTTTCAATCGTTCCATCTGGACAATACAAGTAACATTCCAAGCAGTTTTTACATTTGTCTTTGTCAATGAAATAATCAAAACTTCGGTACGAATCGTTGGTAACTGTAAGGAAACCCGCTTCGTAATATGTTCCCAAAGGATAATCTTCGATTTTTTCAAAACCGTTGAATTGTTTAAGCTCTGGTCTTTTCATTTTCGTTCACCTCTTTCAAAACTTCTTCGAATAATTCTACGTTTTTATCCACGACTGATGGCGACAAATTATCTTTGAAACTTTCTACAATGCTCTTTTTATCGATGACATCGAATTTGGAAAACAGTGCTGCGATCATTGCAGTATTTGTAATCGGCTTATGTAAAATATCCAAAGCGATTTTGGTTGCATCGACAGAAATCACATTTTTTTCTTCAAATTTTTTTGAAGAATTGATGAATACTGTGCAATCTTTAAGATTTTTTAATTCATTTACATCGAACAGCGATTCATCTAGTATAACCAAATAATCTGGGTTTTGCACTTGAGTTCTGTCTTCGATTTTTTTCGTATCTATTTTTGTAAAAGCACTAACAGGAGCGCCTCTTCTTTCTGGACCAAACGTTGGGAAAGCCAACGAGTACAAGTTGTCTTGTTTCACACATGCATTTCCAATTATTTTAGATGCAGTGAATGCTCCTTGTCCTCCTCTTCCTCTAAAAGTTATTTCAATCATAATCTCCTCCTAATTTTTGTAATAAAAAAAGCCCTTTCTATTATTTCTAATAGAAAGGGCGAAATATCCGCGGTACCACCTTTTTTGTGTATGTAAAAATACACCACTTCAAGCTCCATCAAGCTCTAACTCATGATAACGGAAGTTGCCGTACAGTCCTAATATCGAACTGTCCCCTCAAAGACCATGTTCACCATAACATCAATTTGCTCCTCTCACCAAATAGAGCTTCTCTGTAAAATCTATTTATGACTACTCTTCTTTTCCGAAGGTTTGATTTTTAATCATTATACAATCCGAAAAAAATATTGTCAAGCATTTTTTGAAAAATTTATAAAAAAATAAAACATTACAAGTAAATTTAACGATTATCTCATAAATTTTTAAGTTCCGTTTGTGATTTGTGGCCGACATATTGAAAGAGAATTATGGATTTGTTTTCTTTTACGAAATTTTTCCTGAAAATAAAATAGTGGTCCAGGTTGTCTTTGCAATTTTTTGCATTTACCCTGAAATAATTATTTTTAGTGGAGATCATGTTTTCCAAAATGTCGTCTGTCAAAAAAGCCAGAGGAATATTGATGTTTGCGTATTTGTAAAAATCTTTCTCAAAAGCTATGAAATTGTCCGAAAAATAATCGAATTGAAATGTGTTTTTGTGTAATGTATTCATAACTACTCCATCAAATTAATGTTCAAAATCTCATCGAATTTTATTTCTATCATTTGATTGTCTATTTCAAAATATATCTTGTCTTCGAAAAAATCGTATATTGTCCCGACGTATGATTTGTTGCTGTGAACGAAGATTTCAACTGTGAAATCATTCAGATAAGCTTGGCTTATCAGTAAAAGTAAACTACTCGCACCCAACGATTGAACGTTTACATTTTCAGTCATCGAATGTAGTGCTGTTGTGTGTTCTGATAGGAAAAATCCCATCCATTTCGCCATTTTTCTGTCGCAATATTCCCTTGCTGATTTGTAGGGAAGATAATTTCTAATAATCATAAGTACCGTCCATTCCGCCGCAGTGACCACCAATTAGCTTGCTTCGTTCGATTACACGCGATCCTTCCATGAGAGATGTCGCTTTTTGAATGGAAGTGAACCCGTATTTGTCTCTGATTTCATCGATTGCAGATTCCAAATTCTTCTGTTTTTCTATTTTTTCAATATCTTCAAAAAGTGAAAAAGATATGCATGCTTCGTCCACCAAATTTTCGTAGCTAACACCAAGTCTTCTTACAGATCCTCCCTGATATTTTTGGTGGAACAACTCCATGACGTGTTTCGTGAGCTGCGCAGTTGATTGGGAAGGTGAGATGGTTTTTTGGGCGTAGATGGATTTTTTGTTTTCTTTTAAGGAATATCCAACGTAAATCGACACCACAGTCGCTTTCTTTTTGATTCGTCGAATTCTAATTGCAACTTGTTCTGCGATTTCTTTGAGAACTATTTCGATTTCACTTTTCTTGGAGTAATCTTTGGGAAGAACTTGCGAATTGCCAAGTCCTTTTGATTTCCCCTTATAAGGTTGGGTGACCTTGGATTCATCAACTCCATTTGCGTGAAACCACAACTGTACGCCCATTATTCCAAATTCTCTTTTCAAAATATCGGGGTTGGAGTTTGCTAGGTCTCTCACCGAAAAAATACACAATTTATTCAGCCTTCGTTTCGTTCTTTCGCCGATTCCCCAAAAATCTGTCAAATCTGGAATATTCCACACTTTTTCTTCAACATCTTCATACGACCAATTTGCCCTCATATTCACAGTTTTCTTCGCTTCATTGTCCAGCGCAAGCTTAGCCAACAGAGGATTGGAATTACTCATTCCAACAGTAGAATATAATCCAGTTTTGTTTCTGATTTCGTTTTGAATTCTAGAAGATATCAAATCCAATTTGTCCTTGCGAGATATTTTTGTATCAGGAACGAAATAATTCAAGCTGGTTGTCAAATCGATAAATCCCTCGTCGATAGAGTAGGGAAGAATCTCGTCTTTCGCTGCGTAATTCATGAAGATTTTCTGGATTTTCAAATTTTCTTCAATGTACAAAGCCATTCTTGGAGGAACGATGACGGTGTTTTTCGCCCAAGTTTCGATATAATTTACATATGAATCGGTGATGGGTAAATTCTGTCTGAGAGCCGATTGGAAGTTAAACTTCCTATTGTGGACGTGAAAAGGCAAATCAAAAGCCCTACCGACGTTTTTCTTCCCGAAAACTTTCTTGAAAGTGGGAGAGCTTGCGAGAATTAATCCGCTCGCATTGTCGGAATTACTCATAACGCAAAGAGAAGTTGTCAAGGGATTCAGATTTCTCTTGACGCATTCTACACTTGCATAAAAACTTTTGATATCCACAAAAGCAATATCAGATTTTGGCTCCAAAGAGTAATCTATAAGTCCCATAACAACCTCCTTACTCGTCATCCAACGGACTGTAATCTTCCAAAAAAGTCGATTTTGGATTTTCAATATAGCAAATATCTGTGGGAAACTTGTTCAGCTTCACCATCTCAGATATTTTCAAATTCAACAAATTAATATCCACACCTAGCTTGTATGCCATAGTCTTGTCGTCAGTGTACTCGCGCATCGTCTTGATCAAATCCTCATCCGAAATCAAAAGATGAGCCGCGAAAATATTCGCTTCATTTTCAAAAACATCAGTAGGATTGAACACCTTGTTCTCGTGAAAAGCGTGACCATCAATGCAGTATTGCCTGTGGAGTTGGTCGTGGCCAATCTCGTGAGCCAATACGATTTTTTTCAAACTTCCAATGTTGTTAGCAATCAAAATAACCCTGTTTCGAAGGATTACCTGATACACTCCCAAAAGTTTGGACGGACTATCGATATAATGAAGCTTAATCCCCAATAAATCCAAAAGCTCATCGGGATTTCTGGTGTGGTATTTTTCAACCAAATTATTTACCTTATCATATATCCATCTATTGTACATAAACTACCTTTTATTCTTGTTTTTTCCGTATTTTTTATTCTCCAACTTGGCTTCGTAATAGGCTTCAGCAATCGCGTTGAAAAGTTTGTCCTTGTCTTCTTCAGGAAGAGAACCTCCAGCGAAAAGCCCCGACAAATTATCCACCAAATTCTCCGCATCTTTCTTACCAGAATATCCGAATTTTTTAGCAGAATCTAGCACGAAATTATCCTCAACAGTCAACAAAAAATTGATGTCAACATTGAAAAACTCGGCGATTTTCTTGTACATATCTTGCGTACGTGGGCGAGTGCCTTTTGTTTCGTAGTTGCTTATAGTCTTCAAAGTAACACCAAGCTTGTCCGCAAGTTCTGTCTGAGTGAGACCTCTGTCTTCTCTAAGTTGTTTTAATTTTGAACCAAAGCTCATTTGATTTCCTCCATAAATAAAATTAGAAGTTCAAATACAAAATATATGAACTGTAACTACTAATATTATAATTTAAACTTCTAATCACGTCAAATTTTTTGTAGAATTTGAAAATAAAACTCAATAGATGTATAATAAAGATGTAAACAAGTTGACATTGAAACTAAAAAGGTAGTGATTAAATGAAAATTTTTAATAAAATAAAGAAAAATTTTGAAGAATTTTTAAAAAAATTGGGCAACGAAAATAAAAATACTTTCGGAGAAGAAAGATTGGACTGTTGCACAATGAATAAACAAGATAAATAGAATATCACAGATCGGATTTGGTAATTCAAGTCCGATTTTTTAATTTTAAAAAATTTTAAATTCAAATGATTATCATTATTGACAGAACAAAAAAATAATGGTATGATTTGTTTGAATAAAGTTAGTATGATAAATTTTTACAAAAGGTTTTGCGGATTAGACGTAATTTGCAACTAAATAAGTTTTTAATTCTCAAAAAACTTATTACATATTTAAAATTGAATAGAATGATTAGACTAAAAATAAGATTTTATTGTAATAAGTTAATTAATTAATAAAATTAGGATGCATTCGAATTTGTTTTGGGATATTAATAACTGTATGTATTGTTCTACTAACAAATATAAATAAGGAGTATTGATATGAATAAATTAAAATTGATGGCTATAGTTGGAGTGATGTCAGCGGCGTTATTGCTGAATGGTTGTGGAGCACAAAAAGATGCACCGAAAGAAAACACAAAACAAGCTGAACAAAAACAAGAAGACAAAAAAGAAGACAACAACGCTACTGAAAAAACTGAGGACAAAAAAGAAGAAGTAAGCTTGTCTGATTGGGCTGGAGAATGGAACAATATGGGAAGCTATTTGGAAAAGCCAGAAGTTCAAGGTGCTTTCAAAACTTTAGCAAAAAAAGAAAATATTGATGAGAAAAAAGCAAAAGCAGATTATCTTGAAAAAAGAAAATGTGAATTCAATGGATTGAAAATCGAAGGAAATAAAATTACTTTCACAAGCAAAATTCCTTCAGAAAATGGAGAAAAAATCGCAGAGACTGAGTACAAATTTGTAGAAAAAAAGGCTGTAAAACACGGATCACATATGCTAGAATGGGATGTTTTCGAAGCTGTGGATTCTAATGCGAAATATAAAGTTTTATTAATGATGCCAATTCACGGCGAAGAAGAATTGACACATTTCCACATGAGATATGGCAATGACAAGGATGAATTATTTGCAAAAGAAGGATGGTTCCCAACTTTCGTAAAACCAAACACAACTGATAAACAAATTATCGGAGAAATCGAAGAATAAGGTTTGAATATGAAATTGACAAAGGACAGGGACAACCTGTCCTTTTATTTTGAAAAGGAGAATTAAATGAAAAAAAGACTGTTGAGTTTTCTATTAGTCTTGTGCATGATTTTGTTTGCAGGATGTTCCAATCATATGAAGAAATCTTCAGGAAAGCCTGTTATCTACACATCTTTTTTTCCGGTGCATGAATTGGTGAAGATGATTGCGGGAGATACTGTAGAGGTGAGAACTTTCATGCCGGTGGATAAGGAGCCTCATTTGTGGGAGCCATCTGCCAAGGATATGAAAAAACTTGCCGAGGCAGATTTGCTGGTAGTAAACGGAGCGAATATGGAACATTGGGTAGACAAGGTACACGAGAATTTGCCTAATTTGGATATTTTGAAGTTGTCGGATTCTGTAGAGTTAATCACATACAAAGGAGCTGCTGCTAGAGGCGATTTTCAATATATGGCAAGATTGGATTTAACAAAAGGAAAACGCAAAATAGATTTTGGGCACACTCATGAAGATATTATGAGAGTTGCGTTCTTCAAGGACAATGGAGAAGACAAGAAAGAATTAGTCAAAAAAGCAAAGGAAATTATGAATCAAAAAGGTGAGATTGTTCACCAAAAAAATACTTTTGATGTAGAAGAAGGAAAAGTATATGGCCTTGAAATGGGTCATGAATCGGGAGAAATATTTTACAACATAAAAGATGATGGCAAATGGATTTTCGTATCGGACAGAATAAGCGAAGATTTGCTTCCGTATTATTTACAAGATACTAACGGTAAATTGCTTCAAGATGAGGGCAAATTAAAGCCTGTAATGGAAGGTTCTTCATCAGGGTTTGACAAGATAACTTACGATCCACATTCATGGTTATCTGTCGTAAATGCAAAGAAATATTTGAATAGTATTCAAGATAAATTGATACAAAAGTATCCAGACAATAAGAAAATTTATCACAAAAACAAATTGAAATACGTTGATAAATTGACAGATATTGATGCAGAATACAAAGAAAAATTTAGTAAATTAGACAACAAAAGCTTTTTGGTAACACATTACGCTTATGCATATATAGCGAGGGATTTTGGACTTACTCAGTATCCATTAGAAGGGCTTACAAGTATGGAAAGTCCTAGTCTTAAAACAATAAAAAAGGCTGTGGATTTTGCAAAAACAAAAAACATTACTACGGTTTTTTATGAATACGGTAAACCACCAAAAGAAGCCAAGACTTTAGCGGAAGAATTGGGAGGAGATATAAAGCCTTTGGCTTCTATGGAATTTATAACGAAAGAACAACAAGACAATAATCAAGGATATATCGAGTTAATTGAGATGAATTTGAAAAACTTATACGAATCTATGAAAAAGGCAGGTGTATAAATGAATGCAGTAACTATAAATAATTTAAACTTTGGTTATAATGAAGATTTGGTGCTTAAAGATTTGAATTTAGAGATAAGTCAAGGAGAGATGGCTCTAATTTTGGGAGGAAATGGAAGCGGCAAATCAACTTTATTGAAATTAATGTTGGGAGAGTTGAAGGCTGATGACGGTGAAATCAAGGTTTTGGATAAAAATATTAAAGATTACAAGAGCTACCGAGATATAGGGTATGTTCCGCAAATAAATATTGTAAATAAAATTGCGTTTCCAATTACTTGTTTGGAGCTTGTGACATTGAATTTGTATGAAGATTTTGGGCTAATTAAAATTGCAAGAAAAAAACATTACGACAAAGCTAGAAAAATTATGGAAGAAATGGGAATGAAAGAATATATAAATCGTCCTGTAAATGAATTGTCGGGAGGACTTCAACAAAGAGCAATGATTTGCAGGGCAATGATTAACGAGCCGAAACTTTTGATACTCGATGAGCCTACAGCAGGTGTTGACAAGGAAAACAAAGAAAAATTTATAAAAACAATTGCGAAATTAAATAAGGAGTACAACATAACTGTAATAATGGTAACTCACGAAATAAAAGAAATTGAGGCTTTGGATATTGAAAGAACTCAATACGAAATGATTGAAGGGAGGCTTGTAAAATGCTAGAATTTGCGTTTATGAGAAAAGCATTGATAGCTGGATTGATGCTTGCAATAATGATTCCGATGATTGGAATTATCATGGTTAATCGTAAAACATCCATGATAGGAGATGCGCTTTCTCACACAGCTCTTAGTGGAGTTGGGCTTGGACTTATTTTGGGATTTGATCCATTATTAGGCTCTGCAATAGTTTGTGTTGTAGCGGCATTTTTAATAGAATTAATCAGAAAAAAATTCCCACAATATGGAGACATGGCAACGGCTGTTATAATGAGTACAGGACTTGGAATTGCAGCGATATTATCCGATTTTGCTCCAGGCGGAAATTCATTTGAATCTTATCTTTTCGGAAGTATATCTTCTGTGACAAATATGGATGTGATTAATATTTCGGTGATTTTCGTATTAATCTTAGCGGTATCCATATCGCAATACGCAGGATTATTGGCGATTTCAATCGACAAAAACATCGCTCGTCTTGCAGGTGTAAAAGTAAATCGAATTAATGCAATATTTACTTTGTTATCTGCGATTACTATTGCACTTGCAGTGAAAATAGTTGGCGCGTTGATGGTGACATCTTTGATAGTGCTTCCAGTAGCAACAGCTCTTATTATCGCAAAAAGCTACAAGAAAACATACATCATTACAATAATTTTAGGAGTTTTGTATATGATGTTGGGAATAGTTCAGTCATATCAATTTGACATCAAACCGGGAGGAGCAATTGTAGTAAATGCAGTTATAGGAATGATAGTTTTCGTAGCATATTCAAAAATCAAACAACCAAATAGGAGAAACTTTTCAAATTCACAAAATAATGCTAAAATAAAGTAAACATAAGATTACAAGAAGGCAGGAAAATATGAATTTTGAAATAGAAAAAGGAAACAAAATTACAATACCAGATATTTTGATGCGCAAATACGACCTCAGAGAAAAGGATGTATTTGAATTGGAACTTGAAAACGACAGGATAATTTTGATTCCGAAGAAAAATCACGATGCAAACTACGTCGAAAAATTGAAGGGATTGACTGACGATACAATCGATGCTTTGCACGAGGACAAATAAACCACAAGAACTATTGTAAAATTTACGATAGTTCTTTTTTCATGCAAAAAATTAATAAAATCTATTGAATTTGAAGTTAAATATGCTACTATATAAATAGTAGTGCGTGTTATAAACAATATAAATATATCAAACTAACTAAACGCTACTTATCGTTTAAATTTTGCTATCAAAAAATATTCAAAAGGAGATGTAAAACGATGAATAACAAGATTTTTGGTAAAGTTATTGCTGAAAAAAGAGCCAAATGTTCCAACAAAAAACCTAGGTATGCTCTTAGAAAACTTAGCATTGGTGTTGTATCTTGTTTGATAGGATATGCTTTTTTGATTGGAGGAAACGTTTCGTTCGCAGAAACTGATACGAATTCTTCTGCTCAATTTGTAGAATTTATAGAAAAAGTAGAAATTTCTACAAAAGAAAAAACTCCAAAAAATTCTGAGGATATTTCTGACGAAAAAATAGACACAAAAAAAGTAGAATCAGTTAATAAAAAGGAATTAATGGCTACTGAAAATGTGAAAGAAATGGAAGAAAATCCTGTACATAAAGAACAATTTACGGTTGTTTTTGATGCTAATGGTGGGAAATTCGACACAGAAAATAATACGTCGACTGTAAATGCAGGAGAAAATGTGACATTTTCTGAAACTCCAACTCTTGCTGGAAAAATATTTGTAGGTTGGGCTAATAGTCCTGATGCAACTGAAGCACAAGAAGATATTTTACAAAACATAACTGCAAACAAAACAGTGTATGCTGTGTGGAAGGTTGACGATAAGGAAATTTCGAAAACACAAGACAAACCTATCGTGACAGCAACAAAACCTGAGGATGTTTCTGATTATTTGAGCCTCAATTTTAATGCGGCATCTTTTATGGAAAATGATGGAACTTTGCATTATGGAAAAATTTTAGATAAAGATAATAACGAAGTTGAAAACAACAATGAAATAGAAGGAATAAAAACAAGGACTTATTGGGTGCTTAAATCTGCCACTTGGAAGGACGTTAAGAATTTTACTGATATAGATGGTAAAAGTGTTTATCAAAATTTGACGGCTAATAGTGGAGATGAAAAGCACCCATTTTTAGGTTGGTCGGACAATTCTAGTTTGGATAATATTGTGGATCTTACCTCTAAATTTGAAGACAAATCTGTAATTGGAGAAAGCACGAAAGATGGATTGAATTTTTACGCAAAGTATAAGGCCAATGACTATGTTTATTACGGAAAAACTGACAATTCAAAGCCTGCATACGATTCAGATGGATACAAGCTTAATTTGAAAAAAGATTATAAAAAAGTGACGTTCAAAATTAAGGATGAAAAAATAGGAAAAGTTTATCTGAAAGAAAAACAAAAAAAATTAATAGGAAAAGATGTCGCGACAAAAGATGACGGATCAATTAAGCTTGAAGATGCAACAATTGGAGATAAAGAAATTACTGTATTTGTTGAAAGAAAAAAAGCAAAATCTACAATTTATAAAGATATTAAAGTAGAAACTGATTCTATCGACAAAAATCATCAATACTGGTATTGGTATAGAGGGGAAGTTGGTCCTTCAACAAGAGAAGATTACTGGGATTACATTATTCCGCCTTCTTTAAATGGAATTAAAGATCCGGATGAAGTTTGTTTCGTTCCTCTTTTTGTTACAAATGGTCAAGATGTTACAGACTTATGCGTCAATGCGGCTCCACCAGAAATGCCTACAAAAGGATCTAGAGAAAAATTCGTTAGATTTGGACTTGTAACTTTACGAAAAGAAGAAAAGATAAATGATATATTAAGAGAAGATGGTAAGTCTTATTTTGACAGAACTTATGTTGTTTTCAGAGAATTTAAAGCGGATTTTATTTTAAAAAAACATCCACCTAAAAATCCTGATTTGGTTTTACCAACACTAAAAGAAGAATTCAAAAATGACTATGCAAATCCACATTGGTACGACAATACCAAAGATCAAAAGAGTTACTACTATGATGATGTAGATTTATCAAAAGTAGTAATTTATCAAAACAAATTTTTCACCGCAAGGGCAACTAAAATACCTGTAATTCATAAAATTGATGAAATTGATGAATCGGCAAAATATATCGAAGGAACAGCAGAAGGAAAAGGAAAAGTTTGGATTCATATAAATGGAGAATATATAACAGAAACTAGATCCGATAGTTGGGGTAGATGGAAATTTGAAGTAAAAAACAAAATCAAAATCAAAGCAGGTAATGAGGTTAGAATTGAATTTGCGCCAGATAACAGAACACTGCCAGCAAGTGCCACATTTATTGTGAAAAAAGCAAAAGATAATGTCAAATTCACCCCTGTATATGAGGGTGCTGTTGTAAATCCTGGTAATACGGCTGTGATTAATGCGCCAAAATTTATTAATGATTTGAATAAATCGGAAAATTTAGATCAACCTATTGTCAAAAAATTTGAACTCGTAGATTTAGCAACAGAAGAAATTGTCATCGATGAAAAGACTGGCGAAATAACTTACAACTCGAAAGAATCCGATGCGGACAAGACGATTGATTTGAATATTAAGGTCACTTACATGGATGATACAACTGAAAATGTAAGCACAACTATAAAAATCAATTCACTTCCTGAAATTATAAATCGCAAAGAAAATCCTAGCGCACAAACTCCTGAAGGATATGTCAGAGTTACAATGAAAGCAGGAGAAGGGGTGCAATTAAAGCAAGAAACAATCTACGATATTAAAAAAGGGTTGAGCTTGGCTGCAGATTACTATCCAGAAGTGGAAATAAATCCTGAAAACAAAAACAACTACAAAAATCCGATAAATTGGACAGTCAATCCAGGAGAAAAAATAGAAAATTCTGTCGAAATAATCGCAAATGCAACAAAAACACAAGCATCTGTCAATGAACCAACAGGTAAAGAAATAAAAATTCTCGAAGGAGAAACGATAGAAGCAAAAGATTTGGTTGCAAACTCAGATGATTTGCCTGCTGATACAACATTTGAATTCAAAGAAAAACCAGACACAATAAATGCTAAAAAGTTGAACACAACAATAATCGTAAAATATTCAGACGGCTCAATTGATAAAGTACAATCAAAAATTATCATACAAAAACAAGCAGCGGTAATTACACCAATACCAACAGTAGAAGCAGCAGATGAAATTGTGGAATTCGGAAAAACTTACGACTTGACAGACAACATCAAAAATTTGCCAAGTGGAGCGAAAGTAGAAGACATAACAGAAAAAGATGCGATAAATACAAGGAAATCTGGAAACTACATCGGAAAAATCAAAGTCACATTTGAAAATGGTGCAACTAGAATTGTCAATGTAAAAGTCGTTGTGAATAAATCACTTGCAGAAACAAACGAGCCAACCGGTAAAGAAATAAAAATCCTTGAAGGAAAAAGTATTGAAGCAAAAGATTTGGTTGTAAACTCAGATGATTTGCCAGACAATACAACATTTGAATTCAAAGAAAAACCAGACACAAAAACTGCCGGAAAGTTTGATGCAACAATAATAGTAAAATACAGTGACGGCTCAATTGATGAAGTACAATTAAAAATTATCGTACAAAAACAAGCAGCGGTAATTACACCAATACCAACAGTAGAAGCAATTGATGAAATTGTGGAATTCGGAAAAACTTATGACTTGACAGATAATATCAAAAACTTGCCAACTGGAGCGAAAGTTACAGACATCACAGAAAAAGATGCGATAAACACAAACAAATCTGGAAACTACATCGGAAAAATCAAAGTGACATTCGAAAATGGCGAGGCGAGAATTGTCAATGTAAAAGTCGTTGTGAATAAATCACTTGCAGAAACAAACGAGCCAACTGGTAAAGAAATAAAAATCCTAGAAGGAGAAAGTATTGAAGCAAAAGATTTGGTTGAAAACTCAGAAGCAATGCCTGCTGATACAACATTTGAATTCAAAGAAAAACCAGACACAAAAACTTCTGGAAATATAGACACAACGATAATCGTAAAATATTCCGACCGATCTGTTGATGAAGTACAATCAAAAATTATCATACAAAAACAAGCAGCGGTAATCACACCAATACCAACAGTTGAAGCAATTGATGAAATTGTGGAATTCGGCAAAACATACGACTTGACAGACAACATCAAAAATT
>NZ_JBRFJH010000010.1:0-60900 GCF_052932205.1 Finegoldia sp. P1-F-LS | reverse complement strand
CTCAATTTAATGTTTGTTTGAAGCTAGCTTTTCAGCTGACTTTTGCTTTTTTTATTCTCACCGAATTATTGTTTGGTTTGTACTTCTCTCAAAGTATTTACTTTATTTAATTTATTAAGGTTCTATACTCACGAAATATATTTTAAAACGTGATTTTCAAAGTTTATTTGAAGTTCGCGTTTTGTGAGCTAACTATTACATTATACTCTTGTATTTCTTTCTTGTCAAGTGTTTTTCAATTTTTTATTTAACTAAAAAATTCACTGAACAATTGAGTGCTTATATATATTATCAAGTTTGCACTGTAATGTCAAGTAAATTTTAAAAATTTTTTACTTTTATTTTACTTTAATAAACTATTACTGGAATGTTGTCTCCTACATCGTAGTATATGCTTTCTAATAGTTTGGAATTTACTTGTATATCCGAATTTTGTGAGCTAGATATTGTATGTCTGTAAAAACCCAATGTGTAGTTGTTGGAGTATCCTTTTGTTTTGCTATCTATGTTGTAGATTCCTTTCGGGAGTGGTTGTACGATTTTTATAGGGATACTTTTGTTGATTTTGTAGTTGTTGATGTAGTAGAGTGTTTTGTTTTGTTGGTCGATTTCAATGTATTCGTCTTGTATGTCATTTCTGAGTCTAGACTTGGCTTGTTTGGAGTAGACTGGTTCTATGGTTTTACTTTCTGTATTATCCAGAGTTTCTTTTATGAGTTCGACTGTTTTTGGTTTGTCGATTTCCCAGCCGTAGTCTGTTGCATTCAATGTGAGTATTTTGTTTTCTGCTGTTTTTATTGTGTGAGGTTTGTTATAGGTGTCGGTTTCTTTTTTCAATTCGTCTACATATTGTTCGATTTCACTGTCTTTATATACAAATCCATGCCTTTCATCAAACTCCATCATGTCACGAAGTTTCGCTCCTTTTAGTTTGTGGATTGTGTCGTTGAAATCAAAGCTTATTTCGATGTCTTTGAGTTTGTTAAGTTTGTTTTTGGCACGAATTATGTTCCAGTCGTTTGAGTAGACTGTCGGTTTGATGTATTCGTTTTTGAGTGTGATGTCTTCTTTTTGTTCTAGGAGTGATTTTTTTATCGTGTCTTTGAGTTTGTCGGTGTTTATTTCGTTTCCTACTTCTTCTGGTCTTATTGTGTATTCGTCATCCAAGTAACTGATGTATGCGTTGTACGATTTATTGGCGTTATTGTTGAGTTCTGCTTGGTAGATTTTCTTGTTGAGTTTATCTTCGTCGATTGTGTAGTCGAAATTGATGTTGTATTTTTTGGTGTCGAAGAATGACAACGGCCACGAGAACGGATTTTGTTCGAATTTAAAATCTTCTGGTATTTTTAGGTTGAAATCCACTTCTTTCGCATCTATTACGAGTTTACGGTTATCGGTAGCGTTTATTGTGAGTGACCTTATGTCTGCATTTCTGTCGACTATTTTGGATTTTTCGACAAAGCTCATGTTGTAGCCGTTGACGTATGTGTTGGGTAGTGCATAGAATGTGAAGAATGTCGTCCCACTAAAATACACTAGAAACAAGAATAGTATCGTGGTTATGAGTACTCGTTTTTTCATTTGATTTTCCTTTTTTGTTTATTATTAATATTATTGTACTTTTAATTTGAGTATATATCAATGATTGCAATAAAAAAAGCGAGTATAAACTCGCCTTTTGATTATCTTGAGTACAACTCAACTATTAATGAGTCTGTAATTTCGATTGGAATTTCTTGTCTTTCAGGAAGTCTTGTCAATGTTACTTTGAAGTTTTCTTCCTTGTCAATGTAAGGTAATGATTGTGCAAAGTTTGTTTCGTAGTTTTCTTTGAACAATTCATTTGATCTTGATTTTTCTTTCAATTCGATTACAGATCCTTCAGCTACTTGGTAAGAAGGGATATCTACTTTTTTACCGTTTACTCTGATTAAACCGTGAGATACCATTTGTCTTGCTTGTCTGATTGATGATGCAAATGAAGCTCTTAGTACTAGGTTGTCTAATCTAGTTTCTAATTGTCTTACCATTACATCCCCAGTTGTAAGACCTTCTTTGTTGTTAAGGGCTTTTTCGAAGTATTTGTGCATTTGTTTTTCATTTACTCCGTAATATGCTCTTAATCTTTGTTTTTCAAGAAGTTGCATACCATATTCAGTTAACTTCTTGTCGTTTCTTCCAAGTCCTTTACCCATTCTTTTGTTAGCTTTTGGGTGACCGCATACGTTAAGACCTAATCTTCTAGATTGTTTAAATCTAGGTCCCATCATTCTTGCCATTAATATTCATCTCCATTAAAAAATTATTTGCCGCGATAATTTTTTAAGCCAACGCTATTATATCACCTACTGGTTTGTTTTTCAACAATTTTTATGTTAATTTTGTTGTAAATTTTCGATGAATTTGATGTATTGTTTTGCAAGCTCGTTGTCTTTGTTAAGTGTAGCACCTTTTTCAGTGATTGCATCGTCTATTACGACTTCATCTTTTTCAATATTTACAGATACTGCTACTTTTGTTTTTCCATTAGCTCCTACTAATGTAAAGTAATTGTCAAATATGCTCTTTAATCTTTCACCTGTAACATATTTTTCGTGTTCGTTCATTAATTTTGCTAATTCGTTAGCTTCTGCATTAGTAAGTTCTCTTGTAACTTTCTTGCCGTCTTTTGTATATGTGAATTTAACAGATGTTGCAACGTTTGGGTTGGTTTTGGCTAACTCTTGTTGAATTTGTTTGGATACTGTCTTTTCTCCACCTATTATAGCTATTTGAACGATTTTAGAGTTTTCAAGGTATTCTTGTGTTTTTTGTGGTAGTTTATCTTTTGGTGTAAGAATCAATGGTACATCAAATCTTGCAGCGATTGGATTGATTGCCAAGCTATCTGCGAATACTTCTCCACTTGCAAGGTATGCTCCTTGTGCATCTTTGTAGAATTTGTCAGCTATTTTAAGTGATGTTTCGTATCTGTCATTGCCAGCGATTCTTTCGATTACTTGTGGTAGTTCTTTTTCTAATGATTTGGATACAGAGTTTTCTCCACCGACGATGTAGCATTTTTTGATTTTGGAATCTTTTAATGCTTGTTTTGTTACGTCGTTGATTTTATCTTTTTGTACTAATACGATTGGATATCCGTTTTTTGTTGCAAATGCGCCAATACTTAGTGAGTCTGCAAAATTTTCACCACGTGCTATGATACAAGTGTCTGCGTCTTTGAATTCTTTGATGATTTCGGCATTTGTAGCGTATCTGTCAGAGCCTTTATATGATTTTACTTTGCTTTTTTCTGGTAATAATTGTTTTGCAACTTCGTTACTGATGGATTTTTCGCCACCGATTTTGACAAAGTATTTTGTTTGTAATCTTTTGATTTCTTGGATTAAACTTTTGTCAGCTTTTATCGCATCAGTCAATAAGATTGGTGCGTTGTATTTTTTAGATAGAACTGTTGCACTTAGTGAATCTGGGAAGTTGTTTTGATTTGCAAGGATAGCAAATTCTGATGTTTTGATGTAGCTTTTAGCTATTTGGATTGATGTGTCGATTCTGTCTTTGCCATAAATTCTGGATACTACGTATTGTTTTTTGCTTTGTGTGTCGGCGTTTGATTTGAGCTTATCAGCTCCCAACAATTCTTTTGTATTAGCATCTACGTATACTTTTGTTCCTTCGTATTCAAATACGTAGGAAACTTTTAAGCCATTGTTTTGTGTGAATTTAGTTGGCAATTTATCAATATCTACCACAGTAGTTTCTGATTTTACTTTTGTTTCATCAAAATCTTTGATACCTTTTAATTTTTCTATCGCAACTTTCTTTGCATCTTCAATCTTTACTGAAGGTTTTTTTGTAACTTCAAAGTCTCCGATTTTGTTGAAATTTTTAAGTTCATTTGTTTTCTTGTCAAATGATACTGTTATAATGTTGTACGGATTTTTGACATTAAAAGAATTTTCTTTTTCAAATACAACTTTGTATCCGTTATCAAGTATGTCTTGTTGGTCGACTAATTTGTATTCTTTAGGAATGTAGCCGTCTTTTTGAAGCTTAGATATTGTGCTGTTTAAGTAATCTTCGAATTTGTCGTCTGATTTTCCTGAGAACAGTTTTTCTGTACTAGAAAGCGCATCAATTCCAATAAGTTTTCCTTCTTTGTCAAATTTCAAAGTGATTCCATTTTGTAATTTGATTTCATCTTTTAAATTTGATTTATCGATTGATTGATCGATTTTTAGACCAAGTTTTTTGATTGCATCTAACTTTTGGGTTTCATTTGCAGCAAATGAGTTTGTCGATAACAACAATACTGATAAAGTCAGTGCAGCTACTAATTTTTTATTCATAGGTTCCTCCCAATTATTTTTTAGAATATTTCGCTATAAGTTAACTAATTTTTTAGAATATTTCGCTATAAGTTAACTAATTATTCTTATTTTTATTATATTCCTATCTTTTTGTTTTTTCAATTGAACATAAAAAAATAACTAAGCAAATGCTTAGTTATTTTCTATTTGTCAGCTTTCACTGTTTCTTTTTCTTCTGAGGATTCTTTCTTAGTGTAATCTACTAATTCAAGTATACACATTTCAGTACCGTCTCCTCTACGAGGTCCTAATTTTAAGATTCTAGTGTATCCACCTTGTCTGTCAGCATAAACTGGTGCGATTTCTTCAAACAATGTGTATACAACGTCTTTTTTGTATATATATTTAAGAGCTTCTCTTCTAGCGCTCAAATCACCTTTTTTACCAAGTGTAATCATCTTTTCAGCTTCTCTTCTAGCTTCTTTAGCACGAGTAACTGTTGTTTCGATTTTTCCGTTTTCGAACAATGATTGAACTAGGTTTCTTAACATTGCTGTTCTGTGATCAGTTCTTCTACCTAATTTTCTTAAGTTAGCCAATGTCTATCCTCCTTTATTCGTCTTTTATTTCTTGTTTAAATGCAAGGCCCATTTCTTGAAGTTTTTCTTCAACTTCGTCTAAGGATTTTTTACCAAAGTTCTTTATTTTCATCATATCTGCTTTTGTATGAGATACGATATCTCCTACAGTATTGATATTTGCTCTTTTTAAACAGTTAAATGATCTTAAAGAGAAATCTAATTCTTCGATATTGATGACCATTTGAGTCTCTTTATCTTTTTGATTATCTTCGTCGTCACTGTTTGTATTACACTCGTAGTTAGGTAATTCACTGAATAATTCCAGGCAATTGATTAGGATGTTGCTTCCTTCACTTAAGGCATCTTGTGGTCTAATTGTTCCATTAGTCCACACTTCTATTGTAAGCTTATCGTAATCAATTACTTGGCCAACTCTGGCATTATCCACTGTGAAATTAACCTTTTTCACAGGGCTAAACAGTGAGTCAATAGCGATATCTCCTATAATATCTTCGTCTGTTTTATTAAATTCAGATATTTTGTAGCCTTTTCCGTTGATAACTGTGATTTGCATTTCTAATGAAGCATCTTCATTAAGTGTTGCAATGTAATGATCTGGGTTTTTAACTTCCAAATCAGTATCAACTAAAATATCCTTAGCTGTTAGAACACATGGACCTTTTATGTCTACATTTAATGATATAGGTTCTTCATTGTATTTCTTTACAGCGATACCTTTTAAATTCAAAATTATTTCAGGTACGTCTTCTTTGACACCTTTAATCGTAGACATTTCATGAGCTACACCTTGGATATTTATCTTTGATATAGCAGCTCCTGGTAATGATGATAATAAAACTCTTCTTAGAGAGTTTCCTAGAGTAGTTCCATATCCCCTTTCCAGTGGCATTATGACAAATTTACCGTAATTATTTTGTTCATCTAATTCAACGATTTTTATTTTAGTATCTAATTGTTCAGTCATAAATACAGCCTCCTTCGACAAGTCCCATCAGGAAATCCTGAATTAAGCCTATGTGTTATACTCTTCTCTTCTTTGGTGGTCTACAACCGTTGTGAGGGATTGGAGTTACATCTTTAATAGAGCTAACTTCAAGTCCAGAAGCTTGCAAACTTCTAATTGCAGATTCTCTTCCTGAACCTGGTCCTTTTACATAAACTTCAACAGTTTTTAATCCGTGTTCCATTGCTTTTTTAGCAGCTTCTTCAGCAGCTTGTTGTGCAGCGTATGGAGTTGATTTTCTAGATCCTCTGAAACCTAATTGTCCAGCAGAAGCCCAGCTTAATACGTTACCGTTAAGGTCAGTTAAACATACCATAGTGTTGTTGAATGTAGAAGAAATATGTGCTTGACCTTTTTCAATATTCTTTTTTACTCTTTTTTTACCGCGAACATTACGTTTAGCGCCTTTAGTTTTTAGTGCCAATTAATTTCCCCCTCTCTATGCTTGTTTTTTAGGACCCTTACGAGTTCTTGCATTGTTCTTTGTATGTTGTCCTCTTACTGGAAGGCCTTTTTTGTGTCTTGATCCTCTGTAGCAGTTGATTTCTTTTAATCTTTTGATGTTCATTGCTACATCACGACGTAAATCTCCTTCAGTAAGATAGTTATCTAATTCATTTCTGATATCAGATAATTCAGATTCTGTTAAATCTTTTACTCTTGTGTCAGGATTGATTCCTAATTTAGCTAAGATTTTATTTGATGATTGTCTACCTATTCCATAAATTGCAGTTAGTCCAATTTCTACACGTTTGTCATTTGGTAAGTCGACACCTTGAATTCTTGCCATTTATACCTCCTACTAACCTTGTCTTTGTTTGTGTTTAGGGTTATCGCAAATAACCATAACACGACCTTTTCTTTTTATAATCTTGCACTTTTCGCACATTTTTTTAACTGATGGTCTTACTTTCATTGCTTAACCTCCGTTTATTTCTTTCTCCATGTTATTCTTCCACGATCCAAATCGTATGGTGATAATTCAACCGTTACCTTGTCTCCTGGAAGAATTCTTATATAATTCATTCTTAATTTGCCTGAAATATGAGCTGTTATTACATGGCCATTTTGAAGTTCTACCTTAAATACCGTATTAGGAAGAGCATCTACTACTGTTCCTTCTAATTCAATAACTTCTTTGGACATCCTTGTCTTGATCCTCCTTTTTTAAATTATTTAACATATATCTTAGTTTCTTATCTGTTAAATTCTCTAATTGCAACTTTTTGTTGTATTTTTGAAGATGTTTTATCTTCTTTTTCTTTGGTTTTTCGATTTTACGTTGTTTTCCATCTACTACCAATACATAAGAATCGTCAAGAATTTCCAAAACCATTTGTAGTTTGCCCATATCACGACCACAAGTACTTAAAACAACTTGTCCTGTTTCAAGTTTGTTGTATTGGCTCATTAATTCTAACCTTTTTTTAATTCTGTTACTAACTTATTAGTGATTTCATCTATTGGAAGAGTTCCATCAACTGTGAATACTAAATCTTGTTTGTTGTAGAAATCTACTAAAGGTTTAGTTTGTGAATCGTAAACTTTGATTCTATCTAGTACAGTTTCTTCTTTGTCATCTTCTCTTTGGATTACTGGAGTTTTACATGCATCACAAATTCCATCAACTTTTGTAGGGTTGTTGTCAATGTGATAGCTTGCACCACAGCTAGGACATACACGTCTTCCTGAAAGTCTTTTTACAAGAGAATCTTTGTCAACGTCTATGTTCAATACACGATCTAGTTTCAATCCTCTTTTTGCTAGTCCTTCATCAAGGGCTTCGGCTTGAGGAATTGTTCTAGGGAATCCATCAAGTAAGAATCCGTTCTTGCAATCTTCTTGATCTAGTCTGTCCCATACTATTTCTATTGTTAACTCATCAGGTACAAGTTTTCCTTGTGCAAGTAAGCCTTCAACTTTTTGACCTAGTTCTGTCTTTTCTTTGATATTTTTTCTGAAAATATCTCCTGTTGAAATGTGAGGAATATCAAATTCTTCAATAACTCTTTTAGCTTGAGTTCCTTTACCTGCTCCCGGAGGTCCTAATAATATTAATCTCATTATAAACTCCTTATTTCAAAAATCCTTTATAGTGTTTCATAGTTAGCATACTTTCCATTTGTTTTACAGTATCTAATACAACACCTACTACGATGATGATTGATGTACCACCGAATAGGATTTGTATTCCTAAAGCTTTTGATATTAGCATTGGTGCTGATGCAACTATTGCTAATATGATTGCGCCTATAAATGTTACTCTATCAGAAATTTTCTTTAGATACATACCTGTTGGTTTACCAGGTCTAATTCCCATAATGAATCCGCCATATTGTTGCAAGTTTTTAGCGTATTCAACAGTGTTAAATTGAATTGCTGAGTAGAAAAATGCGAATATTATAATCAATAACATGTTTACTATTGAGAAGATAACTAACCCTGATGTTGTTTGTACTGTGAATATGTGGGCTAACCATCCCGGCATGTCTTTGCCGAATAATAATGCTATTGTTTGTGGTAATTGTAATATTGCTGATGCAAAGATTACTGGCATTACACCACCCATATTAACTTTGATTGGAATATGAGTTGATTGACCACCATACATTTTTCTTCCTACTACTCTTTTAGCGTATTGTACAGGAATTCTTCTTTCGCCTTGGTTAATTAATACCACTACTACTAATATTATAATCGCTATTAGTACAAAAAGTAATATTTTCCACCAAGATAACATTCCTTGTCTAGATTGATAAATCATTGTACCGATTTGTCTTGGCATATTTGAAATGATACCTATGAAAATCAAGATTGAAATTCCGTTACCGATACCTCTTTCAGTAATCATTTCTCCTAGCCATACTAGAAACATTGATCCTGCTACCAAGCTTATTAGTATAACAAATCCTGTTAAAAAGCTTTTGTCTACGATTGCTCTGTTAAATAAACCATTAACTGTAGCATATCCTTGTATGAATGCCAAAATTATACTACAGATTTTAGTGTATTTACCCATTCTCTTCTTTCCTTCTTCACCTTCACGTGTAAGTTCTCCTAATCTAGGAAATGCTACTGTTAAAAGTTGAAGAATGATTGAAGCGGTAATGTAAGGGTATATCGAAAGAGCGAATATGCTCATTTGTCTCAATGATCCCCCACTTAATAGGTTCAATAAAGAAACTATTCCGCCTTCTTGACCGCTCATTATTTGTTTGATAATGGCCTTATCCATAAAAGGAACCGGTATTGCATTACCTAATCTAAAAACTACAACCATTAGTAGAGTAAAGCCGATTCTTTTACGAATGTCTAAAACCTTCCATGAATCTTTCAAGGTTTTAAGCATCTTAAATCACCTCTACCTTTCCTCCGGCTTTTGTAATTTTTTCTTCAGCTGATTTAGTAAATTTATTAGCTTTAATAGTTAATTTCTTAGTAATTTCTCCGTCACCTAAAATCTTAACGCCGTCTTTTGCCTTTGCTGGCTTAAAGAATCCTGCGTTTGCTAGGATTTCTGGTGTTATTTCTTCTCCATCTTCAAAACAATTTAAGTCTCTGATGTTGATTTCAGCGTATTGTTTTGCAAAATGGTTTTTGAAGCCTCTCTTAGGAAGTCTTCTGAATAAAGGCATTTGACCCCCTTCAAATCCTGGTCTTACGCCTCCGCCTGATCTTGAGTTTTGTCCGTCTCTACCGCGTCCAGCATTGTGTCCTAATCCTGAACCGTAACCTCTACCAACTCTTTTTCTTGCTTTTACTTCTCCACCTTTAGCAGGTCTTAAGTTGTGTAATTTCACTATAACACCTCCTACTTAACTTCTTCAACGTCAACCATGAATGCAATGTGTCTAATCATTCCACGAATTGCATCATTGTCTTCTTTGATTACTGATTGTCCGATTTTATGAAGTCCAAGGGCTTCACAAGTTCTAATGTGTTTTTCAATTCTGCCGATTTTGCTCTTTTTAAGAGTGATCTTTAATTTACTCACTTAAAAGCCCTCCTTATTTTAAAATTTCTTCTACAGACTTTCCTCTTAATTTAGCTACTTGTTCAGCTGTCTTAAGTGATTTAAGTCCTTCTACAGTTGCATTAACAATGTTTTGAGGGTTTGATGTTCCCAATGATTTAGAACGAACGTCTTTGATACCTGCTAATTCACATACCGCACGAACAGGACCGCCGGCGATAACTCCAGTACCTTCTCCAGCTGGTTTTAATAATACTCTACCAGCTCCAAATATTCCTGTTACTTGGTGAGGAATAGTTGTGTTTACGATAGGAACTGTGAAGATGTGTTTTTTAGCATCTTGGCTAGCTTTTCTGATAGCTTCTGGTACTTCTTGTGCTTTACCAATACCAACACCAACATGTCCGTTTTTATCTCCAACTACTACAAGGGCTGCGAATCTAAAGTTTCTACCACCCTTAACAACCTTAGCTACACGGTTAATATTTACAACTCTTTCTTCTAATTCTAAACCTTCTATTTCTTTATTTAAAAGTTCCAATACTAAATACCTCCCTTGCACTAAAATTTAAGTCCGGCGCTTCTAGCACCTTCAGCTAATTCTTTAACTTTTCCGTGATATAAATATCCAGATCTGTCAAATACGCATTGTTCAATGCCTTTGTCGATAGCTTTCTTACCGATTAATTCACCAACAAGTTTTGCAGCTTCTTTGTTAGATTTTGATTCACCACTGAAATCTTTATCTAATGTTGATGCAGCTACTAATGTGTTGTGGTTAACATCATCGATTAATTGTGCATAGATGTTAGTATTAGACTTGAATACGCATAATCTTGGTTTTTCAGAAGTTCCTGTAAGGTTCTTACGAATACGTAGATGTCTTTTAACTCTATTTGCATTTTTATCAATTTTCTTAAACATACCTTACTCCTTTCCTACTTACCTGTTTTACCGACTTTACGTCTAATATGTTCATCTTCATATCTGATACCTTTACCTTTGTATGGTTCAGGTCCTCTTAAGTCTCTGATTTTAGCAGCGTAGTTACCAACTTGTTGTTTGTTGATACCACTGATAATTAATGTGTGTTGTTCTGGAACTTCAACTGAGATTCCTTCTGGATCTTCTTTTTCAATTGTGTGTGAATATCCCAAGTTCAAAACTAATTTTTTACCTTGTTTAGCTGCTCTGTAACCAGTACCTTCTATAATTAAAGTTTTCTTGTATCCTTCAGTAACACCTTCAATCATGTTGAAAACAAGAGTTCTTGTTAAACCATGAAGTGATTTGTGTCTTTTAATTTCTGAAGGTCTTGAAACTGTGATTGTATTATCTTCTACTTTGATAATCATTTCCTTTGGCATTTGTTCAACTAATTCACCTTTTGGTCCTTTTACAGTACACAAATTGTCTTCAGTTACTTTTACCTCAACGCCATTAGGAATTTCAATTGGTTTTAATCCAATTCTTGACATGGTCAAACCTCCTTATAATGTTTGTGTTACCATACGTAACAAATTACTTCTCCACCAATACCTTCTTTTCTAGCAACTTTATCAGTTACAAGGCCTTTTGATGTAGAGACAATAGCAATACCAAGTCCGCCTAAAACCTTAGGAACTTCATTTGCTCTGGCATAGACACGAAGTCCAGGTTTAGATATTCTCTTGATACCTGAAATTACTTTTTCTTCGTTAGGACCATATTTTAAATCTATTGTAATGATTCCTTGTTTACCATCTTCTGTAACATTGAAACCATCGATAAATCCTTCATCTAATAAAATTTGTGCTATTGATTTTTTAATATTAGATGCAGGAACTTCAACAACTTTATGTTTCGCATTAACTGCGTTTCTTATTCTTGTTAGCATATCTGCTATAGGATCAGTCATCATAAAAGCTTCCTCCTTCCTTTCTTACCAGCTTGCTTTTCTTACGCCAGGGATTTCGCCTTTATAAGCCAATTCTCTAAAGCATATACGGCAGATGCCATATTTCTTTAAATATCCGTGAGGTCTACCACAAATTTTGCATCTGTTATATTCTCTTGTGCTAAACTTTGCAGGTCTTTTTTGTTTTGCGATCATTGATTTTTTAGCCACTAAAACTCCTCCTTATTTCTTAAATGGCATTCCCATTTTGTCTAATAATTCCTTAGCTTCTTCGTCAGTGTTTGCAGTAGTAACGACCACAATATCCATACCTCTAATTTGATCTACCATATCGTATTCAATTTCAGGGAATATTAATTGTTCTTTGATACCTACAGCATAGTTTCCTCTACCATCGAATGATTTAGAAGAAATACCTCTAAAGTCTCTTACACGTGGAAGAGAAATGTTCATAAATTTATCTAAGAAATCATACATTTTTTCACCACGTAATGTAACTTTAACACCAACATTCATTCCTTCTCTAAGTTTGAAGTTAGCGATAGATTTTCTTGCTTTTGTTACAATTGGGCGTTGTCCTGTAATTGTTTCTAATTCTTTAACTGCACTTTCGATAGCCTTAGGATTTTCTTTTGAAGAACCTAAACCCATGTTAAGCACGATTTTTTCCAATCTTGGAACTTGCATGATGTTTTCATATTTGAAACGTTCAACCAAGAAAGGAACAACTTCATTTGTATATTTTTCTTTTAATCTGGAAGTCAAGTTTATACCCTCCTTATGTTACTTAATAGTTTCGTTGTTAGATTTCATAAATCTAACTTTCTTACCGTCTTCAAACTTGTAACCTAATCTAGTGCCTTTCTTGTTTTTAGCATCATAATACATTACGTTTGAAACATCAATCGGAGCTTCTTTTTTGATTAGTCCACTTTCAACACCACGTCCGTTAGCTTTTTGGTGTTTAGTAACTATGTTAACTCCTTCTACTACCACTTTATTTTGTTTGGCTAATACTTCAATAACATTTCCAGTCTTTCCTTTGTCCTTACCAGAAATAACTATTACAGTATCTCCATTTTTAATCTTCATATCTCTTTACACCTCCAATTATAATACTTCAGGTGCCAATGAGATTATTTTCATGAAGTTATTGGCTCTCAATTCACGAGTTACTGAACCAAAAATTCTTGTTCCCACTGGATTTTTATCATCTTTTATAATTACAGCTGCGTTATCGTCAAATCTGATGTAACTTCCATCAGCTCTTCCCAATGGTTTAGTTGTTCTTACGATAACAGCTTTTACTACATCACCTTTTTTAACCATACCGCCCGGTTGTGCAGATTTAACTGAGCAAACTACGATGTCTCCGATAGCTGCGTACTTTCTTTTAGTACCACCTAAAACTCTTATTACTAGTAGTTCTTTTGCACCAGAGTTATCTGCAACTCTCAAACGACTTTCTTGTTGAATCATAAAATTCTCCTTTCGTAATAAGAATTACTTTGCTTTTTCTATAATTTCTACAAGTCTCCAGTTCTTTGTTTTAGAAAGAGGTCTTGTTTCCATTATTTTAACTTTATCGCCAATACCAGCGATGTTTTCTTCATCGTGTGCTTTAAATTTAGTTGTTTTTCTTAATTGTTTACCGTATTTAGGATCTTTGACAAGTGTTTTAACTTCTACAACAATTGACTTATCCATTTTATCTGAAACAACTATACCAACTATGGTTTTTCTCATATTTCTTTCCATAATTGTTAAGCCTCCTTACCAATGTTTAGCTCACGTTCTCTAATAATAGTCTTAATGCGAGCTATATCTTTTTTTACAAGTCCTATCATCATAGGGTTTTCTAATTGCCCAGTAGCTAATTGAAAACGTAGATTAAACAATTCACTTTTAGATTGTTCTAATTGTTTTTGTAAATCTTGATCTGATAGATTACGAATTTCTTTAGTTTTCATCAGCTTCACCGTCCTTTTCTCCGAACTCTTCACGAGCTATAAATTTAGTTTTGATAGGTAGTTTGTGTTGTGCAAGTCTCATAGCTTCACGAGCTACATCTTCAGGAACACCTGCCATTTCAAATAATACTCTACCTGGTTTAATTACTGCTACCCAATATTCTGGAGCTCCTTTACCTGAACCCATACGAATACCGATAGGCTTCTTTGACACTGGCTTATCTGGGAAAACTTTGATCCAGATGTTACCGCCTCTTTTTATATATCTTGTCATCGCACGACGTGCTGCTTCTATTTGATTAGCTGTTAACCAACAAGAACCTAACGCTTGTATACCATAATCACCGTAAGTTAAAGTATTGCCTTTTAATGCTTTACCTTTCATTCTGCCTCTGTGAACTCTACGGTATTTTACTCTTTTAGGCATTAACATAGAATATTTCCTCCTCTCGAATTAGTTTTTAGCTGCTTGGGATTTACCTTTTCTGTTATTGTTTCTTCTTTTTTTGTTTTTGTCGTTCTTTTTGTTTTTGTAAACAGGTAAATCTTCTTCTGTCATACCAGGTAACATTTCACCTTTGTATAACCAAACTTTAACACCAAGCTTACCATAAGTTGTGTCTGCTTCTGCAAATCCATAATCGATTGCAGCTCTTAGAGTTTGAAGAGGAATAGTTCCTTCGCTGTATCCTTCGCTTCTTGCCATATCAGCTCCACCAAGTCTACCAGAAACCATAGTCTTAATACCCAAAGCTCCTGCTCTCATGCTTCTTTGCATTGTTTGTTTCATCGCACGTCTGAAAGAAATACGTCTTTCTAATTGACTTGCAATGTTTTCTGCAACTAATTGTGCATCTAAGTCTTGGAACTTAATTTCTTCTACATTTATGATTAATTTCTTACCTGTTAATTTTTCTAATTTATTTTTTAATTCTTCAACGCCAGCACCTTGACGGCCAATTACCATACCAGGTTTAGCTGTGTTGATAGTTACCTTGATTTTGTTTGATGCTCTTTCGATTGAAACACTGCTAATACCAGCGCTGAAAGATTCTTTCTTGATTAGTTCACGAATTTTGTGATCTTCAACTAGATAATCACCAAAATCTTTTTTATCTGCAAACCATCTTGAATCCCAGTCTTTGATAACACCAACTCTTAATCCTTTAGGATTAACTTTTTGACCCATCAGACTCCTCCTTATAATTCTCTTTCTTCTACAACTACGCCAACATGACTTGATCTTTTAAGGATTGGATAAGCCATTCCTTTAGCTTTTGGTCTCCATCTTTTCATTACTGGAGCATTATTAGCGTATGCTTGTGATACAAAAAGATCTTCTCTGTTTAATCCAAAATTGTGTTCTGCGTTTGCAATTGCTGAATTTAGCACTTTTTCTAAAATTCTAGCACCTTTTTTAGGAGTGAATTTCAATATAGCAAGGGCTTCATCAACTTGTTTACCTCTAATTTCTTTGCATATAAAGTTAACTTTTAGAGGAGAAATACGTACATATTTCGCTATAGCTTTAGCTTGCATTGTCATACCTCCTTATATTAATTACGAACCTTACTCGTTTTTTCGTTTTTAATGTGACCTTTGTATGTTCTTGTAGGAACAAATTCTCCTAATTTATGACCAACCATATCATCAGTAATATAAACAGGTACATGCTTTCTTCCATCGTGAACTGCAATAGTGTGACCTACGAAGTTAGGGAATATTGTAGAACGACGTGACCAAGTTTTAATGATCTTCTTTTCATCGTTTTTGTTAAGTTCTTCCACTTTCTTCATTAAGTGTTCATCGCAGAAAGGTCCTTTTTTAAGTGATCTACTCATTCTATCCCTCCGTTATTTCTTTCTTCTTCTTACAATGTACTTATTAGACTTTTTGTTTTTCTTACGAGTCTTAAGTCCAAGTGCTGGTTTACCCCATGGAGTTGAAGGAGCAGGTCTACCGATAGGTGCTCTACCTTCACCACCACCGTGAGGGTGATCTACTGGGTTCATTGCTGAACCTCTTACGTAAGGTCTCTTACCTAAGTGTCTGTTACGTCCAGCCTTACCGATTGTAACCAATTCGTGAGAGATATTTCCAACTTGACCTACAGTAGCTTTACAGTCAAGGTGAATTAATCTAAATTCTCCTGATGGTAATCTTAATTGAGCAAATTTACCTTCTTTAGCCATAAGTTGTGCTTCAGCACCAGCTGTTCTAACTAATTGAGCTCCTTTGCCAACTTTCATTTCAATGTTGTGAACTGTAGTTCCTACTGGAATGTTTCTCAATGGAAGAGCATTACCAGGTACGATATCTACGTCAGCACCACTTTCAACTACATCTCCAACTTTTAGTCCTACTGGTTGGATGATGTATCTTTTTTCACCATCTTCATATTGTAACAAAGCGATATTTGCTGTTCTGTTTGGATCGTATTCGATTGATTTAACAACAGCTTTGATACCGTCTTTATTTCTCTTAAAATCTATAATTCTATATTTTCTCTTAGCTCCGCCGCCTCTGTGACGAATAGTTACTCTACCATAAGAGTTTCTTCCGCCAGATTTGTTCAAGCTAACAGTTAATGATTTTTCAGGAGTAGTTTTTGTGATTTCATCAAATGATAAAACACTCATACCACGTACACCGGCAGAAGTCGGTTTATATTTTTTTATTGCCATGTTTTTACCCCCTTAATTACATTCCTTCGAAAAATTCAATTTCTTTTGAATCTTCTGTTAATGCAACTATAGCTTTCTTCCAATCAGATCTCTTACCACTGTGAGCGCCCATTCTTTTAACTTTTCCTTTAACGTTCATAGTGTTAACAGATTTTACTTTAACATCAAAAATCTTTTCGATAGCGTTTCTGATTTCTATTTTATTAGCATTTTTGTCAACTTTGAAAACATATTTCTTGTCTTCCATTTTTTCCATAGAATCTTCAGAAATAATTGGTTTCAAGATAATATCATATGGTGATTTCATTATTGAAACACCTCCTCAAGAATTTTAACAGCATCAGTTGTAATAACTAATGAGTTGTATTTCAAACAATCATATACATTGATTAATTTAGCTTCACAAATAGCTACATTTTCAATATTTCTAAATGATCTGTAAAGTGTATCATCATTTTTATCGATAACTACTAGAGCTTTCTTGTCTGCTTTAATATTCTTTAATACTTCAACAGCTTTTTTAGTGCTAATAGCATCTAAGTTTAATTTATCTAAAACGATCATTTCGTTGTCATTAACTTTTTCAGTTAATACTGATTTGATTGCAAGTCTTCTAACTTTTTTAGGAACAGCGTAGCTGTAATCTCTAGGCTTTGGAGCGAATACTACCCCACCACCTCTCCATTGTGGAGATCTGATAGATCCTTGTCTTGCTCTACCTGTACCTTTTTGTCTCCAAGGCTTTCTTCCTCCACCTCTTACCTCACTACGAGTTTTAGCAGATTGTGTGCCTTGTCTTTTATTAGCAAGTTGGTTTTTAACTACTTCGTAAACAACGTGCTCATTAACATCAACGCCGAAAATGGCTTCATTTAATTCTAATTCTCCAACATTTTCTCCTTGTTGGTTTAAAATTTGAACTTTAGGCATGTTTCATCCTCCTTCCTATTTTGACTTAATAGCTTCTCTAACAGTAACTACTCCACCTTTGTTTCCTGGAACAGCTCCCTTAATAAGAAGTAAGTTTCTTTCATTGTCAACTTTAACAATTTTCAAGTTTTGAACAGTTACACGGTCGTGACCCATCTTTCCAGAACCTTTACGTCCTTTGAAAACTCTTGCTGGATAAGATCCGGCACTTCTTGCACCTGCAACTCTGTGTGATTTAGAACCGTGTCCCATAGGTCCTCTTGAATAGTTGTGTCTAACTATTGCACCTTGAGTTCCCTTACCTTTTGAAATACCGATAACATCCACAACGTCTCCGTCTTGGAAAATATCTAATTTGATTTCATCGCCAAGGTTAAATTGTTCGTCATCATTAATTTTGAACTCTCTTAAGTGTTTCTTGAATGAAACGCCTGCTTTGCCAAAATGACCTCTCATTGGTTGGTTTACATGTTTTTCTTTCTTTTCAATGTAACCAACTTGAATTGCGTTATATCCTTCTTTTTCTTTAGTTTTGATTTGTGTAACAACCATTGGACCCGCTTCAATGACAGTTACTGGAACAACTCTACCGTCTTCGTTGAAGATTTGAGTCATTCCGATTTTTTTACCTAAAATACTCTTCATTGAGTACACCTCCTATAGTGTGATATCCACATTAAAATTTACTTACAGCGGATTGCTTTACAATCATACTAAGATTAAAGTTTAATTTCGATATCTACGCCGGCAGGAAGGTTAAGCTTTTTAAGCGCTTCCAATGTCTTTGCGTTAGGATTAATGATATCGATTAATCTCTTATGTGTTCTTTGTTCGAACTGTTCTCTTGAGTCTTTGTACTTGTGAACAGCTCTTAAGATTGTAATAACTTCTTTTTCTGTTGGCAACGGAATAGGACCTGAAACTTTAACGTCAGTTCTCTTAGCTGCCTCAACGATTTTTTGAGCTGATTGATCGATTAATTCGTGATCATAAGCTCTTAGTCTGATTCTGATTTTTTGATTTGCCATTTAGGCACCTCCTCTAAATTTTTGAAGAAGCGTCTTGCTGGGTTATGTTCATACACCCTCCCGGGTGTACAGTGACCTAAAATTTAAAAAACTTTTTTAAAAAGTTTAACCCATCGCCCTAATCGTGTAGGACTTCTCGGTGAAAATTACCTCGGAAGATTAATCACGTTTCCCGAGCAACCTTCCACTTCTACGCTTACTAACTTTAGGCACAACTGGTATTATACATTGTCTATACAACAATGTCAACACCTTTTTGAAGTTTTTTTGTAAAATTTCAATATTTTTACGAAAAATTTGTTTCCTTCCTTATTATATAATAAAAGGGCGGGGAGTAAAAGTTATATTCTTGCTGAACGCATTTCAAAAAACAAAAATAATTTAGCACGAATATCTGTCTCCAAAAATAAACAAATTCAAAGCTTGTGAACCTAAAATCTCAAGTGCGAGCTTCGCTCTGGCACGAGTGAGATTTTTTCACGGTTCACTTCGCTAGAATTTGTGATTATTTTTTACGAATGATATTCTTAGCTAAAACTATTTTTGTTTTTATTGCTAAGAAGTGTCGTCAGTAATTTTCGGTAACATTTTTCGTTTTAACTTGCGACAAATTTTCATCCAACAATTTTCGTTTTAACTTTCAACAAAGTGTTGTTAATAATTTTTTTAATATTTAGTGAATAATATTCTTTAAATCTGGGTATATAAAGTATATCAACAATTTAAGGAGGTGTTAGTATGGTAGAAGAAAAGAAATCAGTTGATTGGATGTCTCTTATTACAGGTATTTGTTTTATTATAGTTTCATTCATAGCTTTTAAAAATCCATATGCCAGCTTAGCGAGTCTGGTGATTTATTTTGGAATAATTGCAATTGTTAAAGGCGTAGGCGGAGTTTTAATTTATAAAAATATAAAAGATTTTACAAGTCTGAACATAAAATCATTCTTTTGGATAAGCATAATAGATATAATACTTGGCCTCATTCTTGTTTTTAATGTCCAATCTGCTGTATTGATCATTCCGTATGTGTTCTCGATTTGGTTTATTATCGATTCAATCAACGATATTAGTTTCGGAAGATATCTAAGGTTTGTTCCAGGTGGACTTTACCATCTTAATATCATAATTAATATTATTACTTTAATTCTTGGAATTATGATGTTGTACAATCCTTTAAGAGCATCTTTTACGGTTGTATTTTTAATTGGAATGTATTTGACAATATCTGGCGTTAAATATATTGCATATGCTTTCAAACATGAGTATTAAAAAAATCGTCTCAAAATGATGTGTGCCATCTTTACCGGGTCATCCAGTAAGGATGGTACATATCAAAACGAGACGATTTTTTATATTTTAATGTTAACCCATTTACCTTGTCTAAATCTGATTGAATTGAACATGTATCTAGAGAATTGGTCGGAGAAGATTCCTAGCCATATTCCCACGATTCCCATTTCAAACACAGATACAAGGATGTATGTTACTACTGTCCTTATGATTGTTACACTTATGATTGAAGAGATTAATGTGTATTTTACATCACCTGCTGATCTCAAACATCCTCCGTAGATGATTTGTGAGATTTGTAGAAGGACTATTACTGTGATGAATCTTGCGATGATTTCTCCTGTTTCTATGATGGAGAGTTTGTCGAAGAACAAATGGAATATTCCTTTTCCAAATAACAACAATATCAAAGATAGTACAAGAGATATCATAAGTCCTATTCGTTGGCAGACTTTGCCGTAAATCTTGGCGTTTTCTTTCTTGCCAGCGCCAAGGCTTGATCCTGTTAGAACGACTGCTGCAACTTGCATCCCGTCTGCGAACGCAAAACAAATGCTAAGAAGATTCATTCCTACGTTGTGTGCTGCAAATGTGTCAGTTCCTAGTCCTGCTGCCATCAATGCTGTTGTCAAGAATCCGATTCTCATGGCTATATTTTCTACGAACAAATTGGTTCCAAGTTTGACGATACTTGTGAATACTTCAACTGTTGGTTTGATTTTCTTCTTGAAAATGTATTTGATTTGTACGAAACCATCTTTTCTGAAAAGAGATCTGATGCACATAATACTACTTACGACTGTTCCAAGTACTGTTGCAAGCGCTGCTCCTGAAACTTCCATCTTCGGAAAACCAAAATTACCACCTATCAAACAGTAGTTGAAAAATATATTGACAATACTAGACACTAAGTTGGTCGTGAAGGCAATTCTCGTGTTTCCTGATCCTCTTTGTGCTGCATTTATCGCCATACTGACTACGGAAAAAAGCATTCCACCCATTATTATTCTGAAATAATTCAATGCATCAGTATGCGTGTCTGAGTTACTTCCTGCAAGTCTCAATATGCTATCTGAAAAATACACCATCAAAGTGCTTATCACAACTGTTAGAACAAGTCCCATGATAATCGCTGTGACAAGTATTCTGTTTGCTCCTTCTTTGTCTTCTTCACCGAGACGTCTAGCTACAAGTGCTGATGTTGCGATGTTTATGGCGAAAAATATCGACAATGCTATAAATTTAGGTTGGGTTGTAAGACCTACGGCTGCTACTGCAGAGCTTCCAATCGAAGACACCATGTATGTGTCGATAATTCCTGCAAGTGCAATGAAAAAGCTCTCCAACACCGACGGCCACGCCACCTGTATCGCTCTTTTGTAAAAATTCTTATTCTTCATCTAATCATCCATTCTAAAATTCAATCTAATTCAAATATCTAAAAATAAAATTATATATTACATCATACTCTTAATAAAAAATTAATACAAGTTAGCGTGTTTTAATTCTTACAGTTGAATACTCCTCAATAGTATATACGACCTCAAATCCTAAGCTCAAAAATAAATTCAACGAAGGATTACAGGTACCAATATTGTCATATAGCTCATCTATGTCTAATTTTTTTGCCAAATCAATCAAAAACATCAACCCTTTTTTCCCGTAGCCGTTGTTTCTGTATTCATCTTTTACAATTAAACTGCAAATCCACCTATCATCTTCCTTATATATACAACATTCTCCTACAGGCTTGTTGTGACCCATAATGTAATAGTAAAATCTGTCGTCAGAATTTATCCATTTGTCATACCAATTTCGCCATTTGTCTTCTGAGAAATCAATAGCTCCGCCGTATTTTTCATTGAAACTCATCGTCTTTTCATCCGCCAACAATTCTTGTCTGAAATTCATCTCATCAAATTCAGGAATCACAAAATCACATTCGTAGTCTTCATCAATCATAGAATACATACAAGAATCTGCCACGCCTTGGTTGTTTGTAGCTGATTTTCTAAGACAACCTTCGTATTTCATGTTTGCGTTTCCCATCACCTTGCCACTTGCAGAGTTTCTCCTGTCGTGTGTGGCTTCAACTCTTACGGCGTGTTTTTCTTCAAACAAATATTTTAGCATTAGTTTCAAAGACTCTGTCATTATTCCCTGTGACCAATAATCGTATGCCAAGCAGTAGCCAATAGCGTAAGTTTTTGGATTTTCTTTGATTAAACTAGCTGATATACAACCAATGTTTTCATTGTTAGTGTTGCAAATCGCAAAGTAGATATTCTTGTCATCATTTATCCATTGTTTTATGATTTTTTCTGATTCTTTTATTGATGTGTGAGGCTTCCATGTCAAAAACTTCGTAACTCTACTGTCACTTGACCAATTTTCAAACATTTTTTCTGCATCATTTATTGTAAATTTTCTCAAAATTATTTTGTCAGTTTTCATAATCGCACTTCCTTTTTTTATATAATATCACATAATTTTCTTTCAATTATACACCTAATTTAGCGTTTAAAACAATTGTGAAATTTCGTTGACGGGTTTTGTTATATATTATACAATTAAATAGCGATAATATTTATCTCTAATAATATCAGGAGGTGAACTAATGAGTTCAGAAGGAGACAATTGTTGTTGCGAAGTCGTAACAAAAGAAAGCCTTATCCAAGGATTTACTGGTGAGGTTATCGGTACATTTTTGATGTGTTTTTTGGGAATTGGCGCTGTAGCAACGGCTACTTTATATCAAGCTCACACCGGTCCATTCCAAGTTGGTATGGTTTGGGGTCTTGCAATCGCTATTGCAATTTACACTACAAGAAATTTATCCTGTGCGCATTTTAATCCTGCAGTTACATTTGCAATGTGTATTTCAAAAAGATGTTCATGGAAGAATTTCCCAGTTTATGTGCTTGGACAATTCGTAGGAGCAATCTTGGCAGCTAGTGCATTGTGGGTATTCTTCGCAGATTCTGTGAAGAAAAGTTTGGATGCAGCGAATGTGACAATGGATGTGGCATCCCCTGCATCAAGTATTTGGTGCGAAGTGTTCCCTAACACAGCAAACGGCGTAATCAGTATGCCTGTTGCCGCATTTGCCGAAGCGCTTGGAGTTTTCATTTTGGTTATGATAATTTTCTCAATGACTGAAGGTTGCAACGTAGGTAGACCGAGCGATGATATTTTCCCATTATTCATCGGTCTAACAGTAACAGCATTGATTTGTACAATTGGACCTATGACTGATGCAGGTCTCAATCCAGCGAGAGATTTCGGCCCAAGAATCGTGGCATATTTCGTTGGATGGAAAAACGTTGCATTCTCAATGGATGCATTCATCGTTTATGCGCTTGCACCATTAATCGGTGGCGGTTTGTCGGCGATTTTGTTTACAAAGTTTATCGAACCAATGCAAAACAAGAAAAACTGCAGCTGCAATTAATATTAATAACAATAGGAGGTTTTTATGGAAGATATTAGAAAACAAGTATCAGAGTATTACAGCAACATAACTACAGAAAAAGAAGGACAAATGGAAACAAAAATCTGTAGTTGTCAAGATAATATGCCTGATCATTTGAAAGAAATAAGAAGTATGATCAACCCTGAAATCATCAAAAGATTTTACGGATGTGGCTCCCCTATCCCACCAGCATTAGAAGGATGCACTGTATTGGACTTGGGATGCGGAACTGGATTGGATGTTTACATTGCATCTAAATTAGTTGGAGAAAATGGAAAAGTAATCGGTGTCGACATGACTGATGACCAATTGAACTTCGCTAAGAAATACCAAGACGAAATGGCTGAAAAATTCGGCTACAAGAAATCAAACGTAGAATTCAAGAAAGGCTACATCGAAGATTTGAAATCAATCGGAATCGAAGACGAATCAATCGATGTTGTAATCAGTAACTGCGTTATCAATCTTTCTCCATTCAAGGAAGAAGTGTTCAAAGAAGTGTGGAGAGTATTGAAAAAAGGTGGAGAATTATATTTCTCAGACATTTTCGCAGACAGAAGAGTTCCAGATAAAATCTACCAAAACCCTGTATTGCGTGGCGAATGCTTAGCAGGAGCAATGTATGTCGAAGATTTCAGAAGACTTTTGAGAAAAATAGGCTGGGAAGATTTCAGATACACTAAAACAACAAAAGCTCCAATCGAAAACAAGGAAATTGAAAAATTAGTTGGTAATGTTAACTTCACATCAAGAACTGTAAGAGCAATAAAATTGCCAGGAATTATTGAAGATAAATGTGAACAATACGGACAATTTGCGACATATCGTGGAGGAATGGTAGGCTGCGACAACTATTTCGACCTAGATGACCACCACAGATTTTTCGTAGATTTGCCAATGGCAGTGTGTGGAAATAGCTGTGCAATGGTACAAGATACAAGATTCGGAAAATATTTTGATGTAGTCGGCGACAGAAGTAAACACTTTGGTTTGTTTGACGGTTGTGGCGACGCTCCTACCACTTCTGCAGGCGACTGCTGTGACGGCGGATCTTGCTGCTGCTAACAAAAACAAAAGCTGTGAGTTTTCTCACAGCTTTTTTGATTGCGCAAAATCATGCTTTAATATATTTAGTTGCCCTTCCACTACCTATTTGTTTGATTAAATGTGTGTCTTTTAATTCTTTTAAGGCTCTTTCAATAGTTCTTTGAGAAATGTCTGGACAAATCATAACTATATCTGACTTTGACAATGGTTTCAGAGTTTTTTCGAAAACTTTCATGATTCTATCAGCAGATGTCAAAGATTTCTCTCCTATTAGTCTGAATCTTTCATCACACTCGAAATATGCTTTGTAAATAACAGATAACATATATTTGATAAATGGCAACTCGTTATTTTCTCCAGAATGCCAATTCTCGCTCGATGCTTGTAATTGTTCATAATACATATCCTTAGTATCTTCAATTATCATTTCCAAGGAAATATATTTCCCTACAAAGAACCCATTTTTGTATAAAAGTAAAAGCGTCAACAGCCTTGACATTCTTCCATTTCCGTCATAAAAAGGATGAATACACAAAAAATCATGCACCACAACTGGAATTAACAACAGTGGTGGTACTTTTAATTTTACTGCTTCATCATAAGCACTTATCATCTTATCGATATAATTTTCCGTTTCAAATGCAGATACTGGTTGAAACCTTATTTTTTTCTCTCCAAATGCATTTGTTTCCACAATGCTATTATCGATAGTTTTGAATTTCCCCTTATGATTTTCAGAAGAGTAATAATACAACCTACTATGAAGAGTCAAGATATTATTTTTCGTAAGGTCAATATCCGTATAATTTTCGTGGATAATATCCAGCACTTCCCTATATCCATATATTTCCTCTTCATTTCTATTTCTAGGCTCACTTTTTTTATTCATCAATTCTTCTAATCTACTATCATTTGTAGAAATTCCTTCGATTGCATTAGAAGATTTTGTCGACTGAATCTTCGCAACCTCCACCATCTTTTCAAGTACATCAGAAAAATTTGCTACATAAAGTTCCTGTTTGCCTTTATATTCGTAAATTTTTGATATCAAATTGTACATATTTGCAGGAATATTTAGATTTAATAATTTTGAATAATCAAATTCTCTCATACATTCTCACCATCTTTCTCGCCATTATACCATAAATGGCGTAGATAAATCAATAATGGCGAGATTAATCTCGCCATTATTATCGATTTGGCGTAGATAAATCAATATTGGCGAGAAAAAAATTTTATTACTACAATTTCTTGCTCCAATATATTTTCAAAATCAGTGTTATAATTATTTGTGCAATGGATACTGCTGTAAGTGCGATGAACACTTCATAGTTTACATAAGACATGACGCAGGCGATTACTGCTATGACTAATGACAATATTGGTACGATGTTTTTTCCAGATTTCATTCTAATTAATATTTCACGTTCGTCTGTTTCTTTTGTATACATTTCTTTTAGATATTTTTCATCTCTGTAGGCTCTTATCAAACATCCCATGTAAAATACGCAAACTAGTTCTATTCCTGTGAAAAATCCCAAAACATAGTCCGTTCTATCTGTAGTCTCTAGTGATATATCTTTCAAAAAGTCCGCTCCTAGAACAATAGCTAAGAGAGCTATGACGCAAAATACTACTAGCAAAGATATTCTACGCGCTATTTCTTTTCTATAGTTTTGTAAGTTTTTCATTTAATCGTCCTCCTCCATTGTAAATATGTCTTCGATTTTCATTTCGAAAAATTTGGCTATTTTGAATGCAAGCGGAAGTGATGCGATATATTTTCCGTTTTCTATCGATGTGATAGTTTGTCTTGTCACTCCAACTTCATTCGCCAATTCTTCCTGAGTAATTTTGTTTTCTTTTCTTAATTGGGAAATAATATTTTTCATTTTTTCTCCTTTGCAAAGTTCACTTTACATTTTTAGTATAGTATGCTTTACATATTTTGTCAAGTATGCTTTACATTTTTGAAATAAAAAAACTACGAGCCTTATCACCCGTAGTTTTCGTTTTAAATATCAAATTAAATTATCTGTATAATCCACCAACTGATTTTAAATTAGCGTTGATGATTTCCATTACTTTCTCGTAAGCTTCTGTTGATGACAATTCGATGTTTTCAAGCGTTCTTCTTTCAGAAAATTCTACGATATCTTCAGCAGCTTTCTTACCGACTGTTATTCTTAGTGGAATTCCTATCAAATCACGGTCGTTGAATTTTACTCCTACTCTTTCTTTTCTATCATCAAGTAGAACTTCTACTCCTTGAAGAAGTAATTTTTCGTAAAGTTTTTCTGCAAGAGTGTTTTGTTCTTCATCTTTTGTGTTAACAATTGTGATGATTACATGATATGGAGCTACAACTAAGGGCCAAATCATTCCCTTGTCGTCGTGGTTTTGTTCTACAATTGCGCTGACACTTCTTGTTACGCCGATTCCGTATGATCCCATCCAGAAGAATTGTTCTTTTCCATTTTCATCAAGGAATGTAGCGTTCATGCTCTTGGAATATTTTTGTCCCAATTGGAAGATATTTCCAACTTCGATTCCTCTTTTGAATTTCAATGGAGATTTTGTTTCAGGGTCAATATCTCCCTCTTGTACCATTAACAAATCTTCCACGATTTCTCCTTCGAAATCATCCCCATAGTTTACATTTTTTATGTGGTAGTTTTCTTCATTCGCTCCAACGACGAAGTTTTTCATTTGCTTAACTCTTGAATCAATTATGATTCTACAATCTAATCCTATTGGGCCTGTAAATCCTGGTGAACTGTTCAATGCCAAGATGTCTTGTTCTTCCATCATTTCTATTTCGTGTTCCGGACATTTCAAATAACTTACAAGTTTGGACATGTTAAGTTCACGATCTCCTGGTATGAACACAATTACAGGTTTTCCTTCTACCATCAAATCCACAGCCTTCAAGCAATGCGCTGCGTCAACATTCAGAAAATCACTTACTTCTTCAATTGTTTTGCAGTTTGGTGTGAGGACTTTTTCTGATGAAAGTTTTTCTACATTTTCATCGTTTACTTGATAGTACACGTATGCTTTTTCATCTGTTGCTGCGAAATCACTGTCATCGCTGTAGCAAATCACACCTTCACCTACATCACTTAATGCGATAAATTCGTGTGAACTGTTGCCACCCATTGCGCCACTGTCTCCAGCTACGATTTTGTATTCCAAACCAAGTCTGTTGAATACAACTTCATACGCTCTCCACATGTTCATGTAAGCTTCACCCATAGCTTCTTCGTTGACATCAAATGTATAAGCATCTTGCATCAAGAATTCTCTGGAACGATTGATTCCAAATCTCGGTCTTTTTTCGTCACGGTATTTTGTTTGGATTTGGTAAATATTAAGTGGAAGTTGCTTGTAGCTTTTGATTTCACCTTTTACTAAATCTGTAAAATATTCTTCTGCTGTTGGTCCAAGGCAGAATTCACGATTATTTCTGTCTTTGAGCTTGAACATTTCTGGTCCAAATGTCTTCCATCTTCCAGATTCTTCCCAGATTTCACGAGGTTGAGTTATTGGCATGTGAATTTCTTGTGAACCGTAGTTGTCCATTTCTTCACGAACGATGTTTTCTACCTTTCTTACAATTCGATATCCCAATGGCAAATAACTGTACAATCCTGCTGCTGTTTTTCTAATCATGCCAGCTCTTAATAGAAGCTTGTGGCTTGCTATTTCTGCATCTTGTGGATCCTCTCTTAAAGTTGGCATATAAAATTTATTCATTCTCATAATTTATAAGTTCCTTTCTTTTAGTAGTTATATGTATCTAAAAAAAGATCCCTCGTCACGAAGACGAAGGATCGCTATACCACTTCTAGTTTGTTAGTTATAAGGTGACAACCCTATGATTTTGACATAATCTCCGAGTTAGGTTCATTCTATCGTAAATGAAAGTTTCCACCTTACACTTTCTCTCTGAAAAATCGTATAGAACTAATATTCTCTTCATCGATACATTAGATTGTATCAGAATAGAATGTTTTTGTAAAGATTACTATTTTATTTTTTCAATAATTCTTGATTTTGTTTCAAAATTATTGTCTGTTCCTGTGAATGAAGAATCTTTTACTGCCAAATCACTCATTGCATCTATTATGTCTTTGAATTTGTTCAAATCTTTTGTTTTGTTGGATAATTCATCAATTCCTTTTTCTTTGTATTCTTTTAATTTGGAACTAAATTCTTTTTGTCCAGAAGAAAGCTTATCGCTTCCTGATTTTAATTGTCCAGTTGATGAATCTAATTGTCCAAGTCCATCGTTTAACATATTGATTGCATTACTCATTGGAATGATTGCCTTGTCATTGATTTGTGACAATGAAGATAAAAGAGTTGATTGTTTATTGAACTCTTGCAATCCACCAGATAATTTCTTAGAGCCTTCAACTAATGCACTTGAATTCTTATCCAATTCTTCCATTCCATTTAAAAGCATTGTCATTGCTTGTTCGTTTTGCAATGTTCCTTCTTTTAATGATTGTGATCCACCTTTGATTTGACCTGTTGCATCGTCAAGTTTGTCGATGGAATCCTTTAATGTTGATAATCCATCTGCGCCATTTAATGCGCCACCCATTTGTCCCAATCCTTGTGATAATTTGTTGGAAGAATCCACAAGTTTTGATTTGGATTGATTCATAGCAGCTGATGTTCTCATAAGTGCATTTGATAAATCGGCGTTACCTTGGGACAATGCACTTGAACTTTGTGCTAATTGTGCCAATGCTGCTTGTAGTTTTTGTTGCCCAGCATTTTGTGAACCAGCATTTCTGATTGATTGTGCTTGAACGTACATTAGATTTTTTTGTGCTTGAAGATATGCAATTGTGTCGCTTAGTTGTCCATCTCCATTTTTTGCTTGTAATTGTTGGATTGCGTTGTTCAATCCTTCGGCAGATGTTTCAAGTCCAAGGGCTATTTTTTCTGCGTTTGCACTTCCATCAGCACCACCTGCAAGTTGTGCTACTTGTTGTAGTTTTTCGTTGAATTGTGCGCTTGAATCTTTTAATTGTTGAGATTTTCCAGAAATTTGTTCAACTGTATTTGCTAATTGACCATAACTTCCTGCCAAACCATTCAATCCATTTGATAATTGAGTTGATTTTTCAAGTAATTGGTCTTTTTGTGCGCTCATTTGTTTCATGTTTTCAGTTCCTGCTCTTAATTGTGAAGTGGCATCTTTTAATTTGCCAACTCCATTGTCCAAATCAGTCGCACCTTTCGCTAATTTTTCTGATCCTTCTTTGATTTTGGCTGTGTTTTCTTTGATTTTTCCAACTGCAGCTGTGTAATCTGAAACTCCGTTGTATAGTTTCAAGCTACCGTCATTCATTTGAGCTATATATCCTTGGATTGGGCCTACTTTCCCTTGTATTCCTGAGAATTTGCCTTGCATTTGTTGTGTTGATGATGCAAGTTTTTGTGAACCATTGTGTAGTTTGGTAACTCCTGTTTGCATTTGTGAAATTCCTGAGTTTAGTTTGTCTTGTCCTTCAGATAATTTAACTGATGCATCTACAAGTTTTTGTGAATTATCTTGTAATTCTTTAACACCGTTTTGAAGTTTATCCAATGAATCGATGTTTTTCTTTTCTTGGAAAAATTCATTAGTGATTACAGAATAGATTTCTACTGGTTTGTAGTCCTTGATGTCCATTTCAACTGAAACTTCGTCTTTGAATTTGTTCAATTCTTTGTCTTCTACAATCCCACTCAAGTTTTGTTTCATGCCTGGTGTCATAACTGTAGTTACTATTTCATTCTTGCCGTCTTTTACGATTTTAACATCGTCTGATGATACGTTGTTTACTTTTTCATCGTCAAATGTCATCGCAGCAACTACAACGTATGGTGAGTATACATTTCTAGACTGTCCGTCGATTGTTTTCTTTTCGTATCTGTTATTTTTAGAAGTGATTACAATCTTCAAATGACCAGATTTTCCTTTCAATTCAGAAGCTTTCATTTCTTTTCCATCCAAGAAATATTTTACAGATACATCCACTGGAAGTTTCTTGTCTGTATCACCTTTGTAGTAGATGTCTTTTTTGTTTTCATCTAATTTCAAATATCCGTTTTCAGATTTTAACATTTTATCTGTTTTCAAATCTTTTACATTTGTCAAATTAGATTTGTCGTTTGCTTTTATATTTTTATCTGAATTTAACCACACAGAAACTGACTTGTCTTTGATTTCATTACCTTCTACTGTTACATAAACAGTTTCTGATTTTTTGATTAAATCTTGTTGTTCTGCAAATGATAAATTAGCAAATGTCATCGAAGAAATTAATGACAACGCTAAGATTTTTTCGATATTTTTCTTCATGTTTGTACTCCTTTACGCTAAATTTTTAGTTGTTTTCTTGATAAATGGGAATGTAACACTCAATATTGCTGGAAGTAATATTATAATTACAAGCATACTGATGATTGCTCCCCTAGCAAGTAACGTACATATTGTGGATACTATTTCCATTTTTGAATAAATTCCTACGCCAATTGTAGCTGCCATGAATGATAAGGCACTTGTAACAATTGATTTGGAAGTTTCTTTTACTGATGTTTTCAACGATCCATTTACATCTTTGCTCTTTCGATATTCGTACAAGAATCTGTCCGTCATTAATATAGAATAATCTATCGTCGATCCCAGTTGAATTACGCCGATTACAATAGATGTGATAAATGGAATTGTTTGATTAAAGTAGAACGGGATTGCCATGTTGATTTGAATAGCAAGTTCAATCGCCGCTATCAATACAACTGGAATTCCAAATGATTTGAAAGATATTGCGATGATTATGAATACTGCGATTAATGATGCTATGTTAACCATCTTGAAATCTTGGTCAGAAATATCTGTCAAATCGTCTGTAAGAACAGCTTCGCCTGTCAAATATCCGTCCTTGTCGTGTTTTGCAATTACATCACGCATTTGTGTGATTTGTTTGTTCACCTCTTCAGATGCTGTTTGGTATTTTGAATTAACCATAATCATTTCGTAGCCGTTTTTTACGAAATTATCTCTGAGTTTATCTGGTAAGAATGTTGCAGGAATTGTAACTCCAGTAATTGAGCTTGTTCCAACAACTGAATTTATTCCGTCGATATGTTTTAATTCATCGATCATAGAATTCATAGCAGTGTTAGATAAATTGTCTTTTACGACGATAAAATGAGTACTTGCCATGTTGTAGTCTTTTTTCATTTTATTAAGAGATACAATGGAGTCCAAATCTTGTGGCAATGATCTATCCAAATTGTAGTATAATTTTGTGTTTACAGATCCATAAATCGCTGGAATAAATAACACTACAAATACCATTGCCAACACTTTTCTCTTGTCTACGACGAAATTTGGTAATTTGTTAAATTCTGGAAGTAATACCTTGTGATTGTATTTGTCCACAGCTTTTTCTGTAAGAAGTAGCATTGGTGGAAGAACAATCAAAGTAGATAAAAGTCCGATGAACACGCCCTTGCTCATTACAAGTCCAATGTCTTTACCCAAAGACAATCTCATCAATATTAAAACCAAGAATCCTGCAAAAGTTGTAAGTGAAGATGAGAAAAGAGATGAGAATGTCGCCTCAATTGCCTTTGCCATAGCCTTTGCGTGTGAATCTCTCTTTTTCTTTTCCGCTGCATATCTGTGATACAAGAAAATCGAATAATCCATCGTTACAGCAAGTTGCAACACTGCTGCGATTGCCTTGGTAATGTAGGATATTTGTCCCAAAAATATATTAGTCCCAAAATTATAAATAACAGCATATCCTATATTCAACATAAACACGAATGGAATTACAGTCGATTCATTCGTCAAGCTCAACACCACAAGTCCAAGTGCCACAGCAAGCATTACATAAATCGGCGTTTCCTTGTCAATCAAATCCTTCGTATCTTTTACAAGAGCGCTAATTCCGCTCAAATATTTTTGTTTCGATTCGATTTTTTTGATTTGTTCGATTGCCTTCATAGTTCTCATTGAAGATGAGGATTCGCTAAATTTAACCATCATCAACGTACTATCTTTTGCGTAGAACACATCTCTAATATCGTCTGGCAAAAATTCGTTGGGAACAGTCGGCCCAATAATCGAAGTCTTGGAGATAACATCCTCAACCCCGTCGATTTTTTGCACTTGTTCTCTCAATTTCTCGGCATCATTGTCACTGCCTTCTAAAATCAACATCCCAGTAGCTGCGTTTTTGAAATCTTTATCCAAAATAGATTGACCTTGTGTTGATTTCAAATCAGTTGGCAAATAAGACAAAATATCGTAGTTGATATTTGTAGCCTTATAACCAATTATTGATGGAATCAACAACAAAGTCATAACCAAAAGCACTAGCTTGGGATGATTAGCTATAAATTCTGAAAATTTCTTCATGTAAATCACCCTTATCTATTTAAAATTTGTTTAATCACCTCAACCAAAACAGACTTCATTTCATCAATTGATAAAATAGAATCCTTTCTGATTGCAAGTTTGCAAGTTGAAATCACAGTTTCAATCGTCAAAGAAAGAATATATAATTTTTGTGAATCAGAATATTCCTTTGAGAACAACTGTGAATACTTGTTCAAAATGTATTTCAGTGTAGTGTCCGCTTCGGCAAATCTTTCTTCATTTTCAACCTTCGCATACAACGCCCAGTTCAAATTGCTCGCAACAAGTTCAAACTCAAAAGGATGAGCAATGTAATAATCAATAATATAATCCAAAAAACTAATAAACCTTTCAACATGATCTTCTTGCGTGCATTTTTTCTCGGCTTCAAGCACCAAATCAACAACCTTTGACAGGACGATTTGTTCCTTCAAATCTTCCTTGTCCTTAAAATACGAATAAAAAGTTCCCAATCCCAAATCAGTGTTATTCATAATATCCCTGATAGTCGTCTTCTCAACGCCCTTTTTCTCAAACATCTTGATTGCAGATTGGATTATTTGTAATTTATTATCCTTTTTCTTTTCATCCAAGTACGACACAACTAACCTCCTTTCATCTATTGAACAACGTTCATTTCTTTTGACGTTTTTTATTGTACCACTTTTTTGAACTATGTTCAACAATTTTGAAAAAATTTTTTTATTTTTATTTTTATAATTTAAAACATTGAAAATCCAACATTTGTTTTGCAAATTTCGTTTTTATTTGATATTTTTTAATTTCATAAAACAAAATTTTTGAAATTTTGTAACATTTTTTTATAAATTTTCCGGGGTTGGAGTTTGATGTAAATTTGGGCAAAAAAATTCCGTGGAAGCATCCCACGGGATTTTTTGTAATATTTTATTTTATATTCATGATAAAATCTCTTTTTTCCATAATTTCTTCTGTTTTTGGACCATAAGAAACATAAGAGATTTCTGTGTCTAATTCTTTTTCGATAAATGTCATGTATTTCAAGAAGTTTACTTCAAAGACATCATTCCAACCGTCAAATTCTTTGTAGATTGGTTTTGCTTTTTTGAAATCATTAGAAATGAATGGCATTTTTTGTTCAACTCCATCAATTTCATATCCAACGCATACTTTTACTTTGTCGTAGCCGTTTAATACGTCTGCTTTTGTCATGACAATTGAGTTGATTTTGCTTTTTTTGATTGCATAACGTAATTGTGCAAGGTCAATCCAGCCTACACGTCTGTTTCTTCCAGTTGTTGCTCCGAATTCATTGCCTAATTTTCTAAGCTTGTCAGCTTCTTCATCGAACAATTCTGTTGGGAATTCTCCTTCTCCAACTCTGGATGTGTATGCTTTTACAACTCCCATGATTGTGTCATCATCAGTCAATGTAACATCTGCACAAGATGCGCTGTAGGCAGTTGTTGTGCTTGATGTAACGTATGGATATGTTCCTGAATCTAAGTCAAGCATGATTCCTTGTGCGCCTTCGAAAAGAACTCTTTTGTTTTTGATTTCATCTTCAATTTCAGATGCTGATGTAAATGTAACGCCCAATTTTAATAATTGGTCGAACTTGTCAAGCAAATAATTTACTGTTTCATCGACATCGATGTGCATTTTGCCTTCGTAGATGTTGTTTTTCAAGTAAACTATTTCTTCAACGCGTTCTCTTAACAATTCATCGTCAAACAAATCAATAATTCTAACGTTTTGTCTTGCAGCTTTGTCTTGATAAGCAGGTCCGATACCTCTTTTTGTAGTTCCGATAGGATTTTTTCTCATAGATTCCAACAATCCATCTTCTTCTTTATGGTAAGGTAGAACGATAAATGTTTCTACATCGACCATAAATCTCTTGGAAATTCCTGGAAAATCAGCTTCCAAAACCTTCAACTCTTCAATCATTTGTTCTAATTCGATTACCATTCCTTTTGCCAAAAATCCCTTAGAATCTGTGTCAAAAGTTATAGATGGTAGTAAATGATGTACGTATTTTTTGTCTTTAAAATAAATAGTATGTCCTGCGTTGGCTCCACCAGAAGATCTTACAATAATATCATTAAATTGAGAAAAATAATTTACAACCTTTCCCTTACCTTCGTCTCCCCATTGTGCGCCAATTATCGCTAATTTATTCATAACAACTTCCTTTCAAATTATTAGATTCATTTAACTGTTAAGTTAACTACAAATCACAACTACTAATTATACCATATTCCGCCATTTAAAAATAGTATGAAAACTGTAATTTGACTGATTTGTTATTTTAAATTATTCTTTCATTTATATTATACACCAAGTTATATCTAATTCTGATACCAACAAAAAAGTCCTCACCAAATCTCTACCAAAATCCAATGAGAACTTCGCTATGTTACGATAAGAATATTTCAATTTGCTATTAAATCATATTAAAATTAAGAAAATTACGTAACCAATTATCAAAGACAAAATTATGCCAATTTTTAACTTTTTTGATATTTCCGATAAAAATATATTTGCGGCAAGGCTAAACATATTTATTCCCACTAAAAGAATCAATGTGATTTTTGGTAATTCAATATTTTTCTTGTTAACTATAAATATTAAAATTACTGTTATTAAATAAATTAATTTGCATATTCCAGATAAGTACTTTCTTCTCATTCTTCTCCCTCTTGATAGTGAATATTCTTATCACTTATATATTAATTTTCGATTTCTCATTTGTCAATAAAAAAACTAGCTATTTCTAGCTAGATTTTCTCTCAATATTCTCTTTTAATAATATCCACGATTTCTTTCTTGTAATCGTCTGTATTTGGATAGCCCACAATGAAATATCCCTTGTCTTTAACTTGACCGACTATCATTTGGTTTCTGTATAATTTGTTCTCTCCAGTTCCCAAATATCTCATGTCTGTCACAAAACCAATTATAATTCTTTTCTTGTCAGTCAATTTGTATTCTTCTTCATAATCTTTCATCACAGAAAAAGCCATGATTTCTCCTGCAACACCATCATCAATCGACAATCCATCAAGGCATGCTATAAGAACGTCTGCTTCTTTTAGCTTCGCCATGTCATTTCTTGCGATGTCGATGTCTGTAATTGTAGCATCATTGTCTTTTTTGTTGTTGATCGAATCATTTCGTTGTGGCACATACAAATCAATGTCCACTTCTTTCTCTATAAATCTCGCCAAATCTTCAGTCCAACGAAACATTGCGTCGTTGAAGAAATGCGATGCAAAATATCCTTTCATTTTTCACCTCAATTAATTCTATCATAAAACCCGTCCGTAAAATTTTAGTTAAAACATTAACCCTGTGTTCAAATAATTGAAACAATGTGTTTATATGTGGTATCATAAAAATATATTTTAGGAGGTTCTCAATATGGAAAATTTAGATTTTTTACAAGAAATTTTAATGACTTCTTCTCCATCTGGCGACACTAAAGTCGTTATGGAAAAAGTTAGAAAAAAATTCGAAGAATTAGGAAAAGTTGAAATCAACTTCACTAACAAAGGTGCAATGGTTGTTACTCTTAGAGGAGAAACTGACGAAAAACAATCTACATTCGCAGCTCACGTGGATACATTGGGATTAATGGTTAAAGAAATCAAACCTAATGGAAGATTAAAAACATTCTTAGTTGGTGGTTACGCATACAACTCTGTTGAAAATGAATACGTAACTATCTCTACAATGTCTGGCAAAAAATACACTGGAACATGCTTAAACGACAAACAATCAGTTCACGTTTATGGTCCAGAAGCTAAAAGCAACGAAAGAAATGCCAAGACAATGGAAATCAGAATTGATGAAAAGGTAGAATCAGCCGAAGATGTAAAAAAACTTGGAATCAACGTTGGTGATTTTATCTATTTAGATTCAAGAACACAATTAACAGAAAGTGGATTCGTAAAATCAAGACACTTAGATGACAAAGCTTGCGTATACGTATTGTACGAAACAGTAAGACATTTTGTAGAAAACAACATCACTCCAAAACACACTCTTAACTTCTTCATCTCAAACTACGAAGAAGTTGGCCACGGTGCATGTTACGGAATTCCAGAAGAAACTGATGAATTCATCGTTGTTGACATGGCTGCTCCTGGAGACGGACAAACATCTTCTGAATTCAAAACAACAATTTGTGCAGCAGATTCTTCAGGCCCTTACGATTTGGAATTAAAAGAAAGATTAGTTAGAATTTGTGAAGAAAATAATATTCCTCACGCAGTTGACATCTACCCATTCTACAGTTCAGACGGATCAGCAGCATTAGAAGCAGGATATAATTTGAGAGTTGCTTTGATTGGCCCTGGAGTTGATGCATCACACGCAATGGAAAGAACTCACCAAGAAGGATTACAAGCATCTATCGATTTGTGTATAAAATACATCGAAGACAAGAAATAAATCACATTTTACTTTCAATAAAAAACCAAGAACGTATTGATAATCCAATACATTCTTGGTTTTATTTTTATTATTCTAAAATTAGTAAATCAACCTTTTATATAAATTTTCTTTGCAACCATTGATATAGCAACAACACCAATACCAATAAATAAATATTTGTTCATTGATTTTACACTAAATGCCCGCGAAAAAACGAATGATCCAAATGGTATTGTTTGTTATGAAAATTCTTTCATTGACAAATTATCTTAATATCTCATATGCCTATACCGTCAAATTTTAAACGATATATTTATTAATATATTCTAAAAATATTATTATAAACTTCTTTTTCGTTTAATTTTACCATGTTTCTTTCTAAGACCTCTCCTTCTCTTAGCCCAATAATCTTTATCGTACTATTTGAATTAGTCTGCTTTATTATGTCATTAGCTAATTTATATATAGATATTTCCTCTCCAATATCAAAGTTAAATACCCCATTTTCGCATATATTGTTGTAAAAATCATTCCATGTAAAAATAAAACTACTTAAATTAGCTGTAATTTTTTTTATATTTTTATCAGTTACCGTAAGTGGTAAATTGTTTTCAGCCTGTTCCTTAAAAATATTATAAACTGAACCTTTACTTTGCATTATAAACGGGAATCTGACTGATTGTATTACTTTTCCAGCAATTGTAATTTTTTTTAGTATATTCTCAACTTCTTGTTTGTCCTTTCCAAAAAAATTAGTTGGATTATACGCTTCATCACTGGAAAGAAAAATAAAACGTTTTAAATATTTCGAATCGAGCATTCTGTAGGCAAGTTTTATTGTTCCACTGACATTACTATTATGATAGTACTTATTATAGATTTCGTTGTAATAAGTGTTTTTCAGCACAGCTGCATGTATGATTACAGTTGGCTTTAATTTTTCGATAATATTTAGTGTATATTCATCATATATATCGAGTGGAATAAATTTAATGTTTTCATATTTAATATTTTTTTCCAAGATTGCAATGTCATTTTCATTAATATCAACAGCTATAATATAATCATCTTTGTCTATGTAATACTTTAAAAGTTCTCTGCCAACAGTTCCACATACTCCTGTAATAACTACTCTCTCATTCATATTCGTCAGTCTCCTTCTAATTACTCTCCATGAATTTCTCTTATCAATTCAATCGTCTTTATGTCTATATCTTCAAATAAAAGATTCATCGGTATATTTTTACAAAACAATCAGAATTGGTCAGCTTTTTGATTATCCTACAAAAGTTGGAACTTAATATAATTCTTCATTGATATTTTTGATTATTTCAAAAAATTCCATTGTAGATTTTGAATCAAATCGTACTATAACCACTAATCCATAATCTTTTAATAAAAGTATCATAGAAAGATTTTTTAAATTATAGCATATTGTTTTTTAATTGTCTATAAAAAATCATATTATTTTAAAGCTGAATTCAGCTTTATCTTGCTAAATTTCTTCGCAACGAAAAATATACATTATCAAATTTTCAAAAAATTTTCCCAAAATTTTAAAATGCTATCTGTTTTCTTACGGGAAAATTGTAGGAAAACATTGATTAACTGGGATTTTTTTATTTTTCTTGTAAAACTTGACAATCTCAACATTTGTTTTCCCAAAAAGATATTTTTCGCATAAAAATAAGTCGTCTATGAAAACGGTATGCATAAAAATCATTCGTTTTCCTAATTTTTCTTTACAAAAATTTTTCAAAAAACTTTGAAAAAGTGCTTGACATAGCTGTTTCGTGGTTATATAATACTTAATGCAGTGAGGGATATGAAATGTATTATCATTTGGATATTCCTTGGATATTAAATTCGATAATTTCTTTCGGTGAATATTCACATTTACTGAATGGAAAATCACATATAAATATTAAATGAGGGGGAATTAAAATGATTAAGAATAACAGAAAATATTTAGATTTTGCAAAGAAAACATCTCTTGGTTTGAACACAAACATGTCTTCAATGACATTCGCAAGTGTCGATCATTTTAACGAAAGATTCTCTCCATTGTTTGGATCAAGAAGAATCTTCAAAAACAGAAAAAACGCATAGGGGGTAAAATTTATGAGAAGAAATAATATTAGAAAAAGTTCACAAATTAGTTTTAACACAAGTATGGCGAGCATGAATTTTGCTCAAGCGGATAACTTTTACGAAAGAATAACACCATTATTTGGTTCAAGAAAATTAAGAAAAAATAAAAAACAAGCGTAATTATAAAAAGAATAATAAAATAATAAACAATTAATAGGGGGAAAATAAAATGTTCACAAAAACAACACAAAAACAAATCAGAAATTTCGGTAAAAACTGTACAGTAAGCTTAAGCTCAAACATGGCAAGCATGAACTTCGCACAAATGAATGACTTCTACGAAAGAGTTAATCCTCTTTTCAATTCTGAAAGAAAATCAAGAAAGAGCAGAAAACAAGCTTAATTAAATAATTCAATTCCAGATTAAGATATTGAGAAAATCCAATCTGTTAACGCGTCAAATTTATTTGACGTTTAAATACGAAATCCAACTTCTATATGAAGTTGGATTTTTTTTGTTTATAGATTTTTTGATAAAATGTCACAGATTCTTTCGGATGCGTGGCCATCTCCGTAAGGATTGACAGCTTCGCTCATTTTGTCGTATTCATTTTTATCGTGAAGAAGTTTGGTCATTTCGTTGTAGATGTCTTCTTCGCAAAGCCCAGTTAATTTTAATGTCCCTGCCTCTACCCCTTCTGGTCTTTCTGTTGTGTCTCTCATTACCAAAACAGGTTTACCAAGTGCTGGAGCTTCTTCTTGAATTCCGCCTGAATCTGTCATTACGAAGAATGATTGTTTCATGAAATTGTGAAAATCAACTACATTCAACGGCTCAATTAGTTTGATTCTAGGGTGATTGTCGAATACTTCATTTGCGATTTCTCGTACTTTTGGATTCAAATGTATCGGATAAATCACATATATATCTTCGTTTTCGTTGACAACTCGTTTGATTGCTCTGAAGGAATTCTTCATGGATTCTCCCAAGTTTTCTCTTCTGTGCATTGTTAGTAGAATCATTTTCTTGCCTTCAATCAAATTTTCGTTTTGATAATTGTCGACAACTGTTGTCTGAAGTGCATCTATTACTGTGTTTCCTGTTACGAAAACTTTGGATTCGTCTTTGTTTTCTCGTAGCAAATTATCCCTTGCAGTTGTAGTTGGTGCGAAGTGGAAATCTGCCAACGATCCTATGGCTTGTCTGTTGAATTCTTCTGGATATGGAGAGTATTTGTTGTAAGTTCTCAGTCCGGCTTCCACATGACCTACTGGTATTCTCAAATAGAATGCGGCAAGTCCTGCAACAAAACTTGTCGAAGTGTCTCCGTGAACCAATACAATGTCCGGTTTTTCTTCTTCTAATATAGATTTTATTTTTTCCAAAATAGTTGTGGTAACATCGAACAAGCTTTGTTTTTCTTTCATGATATCCAAGTTGTAGTCTTCTTTGATTTCGAAAACGTCCAATACTTGACGCAACATTTCTTTGTGTTGTCCAGTTACAAGTACACAAACTTCGAATTCATCTCTTTTTTTGAGTTCTTTTACAAGTGGACACATTTTAATAGCTTCTGGTCTTGTTCCAAAAACCACCATTACTTTTTTCATTTTTTACCTCTTTTTAAAAAAAGGCGCTGCAAATTTAGCGCCCTTTAATTTATTTTATAATTTGTAGAAATTGTATTTGTTTTCAGCATCGATGTTTCTTGTATCAAGTACAACTTTGTCTTTTAAAACATCCATGTTTTGTCTGATTTCGTCGTGACCAATCATTACGATTACGAAATCAACATCGTTTAAGAATTTGTTCAAATCGTGGTATTGATTTTCCACAACTTCTCTTTTTACCATTGGATCGTAAACTTTCAATCCATCTCCCAAATGTTCTTTTTGGTGTTGTAATAATTGAAGTGTTGGTGATTCTCTTACATCGTCTACGTTTTCTTTGTAAGTCAATCCGTAAATACCAACTCTTGAAAAATCTTTTAAGTTGTTTTCTTGCATAATATTGTAGGCACGTCTAAGAACATATTCTGGCATTGAATCGTTGATTTGACGAGCTTTGTAGATTATTTCAGTAAGAAGTGGATAATCTCCAACTAAAAACCATGGGTCAACTGAAATACAATGTCCACCTACACCAGGTCCTGGTGAAAGAATATTAACTCTTGGGTGTTTGTTAGAAATTCTGATAACTTCGTTGACATCAAGTCCACCTTGACGACAAATCTTAGCCAATTCGTTTGCGAATGCAATGTTGATATCTCTGAATGTATTTTCAACAACTTTTGTCATTTCAGCTGTTTTGATGTTAGTTAGATTGATTTCGCCTTTGCAGAAAGATGAGTATACTTGTTTAACTTTTTCGCCGTATTTTGGATCGTCAGCGCCGATTGTTCTTGCGTTGTGCTCCAATTCGTAAACCATGTTACCAGGAATAATTCTTTCTGGAGCGTGAACCAAGTTTAATTTCTTGCCAGATTTTTCCATGTATTCATTAACAACAGGTCTAACATATGTGTCGATTGCTCCTGGTGAAATTGTCGATTCAACAACAATAATCGCATCTTCTTCTGCAGGTTCCAACACTGATTCTACTGCCTTTACAACATAAGAACAATCCAATTTCTTAGATACAGGATCGTATGGAGTTGGCGCTGTAATGATGTAGAAAGAAGTAGATACTGGTTTTAATGAAAAAGTGATGTCTGCATTCAAAGCTTTTTCGAAAAGCTCATCCATTCCTTTTTCTTCAAAAGTTAATTTTTTATGCTTTAATTTGTCAATTACTTCTTCTTTAATATCTGTTCCCACTACCTTATTACCTGATGTTGCAAGCATCAAAGCTGTAGGTAGACCTATGTAACCTAAACCAATTACATTAATCATAATATTCTCTCCTTTAAAATAAATTTTCTATTCTTTTTAATAATCTTTCGTTGTTTTTTTGTGGATTCAATTCTGATTGCATTTTTCTGCAGTTTTCTTGAAGCGAATGGTAGAATGATTGGTCATCTCTAAGTTTAATCAAAACATTTCTCATTTCCTCGTCCGATTCGTGATCAACCGCAACTCCCACATTCCATTCGTTTACAACTTCTGATAGATAAGTGTCTCTTGCGACAATTATAGGAAGTTCTGCGTGAATGGATTCGTATAATTTGTTCGGAAGTGCAATCCTAACATTTTTCATCGACGCATCGTACACCGAGAATATGCAGTCGCATTTCGAATACAGCTCTGCAATCTCATCGTCATAGTAAAATTTGCCACGATATTCGATAAAATCTTTCGTTTCAGAAAGCTCTTTAAAGTACGTTCCGCTCTCGAAACCTGCCATCATAAGATTCATTCCCAAACCTTCCATCGCTTTCACAAGCTTTTTCAATTCGTTCAAATATCTAAGCCCACCGATGTAGCCAACAGTGAAGGTATCGTGTTGGTTTTTCACCCTTAACTTATCATAATCCTTGAATAATTCCAAATTTGGAATATTAGGCATGAACACCAAATTGTCCTTGCTGTATTTCCCATCGAAGTGTTCCCAGAATTTCATGCTTGTCATAATCATCAAATCGACAAATGCGAGCATATTGTTCTCTCTTTTTTTCAAAATAGAAGACACAATATTCATCGGGAAACTCTTCTTGTCATCAGTCAAATATCTGTGGATATCTGGCACTTCATATATAATCTTAACCTTGTTGTCGTTATTTTTCTTGTATTTGGTAGCTATCTCTAGCATATCATAACTTTGGACATGAATTAAATCTGGTTTAATTCTCTCCAATATTTTATAAGCTTTCTGTGAAAATTTGTAAGTTGGAATAAGTCTTTTCATAGGATTACTGTTGTCAGCATCTATGTTAATTATTTCCTTCTTGCAAAAATCACGCTTGAAATCATATTTTTCATCCCCACCTTTATCCCAGCAAATCGCATACAAATCGAACTTATCTTTTACAAGATCCATTCTTTTGATCAGCCTTGGAGGGGGCGTTGTATTAATCAAAAAAGTATATTTTTTTTGATTTGATTTTTCCATTTCTCATCATCCTATTAATATATTTAACAGTTAAAATTATATCACAACTTCATTAAATTTGCTCATTTTTTCTGTAATCTTTAGAATTTCTTAACGTTTGAAATCAAATAATCCTACCTGCAAAATCAGCAAGTAGGATAATTTATTTATAAATTTTTCATTTCTTTTGTTAGTTGTTCGATGGCTTTATTGGATTGATCTTTCTGTATATAGGCTGTGAAAAGTTTTCACATACCCTTTTAAACCCGAATATTTTATTATTTCTCCGCTACAAAATCTAGCTGTTTCAGTTTGCCATTTTCGATAATAAAATTTTTGTGCGCAATTTTTTCAAATTCTTTATCATGACTAACAACAATTATAGTTTTCCCCATTTTGTTTAGTTTTACAAGTGTATCAATTACTATCTTTTTGTTTTCACTATCTAACGATCCTGTCGGTTCATCTGCTAACATTATTTCGTATGGCTTAACCATATTTCTCGCGAGAGCTACTCTTTGCTGTTCTCCACCTGATAATTCAAATATTTTTGACTTAATCTTGTCTTCTATTCCCATATCCATAAGAGTTTTTTTGATAAGTGATTTCTTATCTGTACTTCTACTGTATTTTACTGCCAAATTTAAATTTTCTTGAACTGTCATATTATCCACCAATGCAAAGTTTTGAAAAAGATATGCTATTTTATACCTTCGTAAAAGTTCAGATTCTTTTTCATTTCTAAATGGATTATGTTTAGAAAAGCATTTTAATTCCCCTTCATCATATTCTTCAAGCGTCCCAATAATATTTAATAGCGTTGTCTTTCCTCCACCACTTTTGCCAAAAATGCATATAAAATCCCCTTCATAAATTTCGAGATTAATATTTTCTAATATTTTATGGTTACCATATTTTTTCGATATGTTTTTTAATGATATTTGAGGTTTATTAACATTCATTTAATTACCTTCCTTTAACTTTGTCACTAAATTTTTTTCGTTCTTTTTTATGTTAATAATTTCATACATGAAACAAATAATAACACTAATAATTGACATTATTAGACAAATTAATAATTTTCTTAAACTCCATCCATCTTTTGGCTCGAAAAACTCAAAGTTTCTAAAATATATCGTGAATAGTATTATCATATAACAAATAATAATACTAATGATAAATCCAACTATAATCTGAAGTATTTTAGATTTATGGATAGATTTAAAACCATATCCCAGTAATCTAGAAACGTAGATTTTTTGTCCATAATTATAAAAATATGATTCTTCATCTATTTTTATCGTTACAAACAATATTAAAACCGATAGCAAAAATCCTAAAAAATATATGGTCGTTTCTGTCTTATACATTTCTATTTTTTCAACGACTTCGTCATATACGCTCGTGACGAAAAGTATATAGTCAGATGATTGTGTTTTTTGAATGGCTGGTTTTAAATAATCATAGCCCTTATTCGGATTTGGGATGTAGGGATGAAACTTGCCGTTAACCAGTGACGGTATTTTAATCTCTCTGGTAGGTGCTAATTCTTTGCCATTTACCATAACCAAAACATAATTAAATATATCTGGACTAATTATATTTTGCTGGCAATCAAACGTAAAAACATACTGCTTTTTCTTGATTTTGATGTATTTCTCACTGACATCGTCTTTTTGATTCACGCAATTAAAAATATGTGATTTTCTGATATTCTGCTTATCAAATTCAGTTATTGTTATATTTTCAGGGACAAATATAATCCATTCATTAGAATTAGGCGTATGAGTTGTTAGTGGTTTGTTTTGTGAATCAACTAAGTTGTTTATTTCAACATAATTCTTGTTAATATAAGCATACCTACCTTTAAAAGCCCGTTTATTTAAATATTCATCATCATTTTCATATTGGATATTTGGTGCGAAAAACAGAATTGCTCCTTTAGAATCTAATTCATCCCATAAATTATTTAACTTTGGGACTACTATTTTTTCAAACTTATCATCATTTTCAACATAAGTCCACGGCCATGCACAAGCTATATTAGCATAATTCTTCGATTTCTCCCATGCATCAAAATATGAAGTAGAAGTAACATAATCGCTTAATCCAAACACAGTTACAACAAATAGATATAGGACAACAGAAAATGAAATAACTTTAAAAATCACAGGACTTATTTTATATCTTTTTTTGTAGCCTTTTAGCCACGAAATAGTGCTGACATTTTTAACTCTGAAGTAAAGCATAAGAAAATAAAATATTGTCAATAAAATTCCCATTAAAACAAGTGATATGAATATTTGTTTGACTGCTATTGCAAAGCCAATCATCGAGTCCGGGTGTGTCAAATAAAACAACACGCCAAACAATGCCATCAACGAAATCAATATTGTAATTGCCAACAAATTCATCGCCTTTTTACAGCAAAAACTCATTTTGTCATGACCCAATAGAGAAATTATCGATATTTCCTTGGAAAGTGATGAATTGTAAATTACAACGCTGAACGCCAAAGCAAAAACAATTATTAAAATAAGCATCGCGTATAATATGGCTTGTTTTTGTGTGATTTCACTAGCAACCGAAAAAGATTTGTCAATTGTAGCATCAATTTCCAATTCTTTTCTACCATTTAATTCGTCGATAAATTTCCCAATATTAGAAGGCGTTCCTTTAATGTGATAATCTCCATTAAAAGTGTGATTTTCAATCTTAGAATATTCAATAAAATCAACTTCCTTGCTTGTCAAAATGCTGTGCTCGGTTACATTTTTGAATCTATTAATCCCGTTGTAATTTTCATCGATATCAATGTTCTTAAATGATTTCTTAAACCACTTCGCATCATCAAGATAAACAAATATATTTATTTTCTGTTTTTCTTTTAATGAGTTTTTGGGTTTGTAAACTTCTTTTATGAAACTAATTTTGTTTTTCTTAGCAATTTTTTGAATTTCAAGAATGTTTTTTTCAGTATTTTGTGGCTTAGTGGTTATATTAACCGTGGTGTCGAACTCTCTTATAAAAAACTCCATCAAACGTGAGTCTTTGTAAGAGAAAAATCCTAACCCCACAGCAAAAATCAACAAAAATGTCAATAAGCGTATTATTTTTTTCATAAACTATTCCCCCTTATGACTTGCCAATAAAAAAACTAACCTTATAAAGTCATTATAGGTTAGTCTTCAAAATAAGAGATTAAGTTTTCTTGTATTAATTCTTGCTTTTTTATTTCTTTTTTAATAAACAGGAATATTTACATTTGCAATTACCAAATTATCTTTATTGCACACATCAAATTTTCCATTCAAATGTGTCACAATATCATTTACAATTGTAAGTCCAACTCCAGACCCATTATTTTTTAAGCGATTTCGTGACATATCTCCGCGATAAAATTTATTTTTCACCAATTTCCAATCTACGTTCAAATCATTTTCGATTTCATTTTTAACCGTCAAATTTAATGATTTATCCTTTATCTCAACTTCAACAATTATGGTAGTACCCTTTTTTGAGTATTTGGTCGCGTTCGATACCAAATTATCCAAAATCCTCACGAGTAATTCAGGGTCTGTATTAATTTCTTTACCGGAAGCATTTGCAAATCTAATATCCAAATCGTTATCGTTCACCAGTGTTTTTCTTTCTTCTTCCCATTGTTTTAAAAATAGTTCTGCATCAAACTTTTTGATGTTAATTGGAATTTCATTTAAATTGAATTTCAAATAGGAGAAGAAATCTTCGCTCAAACTATTTAATGATTTCACATTTTCGTAGATAACTTTTATAAACTTTTTTTGTTGCTCATAAGTTAAATTGTCTTCATCGTAAAGCAACGTTGAATATCCCAATAAATTTGACAGAGGTGTTTTAATATCATGTGCCAAATATGTCAGCAAATCTGTTTTTTCCTTATATGCCAGTTCATAATTGTTTTCCATCTCTAAAATTTGTTTTCGAATATTGATGAAATCCAATCTTTCGTTAGATAAAGATTCATGAAATTCTCTTATCTCAGGAATTTCGCCTTTAATGTATTTAATTCCAGATACAAAATACTCGCGATATTTTTCAAATTGTTTGTTCTGAATGTAAAAACATCCGATGGTTATTACAATTGCGCCTAGCATAATGAAAAAATAATGACCATATCCAAAATAAATCTTATATATTGAACTCATCTCGGCTTCTGTGTCGATATTGTAAATTATCAAGGTGTCTATCAATTGATGAAAAGCAAATGTAATAAAAATTCCAACAGCTATCCATAAACATTGATACAGAATGATTCTTTTAATATATGAATTTTCTTTACGCATTAATCTTATACCCCACTCCCCATATTGTCTTTATTATTGAACTTATTCCGCATTGTTCGAATTTAGCTCGTATTCTTCTTATGTGAACCATAACGGGATTTACCTCTGTTGACAGCACTTCATCTTTCCAAATTTTGTAATGTATTTCATCCATATTGTGAACATCGTCTGGTTTTTCCATCAACAGCCATAAAATATCAAATTCTTTCGGCGTTAAAATTATTTCTATTTCATTATAAAAGCTTTTATGCGTTTTTCTGTTCAATCGCAAACTTCCTACAACGAGTTCGTCACGTTCGTGTTCTTCATTGTCTAAAGATTTTACAGAAGAAAATTCATAGCTTCTCCTGAGATTTGACTTAATCCTGGCGACTAATTCTGTTGGCTCAAAAGGTTTTATGATATAGTCATCTGCACCCATATTTAATCCTTGTACTTTATGAATAGAATCTTCCAGAGCAGTGAGCATAATTATTGGAATCGTGGATTTTTCTCGTATTTGTTTGCATATCTCAAACCCATTTATATCTGGAAGCAATAAGTCCAAAAGTATTAAATCATAATGATTTCGATTAAAACTTTCAACTGCTTTTTTACCAGTATGAAAAGTTTCTATCTCCCATCCTTCTGGAATCAAATACATCCTAATTAATTCTGATAAATCAATATCATCTTCAACTACCATAATTTTCATATTTTTTCTCGTCCTCAAATCTTATATTATTATATTTCATCTTGTTCAACCAGTTTTTTATCTTCAATAAACAAAATCCTATCTGATATTCTTCGTGCTTGGTCTGTGTTGTGTGTTGAAATTATGATGGTGTAGTTTTGTGACAAGTTTTTCAACAGATTTTCTATTGCCAATGTGTTTTGCAAATCCAAAGATGAGCAAGGTTCATCAAATATCAGTATTTTGGGATTTGTTGTGAGCATTCTGGCTATGCAGAGTCTTTGTTTTTGTCCTCCAGAAAGTTTGTTGGCATTCATTTTCAGATTGTCTTTTAATTCTTCGTACAAGTTCACACTCTTGAGTATTTGTTCTATTTTCGTTTTTTTGTCGTAATTTTTGCCTAAAAAATATTCCAATGTATATGTCAGATTTTTTTCAATTGACATATCAAATACTGTGGAATCTTGAAATAGCATTGAGATTTGTCTTCTCAAATCGATTAGTTTGTATTGTGAGATGTCTGTGCCATCGAATAATATTTCTCCCGAATATTGTCCGCCATTTTCTGATAAAAATCCATTCAGACAAGACAAAAATGTAGATTTGCCCGACCCAGAATTTCCCATTATGCTGATTATTTCGTTTTTTTCAACGGTCAAATTCACATTTTCCAATATATTTTTTTCTTTGTAGGATATGTCTAGGTTATTTATTTGTAATATGCTCAACTAATTTACCTCCCGAAAATACTAGCACCACATAAGCCAATATGTGTAGAATTATCAATATCATAATAAGCACCAACGCCGTTGCATACGCTTTTTCTATTGCAATTGATTGGCTAAGTAGCATGTGCAAGTGAAAAGGCAGTGCTGTAACAGGTTTGAATAGACTTATCGAATTATTCATGAATACTGCTCCTGTGAGTAGAAGTGGTGCTGTCGCTCCTATTGCATAGCTTCCTGCCAACAGCGAAATCGTGATGATATTTCTAGAAATCATTGGCATTACGAGTTTTCTTATCATGTACGTCTTGTCAATTCCAAGTGAAAAGCTGTCTTTTATTGTGTTTTTATTGATTTCTGCGATTGATTTTTCGATGTTCACTTCTACAAATGGAAATACAATCAACGAAAGTGCGATTGCTGCTGTGAGTAAACTTTTGGATATGTTAAGTGTTACTATGAAAAATCCGTACACAAACATTCCTATTATTATTGAAGGAATGGATGCAATGCATTGAATTATTAGAGAAATTACTGATTTCAAGATTTCTGATTTGCAATAAAAAACTCTGTAAATTGCACAAAAAACACCCAACAATGTTGAAATTCCCATCGCAATTATCATCAACCAAAAAGATCCAATTATGCTAGATTTGATTCCACCCGTAGTTCCTAATGGAAGCCCTTGAGGATTTTGTGTAAGAAACTCCAAATTTACAGACGATATTCCCTTGGATATTAAAAAATAAAAAATCTTGAACACGAAGAAAAACACGACTGCAAATGATAAGTATACCCACAATTTAATCAAAAAATCCTTAAATTTCGTCATAATTATCCGTCCTTTTTTTAGTCACAAAAAGTATTACATCAAGTATAATTACGAAAACCAAAAGCACAAATGAACTTGCATAAAGCGCGTGATAGTGCAAACTTCCCGCTTCACTCATCCCCACTTCGAGTGCAATTAGTGATGCAATGGTTTCTGCTTTGGAGAAAAATTTGGGCAATATCGGTGCGTTTCCTATCACCATCATTACTGCCATTGTCTCTCCAATGGCTCTTGAAAATGCAAGAACAAACCCACTGAATGCGCTTCGTAGACTTTGTTTGAGTACGATTTTTCTGATGAAATATTCCTTGCTAATTCCAAAACAGTCCGATTGTCTCTTGTATTTTTGTTTTATCTTTTCAAAAGTTTCAGTCAACACTTCCACAAAATACGGCAAAATCATTATGGATAATATGACACTTCCTGCGAACACCGATTCTCCCGCTGCCATTTTGAAATTTTTCTCAAAAAATTTCACGATTACAAACAACCCGAAAAACCCGTAAATAATCGAAGGAATTCCAGCAAGAATTCTGATTATCCAACTCACTAAAGTTTTCACTTTTTCATTCGTGTAAAACACAATCATAAGTGACAATCCGTAGCTAATTGGAAACGAAAATATGCAAGCCAACAATGCAATGTAAAAACTTGCGAGAATTATATTGAACGCTCCGAAACTTCCATCCATCGAATCCCAAGTCTTTCCAAACAAAAATTTATTTACACTGTACTGTTTGAAAAAAGGAAGCGATTCTTTGAACATAAATCCTATTAGTATTGCCAATAAAGCTATGGAAAAGAAAGCAAATATATACACCAAAGTTTTAAATATGTTGTTTTTTGTTCTCATAACTACCCCTCAACTTTTCTATTATGTACAAAAAGCAAAGTGATATCACTTTGCTTTTGAATTTATTTATTAGGAATGAATCCCATATCTTTGATAGTTTGCTTTCCTTCTTTTGAGTTTAGATAATCGATGAAAAGTTGTTCTGTTTTTGTCAAATCACCGCTTTTCATGATGATCAAAGGTCTTGAAATGTAATATGATTTATTCAAAATATTTTCTTCAGTAGGTTCTACTCCGTCAACTTTCAAAGGAATTAATTTGCCTTTGTTTTGATTTGCGATACCGAATGATGCATATCCTATTGCGTTTGGATTTTCGATAATCTTAGAAACCAAAGCTCCCATTGTTGGCGCTTGGATTGCATCTTGTCTAACTTTTACATCCTTCATTACTTTCTTTTGGAATACTTCGTGTGCACCACCGCTTAGATCACGAGTTACAACTACGATATCTTCTTGTGGAAGTGATGGGTCAACATCGCTCCATTTTTTGTATTCGCCGGAGAAAATCTTCACGATTTCTTCTTTAGTTAAGTTACCTTTTTTTGCTGCAATTACTTTGTTTTGTGGATTAACTGCAAGTGTCAATGCGTCTAAACCCAAGTTGTATTCCTTGTAATCTTTAACTTTTTCTTTTTCCTTATCTTTTACTTCACGCGCTAACATTCCGAAGTTTGCAACGTTGTCCAACACAGCCTTGACTCCTGCGCCAGATCCACCAGCTGATACATAAATTGTAATGTTCTTGTCTGGTAATGAAGAATCAACCTTGTCCCAAGTTACATTCTTTTCGATAAAAGTTGTAGAAATCTTGCTGATAACAGGTGCCAAAGTAGATGAACCACTGAAGCTGATTTCGTAATTTTCTTTTGCCTTTGAATCTTCTTTTGATTCAGTTTTTTCGTTGGAATTAGTTTTGTCAGAATTGTTGGCGCATCCTGTAAATCCTATCGCCATTACCATCATCAAAACTAATAATTTGTAAAGCTTTTTCATATTACCCTCCTAAATTTTATAGTTATATTATATCACATTGTTTTTTTTTAATTTATATAAAACGCCTATAAATACACCTTCATTTATTGAAATATCCTATAATTAAGATTTCTCTTGTTGTATTTGATAAGATTATATTACAAAGGCAATGCAAATTGTCTAAAAAATAGGAGGTAATTTATGGATAGTAAAGAAGTATTGGCTGAAAACTCAAAATTATTTGGAGAACATTTACCAGATGTAGCTAAGAATTTCTCTGGTATGTGTGGAGAAATTTTTAAAGACGGAAAATTATCTTTGAAGGAAAAAGAATTGATAGCTCTTGCAATCGGAATTACTGTAAAATGCGACGGATGTATCGTTCATCACACTAAAGGATGTATTGATGCAGGTTGTACAATCGAAGAAATCTCAGAAATGATGGAAGTTTGCGTTGCTATGGGTGGTGGCCCTGCTACAGTTTACGCTGGAAAATCTTTGAGAATTGCTGAAGAATTATTAAAATAATTACAATAAACTGGCTGCAAAATTTGCGGCTAGTTTTTTTGGTGGAAATTTTCTTCGATTTGGAATATGATTATGTTAAAAGGGGGATTTTATGAACGCGGATTATACGAAGAAAATGATAATGGAAAATTTAATCAATCTTCTCAACAGAATACCTCTGAATAAAATTACGGTTGGAAAACTAGCTGAAGAATGTGGAATCAACAGAAACACTATTTATTATCACTTTAAAGATTTGAATGAAATCATAGACACGATTTTTGAAATAAGACTTAAGAGGGTGTTGAATGAATCGGATAATATTTCTTGGGAGGATAGTTTTATCGAAGAAATGCAGTTTGCTATTGATAACAAAACTGCGATTTACCACATTTACAATTCTATTTCTAGAAAAACACTGTCTGATTATTTGTACACTAAATCGGGACAAATTATGCGAACTTACATAGAAAATGTGGACAAGGAAATTCACGCGAAGAAGGATGACAAGGAGATTATTATTAAATTCTTCCAAAGTGCAATTACAGATTTGGTTATCAGATGGCTAACTTCAGGAATGGATGAGGATATCGAGAAAAAAATAAAAAGGATAGGATTTCTATTAAAAGATACCGTTAAATCTTCATTAACTAGGAGTAAAATGAATTAATTTGTTAGATTTTTTGTCATTTTTGTTAGAATTTTAGGCAAATACACCCTTTTGTCCAAAGACTTTGATTAACGTTTGAGATACAATGAAGTTAAGATATATATCTATTGAACTGATTCTAAAAAATTTTAATATATGAAAAGGTGGTTATATGAAAATTATAGAAGCTGGAAAAAGATATGGATTTGATAAGGTATTCGATTACGTTGCGAAGGATCCTCAAAAAAGAGGGGTACAATTAGTCGAATGGGCAGAAAACCTTTCTCACGGAGATTTCGCGCCTCAAATTAAAATTATAAGGGAAGTTTTTGAAGACGAAAATCACCCTTACCATAGTTTTGTGATGAAAATTTTCCAAGAAGTTGACAAAAAACAAATTAAAAAAGTAGCGTATAACTTTTTTATGAATGCGTCTGTTTTGGGATGGCAAACTCAGCAAAAATACAGAGAAGAATACAATTGTAATATCCCATGGGCAATTTTGTTGGATCCTACATCTGCATGTAACTTAAAATGTACTGGATGTTGGGCTGCTGAATACGGCTACAAACAAAACTTAAGCTATGATGAGATTGATTCAATCATCACTCAAGGAAAAGAATTAGGAACTTATATGTACATATACACAGGCGGTGAACCTCTTGTGCGTAAAGATGATTTGATTAAATTGTGCGAAAAACACAACGACTGTGTATTCTTATCATTTACTAATGCAACTTTAATTGACGAAGATTTCGTAGACGAAATGCAAAGAGTTGGTAATTTCATTCCTGCGATTTCACTTGAAGGTTTTGAAGAAGCAACTGACGGTAGACGTGGAGAAGGTGTTTATAAAAAAGTAATCAAAGCAATGAAGATGCTACAAGAACGTCATTTGATTTACGGTATTTCTTGTTGCTATACTTCACAAAACTTTGATTCAATTACAAGCGAAGAATACTACGATTACCTAATAGAGTTAGGGGCGTATTTTGTGTGGTACTTCCACTATATGCCAGTTGGAAATGCTGCTGTAACTGATTTACTACCTACTCCTGAACAAAGAAAACAAACTATCGAAAGATTAAGAAAATATAGAGCAGAAAAACCATTATTCGCATTGGATTTCCAAAACGATGCTGAATATGTTGGAGGTTGTATTGCAGGTGGAAGAAGATATCTTCACATTAATGCTTCCGGCGATGTGGAACCTTGTGTTTTCATTCACTACAGCGATTCTAATATCAGAGAAAAATCTTTGTTGGATTGTTTGAGAGCTCCCCTATTTACAAAATATCACGACGGTCAACCATTCAACGATAATATGTTGATGCCTTGCCCAATGCTTGAAAATCCAAACGAACTTAGAGAAATGGTTCATAGCACTGATGCAAAATCTACTGATTTGGAATCTAAGCAAACTGTAGATTCACTTTGTGGTAACTGCGATGAATATGCGAAAAACTGGGAAGTTGAAGCAGAAGAAATCTGGAACAATAGTCCTAAAAAAGAACAATTCAAAGGTTCATATCACACAATGAATCGCCAAGAAACAATGAAATCAAAATAATTTCAATGAGCAGCTTTTAATTAGCTGCTTTTTGTATGCCAAATTTTTTTGAATAAAAAATATTTAACTGGGTATAATTTTGTAAGAGGTGTAATATGAGATTTATTGAAAAAAGTACAATTTATTTGGCTGGTGGATGTTTTTGGGGAGTGGAAGCTTATTTCAAAAAATTACAAGGAGTCATCGATACTGACACAGGCTATGCGAATGGCGAGGGAACAGACACCGACTACAAGAAAATAAAACAAACTCATCACGCAGAAACGGTGAGAATTGTCTACGATAAAAATAGATTGGATTTGGCAGAAATTTTGCTGCACTATTTCAGAATTATCAATCCAATTTCTGTGAATAAGCAAGGAAATGATATCGGCGAACAATACAGAACGGGAATTTTTTACGAAGATGAAGAAGATTTGGAAGTTATCAATTCCGTTATGAAATACATTCAATCAAAATACGATGAAAAGCTAACTGTTTTGGTTGAAAAATTACAAAATTTCGTGTTGGCAGAAGATTATCATCAAGATTATTTGGACAAGAATCCCGGCGGATATTGCCACATTAATTTGAATGCTTTTGATGAGGATTTGGATACGACTGAATACAAGAAAATGTCCGATGAACAATTGCGACAAAATCTCTCGGATGTGAGCTACAGGGTTACTCAAAATGAGGCGACTGAACGCCCTCACACATCATCTTTCAATGATTTTGATGAAAGAGGAATCTACGTCGACATCGTAAGTGGTGAGCCGTTGTTTTCTTCAAAGGACAAATACGATGCAGGCTGCGGCTGGCCATCATTTACGAAGACAATCACGTCAAGTTCTGTAAATTATTCTGATGATCACAAATTATCCAGAGTTCGAACTGAGGTTAGAAGCAAACACGCTGACAGTCATTTGGGTCATGTGTTCGACGATGGTCCATCAGAAAAAGGCGGTCTCAGATATTGCATTAACGGTGCAAGTTTGAGATTTGTCCCATTAGAAAAAATGGAAGAAGAAGGATATTCAAAATATATTCCGTTCGTATAAATTTATTAATCACAAGGAGGATATTCCTCCTTTTTTGTGTGCAAATAAATAATTGTGCCTGTTTAGGTGTTTACAAATTGTAAGAAAACTGCGATAATATATCTGAAATTACATATTAGGAGGAAAAAATGGATAAAAAGAAAGCAAATTTATTCGCCAAATTAGCATTATTAATAGTGGCGATTCTTTGGGGAAGTTCATTGACTGTGGTTAAGCAATCTTCCAAAACATTCAATCCCAACTTTATTTTGGCTATAAGATTTACGTTGGCAGCAATTTTATTATCGATTATTTTCTGGAAGAGACTTCGCCAAGCAAAATTTGACGACTTAAAAAGCGGACTTTTGATTGGAATATTTTTGTTCATGGCGTATTCATCACAAACATTGGGCGTTAAATTCGCAGATCCAGGTAGAAGCGGATTCTTGTCTGCATCTTATTGCGTAATCGTGCCGTTTTTAGGTTGGATTGTATTCAAACAAAGACCAGACAGATACAATTTGTCAGCGGCGGCTTTGTGTATAACGGGAATATTTTTCATATCTCTTTCGGGTTCGAGCGCTCACGTGGATAATCCGTTGGCATGGCTTGGAGATTTATTAGCTTTACTTAGCGGATTGTTGTTCGCATCACACATCATCGCAGTAAGTGCACTTGCAAAAGGTCGTGACCCTATCGTCATGACGATATTGCAATTTATAATGGCGGCTGTGTTGTCTTGGATAACTACAATTGTAATAGAAGACAATTCACACATCGTTGTAACTTCAAGATCTGTGATGGAATTATTGTACCTAGCAGTAATGTGTACTGCAGTTGCACTACTTCTTCAAAACATCGGACAAAAATACACAAACCCATCTACTGCGGCAATTATTTTGGGATTTGAGTCGATATTCGGAATTTTAATTCCTGTACTTATTGGAATCGAATCATTGACAGTTTACTCAGTAATAGGATTTGTATTCATATTCGCAGCAATTCTTGTCAGCGAAACCAAACTTTCTTTCTTGAAAAGAAATGTTGTAACAGCAGAATAAAATAAAACCAATTTTATGGCATAAAAAAATAGATAGCTAATTGTAGCTATCTATTTTTAATTTGGCGGAGAAAGTGGGATTCGAACCCACGTGGGAAATAATCCCAAACGCATTTCGAGTGCGCCCCGTTATGACCACTTCGATATTTCTCCAAATATAATAATATTATAGCACTTTTGTTGATTTAATCAAAAAATGTGTTTTTGTTTTATCTTTGATATAATAATATTGAGAAATAATTGGAGGAAATATGAAAATAATAGGACTTACACCACTTTACGATGTGGCAGAAAACAGACTTTTTATGCTGAGAAAATACATTGAACTTATCGAAAGAAACGGAGCTTACGCAATAATTCTTCCGTTTAATTCTGACAGGAAATTCCTAGAAGAAATCGTCGATAGATTGGATGGAATTGTGTTTACAGGTGGGCTTGATGTCGCACCATCATATTATGGAGAAGACAAAATTTTGGAATGCGGAATTTCATCAAATGTTAGAGATGAATTGGAATTTAATTTGATGGATATTTGCTACCAAAAAGACATTCCTACTTTGGGAATTTGTCGTGGACTACAGATAATGAATGTGTATTTGGGCGGAACTTTGTATCAAGATTTGAAAAAACAAAAAGACATTTCCATCATTCATTCACAAGACAAACCATACAACGATTTGGTTCATGAGGTTACGAATTACGGAATGTTCAAGGAAAAATTCGGCGACAAATTTTATGTGAATAGCCTTCATCATCAAGCGATTAAAGATGTGGCTGAGAAGCTTGAAGTGTTGCAAAAATCTTCCGATGATATAGTGGAAGCAGCTTATGTTAAAAACAAGAAATTTTTCTTGGGAGTACAATATCATCCCGAAATGGCGTTGGATACTTTGAAACAAGGCCACGAAATTGTCAAAATGTTCTTGGATTCAATAGAATAGATTAAATAGATTAAAAAGTATTATGTAAACCTGTGATTGTCACAGGTTTTTTTGTTTTCCTAAACCTTAGGAAAGAATCTTATCAGAATTTACGCTTATCGTTGACGTAAGCTTGGTTGAAAATATTTCTGTCTATGTGAAGGAAATCTAGTATTTCGTAGCTTTTCGGATATCTTCCTGAAAGCACGATTTTCCCATCTATAACTGTGATTGGAAGTTTCATTCCATCTTCGATTCTCTGTGTAATACCATGTTGTTCGAACATTTCAGGGTTTTTGTTTAATTTGAACCTGTCGACAACTATCTTTTTCGTTCTCAATTTTTGCAAGAAAAATGACAACATCACAGAATTTCTATTATCCATTTCGTTTTCGAACAAATTATTCTCGTCAACTTTGTTCTCAAAAATCATCATTTTCATACTATCACCTATTTTTATTATATCAGATAATTTTGTGATTTATTTGTGATAAAATAGTTGTAACAAATTCAAGGAGATTGCAATGCAACTTTTAAATGAAACACAAAGACAAAAATATTTAGATATTTGGCACAGAGACAAGGGAATATCAAGTTCTGGGCTGAAAATAATCGCCTGCATATCTATGCTTATCAGTCACATTGTGCAATGCAATATGCTCCAAAAATTCAACATTTATCCTACGATGACACTCACATCTTCTGATTGGAGAGTCACAGTCGGAGCGTTGATGCTTTTTATCGGAAGAATTGCGTTTCCTATTTTTGCATTTTTAATCGTGAATGGAATGTTTCTAACTAGAAGCGTGGAGAAATACATAGTTAGGTTGTTTTCGTTTGCAATTATCTCAGAAATTCCTTTTGATTTGGCAGTTAGCGGTCAAATGTTTGACTTTTATAACCAAAATGTGTTCTTCACATTGGCACTTTCTGCAAGTCTCATATTTGTCGTAGAAAAAATCGAAAAATTCGATCAATCAAATTTGGTGAAGGCTATTTTAAAAATAATTTCTGTGGGAATTTTTTGTGCAATCGCCAATTACTACCACACAGATTACTCCATGCTTGGAATCCTCGCAGTGTTCTTGTTGTATTTAGGATCAACTTCCAGAAGAAACACATACATTGCGATATTATTCGGATATTTCTTCGAAGCGTATATGTATTTGTTCGTGTATTTGTCGATTCCTATCATTCACTTTTACAACGGCAAAAAAGGTAACATCAACAAATGGGCATTCTACATTTTCTATCCAGCTCATTTGCTTGTGATAAGTTTCGTTCGTGATTTTATTTTATAGTTTGTATTTTGAGCTGAAATACATTAAAATTATATATTATAAATAATGGAGAATTTTATGAAGAAAACTAAAAAACAAAGTGAAATATCACTGGAATCTTTTGTGACACTCGCTATCGTTTTTGGGCTTTTTGGCTACATTGCAAGGATTATGGGTCTTGGCAATATGTTCAACACATTGATGAAAACAGCACACGATTTATTGCTTAATACCGTATTTTTCATAATGGCAATTGCTGTGTTGACCGGTGCTTTGTCCAAAATTTTCAGCGAATTTGGAGTAATTGCTCTCATCAACAAGATTATCAGTCCTGTTATGAAGCCGCTTTATAATTTGCCGGGAGCATCAGCGCTTGGAATATTGACGACTTTCTTGTCGGATAATCCAGCAATCATCGGACTTGCAAAGGACAAAGGATTTGCCAAATATTTCAAGAATTATCAGCTTCCTACGTTGTGCAATTTGGGAACATCATTTGGAATGGGATTTATCGTGTGGACATTCATGTCTTCACTTGGAAATGGAACAGAATTTTTGAAGGCTGCATCTCTTGGATTGTTGGGAGCCGTCGTAGGATCTGTAGTTTCTGTTAGAATTATGATGCATTTCACGAAAAAATTCTACGGTGATAGTGATGAAAATGTGGAGATTGAAGAAGAGCAAAATGATGAAGAAAAAGAAGATTTGACTTTGATGGAGAGAATTTTAAATTCGATGCTCGAAGGTGGAAAGTCCGGTGTGCAAGCAGGAATGGATATTATTCCTGGAGTTGTTGTGATTTGTACGTTGGTTATGATACTCACATCTACAGGAACTGTCGAAAACGGAACTGTAGTCTACACAGGAGCAGCCTACGAAGGAGTCGGTTTGATTCCAAAAATTGGTGCTGTGTTGAATCCTGTTTTGAAACCATTATTTGGATTCAGCTCATCAGAATGCATCGCATTCCCACTTACAGCTTTGGGAAGTGTCGGAGCAGCGCTTGGACTTGTTCCAAAATTATTGGAGAAAAATTTAATCACAGGAAATGACATCGCAGTTTTCACAGCGCTTGGAATGTGTTGGTCAGGATATTTGTCCACACACGTTGGAATGATGGATACATTAAACGCCAGAAAACTCGCACCAAAAGCAATTCTATCTCACACAATCGGAGGAATCGCAGCTGGAATCAGCGCACACTTCTTGTATTTATTATTAGGATAAAAAAATCCAACTTTACTTTAAATCAGTAAAGTTGGATTTATTTTTTATTTGATTAATTTGGACAAAGTTTTAAATTCAGCACTTCCCGCTCTTTTTAAAATATCGAAAATCAATGTTTCGGAATTGATAACCAAGCAATTCATTTCTCTGAAATTTGCTATCGCATTCATTTTATTTTCAACACGTCTACTTGTAACGCAATCTTCAAGAACAATCATCTTGTAATCGTCAATCAAATCACGTATCGTTTGGTAGACACAAATGTGAGTTTCCGCTCCTACAACCACAATTTGTTTTCTTCCAGTTTTTTTGATTTCATTCATAACATCATCAAGCTTTGCAGTAAAATCAACCTTGTCGAACACTTTTGTTTCGTATTCCTTCAAACAATCGACAGTATCTCCCAAACCCTTTGGATATTGGCGTGTAGTAATCACAGGAATATCGTAAATTCTCGCCATCTCCAACACAGCCTTCGTATGATTTATTACGTATTCATTGTCGTGAAGAACAGGCACCAATTTTTCTTGCAAATCAATCAACAAAATTATCATATCGTCTTTGTTTACATTAAACTTTTCCATATCTCACCTCAAAACTATCATACCACAAAAAAGCACGCAATTGACCTGAACCCGTAAACACGGAATAATTTAATAATATTTTAAGCGGAATGTAATCTGTACATAACAGGAGACATTCCGTTTAATTTTGTTTTAATTCTATCTTCATTGTACCATTTAATATATCTTTCGATCTCACTAATTAACTCATCATAACTTTTAAATTCCACTCCATAATACATTTCTTGTTTTAATATCCCAAAGAAGTTTTCCATAGGAGAATTATCTAGACAATTTCCTTTTCTTGACATACTTTGCTTAATATTCATTTCTTCTAGTTTTTTAGTCCAAGTACTATGTTGGTAATGAAATCCTTGGTCTGAGTGTATAATTAAATTTTTAGTGTCCTTATTTTCTTCTAATGCTTTTTCTAGCATTGTATTAGTTAATTCTATTGTTGGGTGATTACTTAGTGTATAGCTGATTATTTCACTGTTGAATAGATCTAATATTGGTGATAGGTATAGCTTATTTTCTTCACCTTTTATT